>JAIKYF010000058.1 GCA_024683495.1 Bacilli bacterium
AAAGAGCGCAAACTGAAAGGAACCTTCGCCTTCAAGACGGATATCGGAAAAACCCGGACCGACAACGAAGACCAAGCCATCGTCGTCCTCAATACGAGCGATGAGGTCTTCATGGCGGTCTGCGACGGCATGGGTGGGGCCTCCAAAGGCGACCTCGCCTCCAAAATCGCCATCGAATCCCTCCGCGATTCCTTCAAGGCCAAGAAGAAAAACAAGTGGTCCTATCTCGATAAACTCTGGATCACCAAAGCCGCCCGCATCGCCAACCACGCCATCTATAGCTATGCGGAATCGCATCCCTCTTGCCAAGGGATGGGGACCACGATGGTCGTGGCCTTGCTCTCTGATGAGAGGCTACTTATCGCCAATATCGGCGATTCCCGCCTCTATACCATCACCGAAGAGGCCATCAGTCAATTAACCACCGACCAAACCTACGTCAAATACTTAGTCGACACCAAGCAAATCTCCACCGAGCAAGCCAAGACCCATCCCGAACGCCACGTCCTCATGAACGCCTTAGGCATCTATCCCTCGGTGTCCCTCGACATCGATATCATCGAATATCATGGGGAATCGATCCTCCTTTGCTCCGATGGCTTATATAACCAAGTCTCCGAGCAAGAGATCAAATCCATCTGCCTCACCGATGAAAGGGTCGACCAGAAAGTCAAAAGCCTCATAATCGAGGCCAACAACAACGGCGGCTCCGACAATGTCGGCATCGCCTATTGGGAGAGCATCCACCATGATTGAGCTAGGTCAGAAAATCGACGGCAGGTATCTAATCACCTCCCGCATCGCCCATGGGGGCATGGCCGATGTCTATGAGGCCAAAGACATCATCGACCACCATCCCGTCGCCATCAAAATCATGCGTGAGGACATGATGAACGATAAGCGCAACGTCGAGCGTTTTAAGCGCGAATGCATCGCCGCGGCCTCTTTGAATAACCCCAATGTCGTCAAAGTCTATGGCCAAGGGGAAGTCGATGGCAGGCCTTACATGGCCAATGAATACGTCTCTGGAAGAACCCTTAGAGATAAATTGAACATCGTCTCAGGCCATAATCTCCCCCCTCTAGAATCCTGCGAAGTGATGCTGCAGCTGACCTCAGGCATCCAATATGTCCATGAGCACGGCATCATCCACCGGGACATCAAGCCCGACAATCTTTTCTATCTCCCCGATGGTTCCATCAAAATCGCCGATTTCGGCATCTCCTCCCCCTTAGGAGAGAAGAATAAGGACGACGCCATCACGGGCACGGTCTATTACACCGCCCCCGAAACCTTGATGGGCGGGGCCTCTGGCGTCAGCAGCGACATCTATTCGATGGGCATCGTCTTCTTTGAGATCCTGACCGGCACCATCCCATTCGACGGCCCCAATCCCGAAGAAGTGGCCATCGCCCAGATCAAGAAGCACTTCCCAGAGCCTAGCCGCATCATCCCCTCCATCCCTAAATCCTTAGATAGAATCATACTCAAAGCGTGCCGCAAGCGACCCGAGGACCGCTATAAATCCGCCAAGGAATTCCACGATGCCATCGAGGAAACGATGAAAGACCCCGATGCCTTCAAGGAAAAGAGGAATTTCTTCGCTCGTTTATTCGGCTTTAAATAGTATGGCAGTTGATTTACTTTCCTTAAGTTACCCTAATCTATCGCCCTCCATTTTGGCGGCCGATCACTCTCGGCTCAACGAAGAGATCGCTTTGGCCAAAAAAGGCGGCGCCGACTTTATCCATCTCGATGTGATGGATGGGGTTTTCGTTCCGGCGAAAACTCTCGGCGCAGCGGAAGTGGGGGAATTGACGAAAGTCTCACCTTTGATCAATGATGTCCACATCATGATCGCCGATCCCTATCATCACGCGCTTGATTTCATTAGGGCCGGGGCCGATATTTTGACTTTCCATCTTGAGGCCTGCAAAGACGAGGAAGAAGTCCATAAAACCATTGCCCTCATTTCTTCTAGTGGGGTGAAAGTCGGCATCTCCATCAAGCCCCTGACCCCCGTCGAGGACCTGCTTCCATATCTAGAAGAAGTCGATCTAGTTTTGATCATGTCGGTCGAGCCTGGTAAAGGCGGCCAGAAATTCATCCCCGAATCTCTAGAAAGAATCAGAAAAGTCAAATCTCTTCTAATAGAAAGAAAAGCCCGGGCCATCATCGAAGTCGATGGGGGCATCAATGAGACGACGGGAAAAGAGGCGATTGCCTCCGGGGTCGATCTTCTGGTGGCCGGAAGCTATCTCTATGGCCACGAGGACTTCCTCGATAGATGTCGGAGGCTTTTAGGCTTATGAGCCCAGTTTTGATCTTAATCTTCCCCCTTTTGGCCCTTGTTTTCTTGTTCGTTTATTATGTCTTAGGGCTAAAGGGACTAAAAAACGAGGAGAAAGACGTCCATCTCCTCAGCCGTTTTCCTTATGAGCTTCTCTTAGAAAAGAAAAAGTCTCAGCGAATCGTTCAGACGATCGTTTTCTTCCTTTTCGCCGTCTTTTTCGGCTTCTTGCCATTCTATCTCACCTCGACCTATAGTGAGATCGAAGGCCTAAGAAGCTATATCTTCGGGATCATGATGGTCAATTTCCTTTCCATCGTCGCCTTATTATATATGGTCATAGGCGCTCGCCCGCGTAGCCCGAAGCTTTTCTTGGTGATTTATATCATCTATGCGACCCTCGCGACCGCATCCTTCTCGATGTATGGGATCATGATGTTATCCCTGATTAAGCAGAATGGCCTCCTCCATGGGACCAACAATTCCCTCCATTACCTCTTCCCGATCCTCTCTTTCTTCTTCGCCTTATCGGAGATCGGCCTCTTATTCAATCCCGGCCTCAAAAGATGGGACCGCCTCGAGAAGGTCACCAATGAAGATGGCTCGACTTCCTTTGTTAGGCCTTCTTTCTTCCCTCTCGCCTTCAATGAGGAGATCTCCATCATCGTCTTTGCCTTAGGGCAGGCGGTGATTCATCTAGGTTTCTTCCTCTTAGGTATGCACTAGAGAGAAAATATCCAAAAAAACATTCGATAAAACCTAAAAAAGCGGACTCCTTCTCGGGGCCCGCTATTTCAAAATAGGAAAAGAGCTTATTCAGCTTTGGTCTTGGTGGATTTCATCAAAGTGCGATAAGCGCGAGAGCTCATCTTGACTTCGACTTTTTGGCCATTGATCTCGATGACATGCTTCTGCATGTTGACGTTCCACTTTCTTCTAGTGGCGCGGACCGAGTGGCTTCTATTGTTGCCCGACATTGGGCCTTTTCCGGTAATAGGACACTTTCTTGACATAATATCACCTCACATCGCGAGAAAATCGCGACTTAAAATATAACACGCACCCGCGCTTAGAGCAAACATTTTCGTCCGCTAAGTGACAAAATATTTCTTATAGGGTAAAATCGGCCAAATTTAGCAAGTTTCGCGCCCGTTATTTCATTTAGTGTGTTACACTAAAAGAAAGGAGCCTAGACAAGCAATATTTATGTCAACAAAGATCGCTGCAATGATTTTGGCGGGCGGAAAAGGAACCCGCCTGCAAGCCTTGACGAAGAAAATCGCCAAGCCGGCCGTCAGTTATGGAGGCAAATACCGCATCATCGATTTCCCTCTTTCCAACTGCGCCAATTCGGATATCACCTCGGTTGGTGTCCTCACCCAATATGAGTCAAGTGAACTCAACACCTACGTTGGAAATGGCGAGAAGTGGGGCCTTAATGGCGTCCGTTCCCTCACCTCGGTACTCACCCCCAAACAAACCGACGAAGGAAGCAACTGGTATTTAGGGACCGCCGATGCCATCTATCAGAATATCGATTGGCTCGATAGAGTCGATCCTGAATACGTCCTCATCCTCTCGGGCGACCACATCTATTCCTGCACCTACCTCGAGATGCTCAAGAAAACCATCGAGGAGCATGCCGATTGCTGCATCGCCGTCTATCCGGTCCCCATCGAGGAAGCCTCAAGATTCGGCATCCTCGTCACCGATGAGAACGACAACATCACCGATTTCCAGGAAAAGCCCAAGAAGCCAGTCTCCAATCTCGCTTCCATGGGTATCTATATCTTCCCCTATAAGGTCCTTAGGGCGGAGCTCGTCGCCGACCACAAAGACCCCGACAGCGATCACGACTTCGGCAAGAACATCATGCCGAAGATGATGAAAGACGGCAAAAAGATGGTCGCCTACACCTACCAAGGCTATTGGAAGGACGTCGGCACCGTGACTTCCCTCCACGAAGCCAACATGGATTTGCTTTTATCTGGCGATCCGACCACCAATCTCTATACCGTCCAAGGCTCTAACAAGATCTATTCGGAAGATGCCAATTCGACTCCGCAATATATCGGCCCAAGAGCCGAAGTCAAAGACTCCTTAGTCAATCAGGGCGCCACCATCTTAGGTTCCATCGAACACTGCGTCGTCTCAGGCGAAGTGGTGGTCGAAGAAGGCGCCTCTTGCAAAAACACCGTCATCATGAACGGGGCCCACATCGAAAGAGGGGCCCGCGTCGAAGACGCCATCATCGGCCCGGATACCTTAGTGGGGAAAAACGAGGACATCAACCTCGAAAACGATGGGATCGTCTTATACGTCAACGGAAAGGCTGGTAAATAAAAATGAAAGGTATCATCGGACTTTTGGATTGCCATAATAGCGGAGAGCTCGGAGAACTCACTTCCTCCCGCCCCTTGGCCTCAACCTCATTCTTAGGACGTTATGCCTTCGCGGACTTCGCCCTTTCCAATTTCACCAATTCCGGCATCAATAACGTCGGCATCCTCATCAAAGACCATCAACGTTCCATGCTTAAGCATATGGGGAACATGATGAGCTTCGTCTCCAACACCAAAATCGGAAGGGAGACCATCTTCTACAATGAGAAAGGCCAACTCAACCCCGCCTATAACACCGACATCAACAACATCGTCGAAAACGATTGGGTCTTATATGATTCCGACGCCTCTCTGATCGTCTTCCAATCCCCCCATATCGTCACCAATATCGATCTGCGCCCCTATATCGAAGAACACATCGCTAGAAAAGAGGAGATCACCATCGTCTATCAGAAAATCAGAAACGCCGATAAAGACTGGAGATCCGCCTATCTTCTCGATATCGACGAAGAAGGCTATGTCCAAGACATCGTGAAGAATTCCGGCAAGCGCAAAGTGGGCAATGTCTCCCTCCAAATCTGGATCATCAACCGTGAGACCCTCGCCCAGATGATCGCCGACCGCGTGACCGTCGATGCCTCATTTGGCTTAAAGAACATGATCGCCCACTACGTCAAGACCAAGAAAAAGAAGGTCCATTCGGCTCCTTATGAAGGCTATGCCAGATGCTTCGACTCCTTAGAGACCTACGTCCGCCATTCCTTCGAGCTTCTTAATAGAGACGTCGCCGAGACCCTCTTTAAGCCTGACTGGCCCATCTACACCCTGACTCATGATACCCCACCCGCCATATACGGCGAGCACGCCAGCGTCACCTCCTCCTTCATCTCCAATGGCTGCCAGATCGATGGGGAAGTCACCGAATCCATCATCTGCCGTAACGTCAAGATCGGCAAAGGGGCGAGAGTCAATCGCTGCATCATCCTTTCGAACGTCTCCGTCGGCCAAGAAGTCACCCTCCGTGACCTTGTCATCGACAAATACGTCATCGTCACCGCCCGTCACACCGTGGCTGGCGATCCCAAGAACATCATCTACATCAAGCAAGGAGCCCTTCTATGAAAATCGCGATGATCGCCTCGGAATCCAATCCTCTCGCCAAAACCGGCGGATTGGCCGATGTGGTGTATTCCCTTGCCAAAGAATACGCCGCCCTTAAGCATGAGGCTTGCATCATCATGCCGTATTACCGCCGGATCAAAGATCATGGCATCAAGACCAAATTCCTCACTAGCTATCCTCTTTCGATGGCCTGGAGGCAATTCGAAGTGAGAATCTATACCATCTCCTTCCACGAGGTGAAATTCTATCTCATCGATTCTCCCTATTATTTCGACCGCAACGACTTCTATGGCTATGGCGATGATGGGGAAAGATTCGCTTTCTTTGCCTTAGCCGCCGTCGAGCTCTTCCGTCATATCGACTTCAAGCCCGACGTCCTCCATCTCCATGATTGGCAAGCCGCCATCATCCCGACCCTCATCAAAGAGCAAAGATTCAACGATCCCATCTATCAAAACCTCAAGACGGTCTTAACTATCCATAATCCCGCCTTCAAGGGCTATCTCGACCGCTATTTCCTCGGGGATTTCTTCTCTTTAAGCGACGATCTATATTTCTCCGGCCGCGTCCGTTTCGAAGACCAGGTCTCAACTTTGAAGGCTGGCATCGTCGATAGCGACATCATCACGACCGTCTCGCCCACCCATCGGGAAGAATTGCTTCATCCTGGCCTCTCCCAGAATCTTGATGGCATCCTCGAACTCCGCAAAGACGACTTCTACGGCATCCTCAACGGCATCGATTACGATGAATGGGATTCCCTACATGATCCCTACATCGCCAAAAAGTTCGATAAGAAGAACCTTGAAGAGGCTAAGCACATCAATCAGGAAGCCTTGCTCAAAAGATTCAACATCAAGTGGTATGGAGGCCCAGTCTATGGCTTAGTCTCCCGCCTCTCGTGGCAAAAAGGCATCGATATCCTTCTCCCCACCTTAAGAAGGGCCCTCCTCAAAGGAGCCTCCGCCATCATCTTAGGAAGCGGGGAATATGATCTAGAGCAGAAGTTCGAGGAATTAAGGAGAGAATTCCCCGATACCCTTGGCATCTATATCGGCTACAACAATGAGATCTCCCATATGATCTATGCCGGATGCGACTATTTCTTGATGCCCTCCTTATTCGAGCCCTGCGGCATCTCCCAGATGATCGCCCAGAAATATGGGACCCTCCCTATCGTCAGATACACCGGTGGCTTAAAAGACACCGTCGAAGGCTATGATGAGACCAACCTCGAAAAAGCCGATGGCATCGGCTTCAATGACTATGACGAGGGTGGTCTAGACTACGCCTTCGAGATCTCTAGACGGCTATTTTGCGATCAGAAGAAGTACTACCAAGTCGCCCACCAGGCGATGGAGAAAGACCATTCTTGGAGAACTTCCGCCGAAAATTATCTCTCTTTATACAAGAAGTAAAAATTTTATACAATATTCTTCACGCGCCCTCTTTAGGCGCCCACAACACTTAGGAGCACATTATGTCCTACGATCATAAAGCAATCGAGAAGAAGTGGAGGAAGATCTGGGAAGAGAAGAATCTCTTCGCCTGCGACACCCACGACTTCAATAAACCCAAATACTACGCGCTCGATATGTTCCCATATCCTTCGGGCCAAGGCCTCCATGTCGGCCACCCCGAAGGCTATACGGCCTCCGACATCGTCGCGAGAATGAAAAGAATGCAAGGCTTTAACGTCCTTCATCCGATGGGATGGGATGGTTTTGGCTTACCCGCCGAGCAATTCGCCATCCAAAACAATCAGCATCCCGACATCTTCACGCGGAAAAACATCGCCCACTTCAAAGATCAGATCCAATCCTTGGGCTTCTCCTATGATTGGGAGAAGGAATTCGCGACCTGCGATCCCGATTATTATAAGTGGACGCAATGGATCTTTTTAAAGATGTATGAGCATGATCTGGCCTATGTCGATGATATCCCCGTCAATTTCTGCCCAGAGCTAGGGACCGTCCTCTCCAATGAGGAAGTCATCGATGGCAAAAGCGAAAGAGGCGGCTACCCCGTCATCCGGATGCCCATGCGTCAATGGGTCCTCAAAATCACCGAATACGCCGCTAGATTGGAGGAAGACCTCCAAAATCTCGACTGGCCGAAATCCACCCTCGAGATGCAGAAGAATTGGATTGGCCGCTCCACCGGAGTGGAAATCGAATTCGCCGTCGCTTTCTCGACCCTCTCCTTCAAAGTCTTCACCACGAGAGTCGACACCCTCTTTGGCTGCACCTATTGCTGCTTGGCTCCTGAGCACCCCTTAGTGAAGATCATCACCACCAAAGAGCAAAGAAAAGAAGTGGAGGCCTATGTCGAGGCCGCCACCCATAAATCGGACCTCGACCGCACGGCCACCAAAGAGAAAACCGGCGTCAGCACCGGGGCTTTTGCCGTCAATCCCATTAATGGCAAGCAAATCCCGATCTATGTCGCCGACTACGTCTTAGGGGCCTATGGCACCGGCGCCGTCATGGCGGTCCCCGCCCATGACCAAAGAGATTACGATTTCGCCAAAGCCCATAATCTCAATATGATCCAGGTCCTTGAAGGCGACATCTCCGAAAAGGCCATGGAAGAAGATGCCAAGCACATCAATTCGGCTTTCGCCGACGGCTTAGATATTCCCGAGGCCAAAAAAGCCATCACCAAGAAACTTGAGACTCTTGGCAAAGGCAAAGAGGTCGTCAACTTCAAATTGAGAGACTGGATCTTCTCCCGCCAAAGATATTGGGGAGAGCCCATCCCAATGTATCAGACCCCTGATGGAAAAGAGCACCCCGTCAAGGAAGATGAGCTTCCTCTCACCCTCCCCGAGATGGATAATTATCAGCCAACCAAAGATGGCAAACCCCCTCTTTCCAAAGCCCCTGAAGAATGGCTTCACCCAGTGATTGACGGAGAGAAAGTCGAAAGAGAGACCAACACCATGCCCCAATGGGCCGGTTCATCCTGGTATTATCTCCGCTATATCGATCCCCATAACGAAAAAGAAATCGCCTCCAAGGAGCTTCTTGATCATTGGCTCCCCGTCGATTTATATATCGGTGGGGCCGAGCATGCCGTCCTTCATCTTCTCTATGCAAGATTCTGGCATAAATTCCTTTATGATATCGGAGTGGTCAACTGCGATGAGCCCTTCAAAAAGCTCTTCCATCAAGGCATCATCTTGGGCGCCAATGGCGAAAAGATGTCCAAATCCAGAGGCAACGTCGTCAATCCCGATGACATCATCGAAAGCCACGGGGCCGATTCCCTCCGCTTATTCGAGATGTTCGCCGGACCGCTTGAAGACCGTAAGCCCTGGTCGACCGATGGCTTAGAGGGGGCGAGAAGATTCATCGACCGCGTCTATCGCCTCATCGATGAAGAGGAATTCTCGAGCAAGATCGTGAATGAGAATTCCCATGAGCTCGATTTCGTCTATCATTCGACCGTCAAGAAAGTCACTTCCGACTTCGAATCCCTTGGCTTCAATACGGCCATCTCCCAGATGATGGTCTTCGTCAACGAATGCTATAAGGCCAAATCCCTATATCGGCCATATCTAGAGGGCTTCGTCAAGATGTTCGCCTGCGTCTGCCCCTTCATCGGGGAGGAGATGTGGGAGAGACTTGGCCATAATGAATCCCTCACTTATGAGAAGTGGCCGACCTATGATGAAGCGATGCTTGTCGTCAAAACCGTGAAAATCGCGGTCTCCGTCAACGGCAAGCCCCGCGACACGATCGAGATCGGCGTCGATGATTCCGAAGAGGAAATCAAAGAAAAGGCTCTAGCCTCCGAAAGGGTCCAATCCTTCATCGCCGGCAAGAGCATCCGCAAGATCATCGTCGTCAAAGGCCGCATCGTCAACCTCGTTATCTAATAGAAAAGCCTTTCCTTCGGGAGAGGCTTTTTACTATAAAACAAAGAAACCGCTTTCTTGACGATTTTTATGCAATACAATAAAAATTGTAATATAGTGGTGCTTGAGGAGGAAATCACCTTGAAAAAACATCTCAAAATCTTCGCTCCCATTGCCTTGACCTTGGCTTTGGGGATCTTGCCAGCCTGCGGACAATCATCCGCGCCGGCATCCGATAAATTGGTCTTCAAAAACGTCGAAATCAAATTCGCGTCCTCGACCGCGGCCCCAGTCACGGTCTCACAAGTCACCATCGGCTATAAGGAAAGTGAGCCTGACATCGTCTATGTGGCCCCCGAAAACTTCATCGACCCAACCGTCGTCCCCTTTTCTAGAAGCGAGCAAAATGGGGTCTTCACCTATAAGAGCAGCTCCTATGAAATCAGTTTCGACGTCAACTCCGATAAAATTGAAGTCACCAATTATGAGGGTTTGCTGAATCCAGTCTCACCCAATAAGACCAGAATCTCCTTATCCCCCGACTTCATCTCCTTCGATGCGAATGCCTCTAGGAGCGATAAGACGGGCCAAAAAACTGTCTTCGACTTCGCCAAATACGGCTTTGACATCTTCCCTGTTGAGGCCAATGGGGAAAAATATCCCTTCGCTCCCTTAACCGCCCTCGCCGCCACCATGACCGCTGGGCAGGTCGCCTTTGGCTATAATGGCTCCTTCATCTTCGCCGGCTCTCCCGATAACCTCTACGCGGATGGTAAGCTCACTCCCGCAGGTGAAGCCTTCTATGGCGGAGCTTATCAGACTAAATCCTCCTACAGTGAGGGATTCGCCAAATATAACTACAACGTCCTCACCTTCCTATTCGATAATTTCTGCGGTTTATCGGTGGAAAAGGGCATCAGCGACTATAAGTCTTACCTCAAAGATAAAGGCTTTGAAGCAGGATTATTGTCCACTAACGCCAACACCGTCAGCGATGCCATCAGCCAATTCATCTATAAGGGCATGGATGAAGACCATAACTCCTTCCGCTTTGGCAATTTCTCCTGCAAAGGCAAATTCTTCGCTCCTGATGGCAAGACCGTTCCCGCCAAATATTACGTCGGGGAACGCCGCGCCAAGATGATCGCTAGCGACAAAGCCTTGTTGGAATACAAGAATGCGACTCTTAAAAAACTCGGCGCGCAATATTTCCCAGTCTATCAATCCAAAGACGATACGGCTATGATCTACATCCCGAACTTCGCGGCCTCGGCCTTGAATAACAAAGCCCCAGGCTCCACCGATGCCTCCAGCACCTACGCCATCCTCTATAATTCCTTCCAGAGAATCCAAGCCGACGCCGCCATCAAAAACGTCATCATCAACTTGGCCGATAACCCTGGCGGGGCCGCTGATGCCTTAGTCCAAAGCTTAGGCTTCATCTCCAATGGCGGAGTGGCCCATGTAACCGATAGAATCTATAAGACCGACACCTATAGCGAAGAATACTATAAAGTCGACACCAATGCCGATGGAGTCTTCGATTCCAAAGATGGATTCGGCGGAAAATATAACTTCTACATCGTCGAGACCTATTCCTCCTTCTCCTGCGGCAACGCCCTCCCATACTATGCCAAAAAAGATGGCTTAGCCAAAATCGTCGGCCAGACTTCTGGCGGCGGCAACTGCGTCGTCGGCAACGTCTTCCTCCCGACTGGTGATATCATCGGCTATGCCTGCAACACCATCCTCGGCAAGAAAGAAAACGGCGTCTTCACCTCCAACGATGCCGGCGTCACCCCCGATATCGCGATGACTGACTTAAGCGGAATCTTCGATCTCGACACCCTCATCACCGCCATCAAAGCCTAACCTTAAAGCCCCTAGATAGAGAAAAAATCCCTCCTAGGGGCTTTTTAATGCTCAAAAGGCCACTTTTATCCCGCAAATAATAGTTTATAATCGTTAATAAGATAATAGGAGGGGCTAAGATGGTGGAAATGGTCATGTCTCATGAAGAGATCCTCAAAGCCTGTGAGGATATCGCCATGAAACTCAAGAAGCGTCTTGAGAATCTTAATGACGTCCCTTTGATGATCTGCGTCATGAAAGGGGCCATCAATTTCATGGTGGAGCTGATGCTCCAACTTAAGATGGATGTCCTCACCGATTACGTCCAAGTCCGTTCTTGGGAAGGGACTTCCTCAACGGGGGAAATCACCTTCAAACGCGATGTCTCCCATCGAATCGAGGGAAGGACCCTCATCATCGTCGAAGACATCATCGATTCGGGCATCACCATGAATTTCTTAGTCAACCATTTTAAGCAAATGGGGGCCAAAGAGATCATCGTCGTGGCTTTGTTCGATAAGATCTGCAAAAGAAAAGTCCCGATCAAGATCGACTTCGTCGGCAAAACCCTCAACGAAGATAAATTCCTCGTCGGATATGGCCTCGATTATAAAGGCCTCCTTAGAAACGTCCCCTATGTCTATGTCCCTTCCAAAGAAGAGATTGAGAAGTGGGACAAGATGGTGAAATAAAAAGAATGGATCATCCTCTCGATGATCCATTTTTTTGATTCGATAGATTTTATCGATTCTTTTATTTTATTGCTTATTCTTGAGGAGAAGCTCTCCGGTGGAAGTGAGATAGCCTTTGACCTTGCTTCCTTCTTTATAGGTTTCATGGTCTTTAGGGAAGAAATAAGCGATCAATTTCCCGGTTTTCATCTCCCCATTCTCTAGCTTATATTCCCCATAGAAAGTCTTCTTGATTCGTCCTTCCTCATCGATGAATGTCAAAACGCAATCGACTTCCTTTAAGGTCGCAAAATCGTATTTTTTGAATTCGCTTCGACAGGTCGCCTGCTGATAATAGATGAGCCAAGCGAAGAAGAAAAGCGAGAAGGCGGCGAAGAAATAGAGGAAGTGCAAAGAAAGGAAATAGGCGAAGAGGATGAGGGCCACGCTACTTAAGCCCATCACGATTATTGCCGCTAACAAGATGAAGAAGAGGCGCTTGACCCCAAATACCAAAAAGCTTTTCATGCCCTTAATTATATTTTCTCTTCCCTTAAAGAAGAAGAGTTTCCTTTAAGGAAACGTTTTGATTATAATGTTCCTATGGAAAAAACATTCAAGAAGCATTTAATCATCGCTTCCATCCT
>JAIKYF010000077.1 GCA_024683495.1 Bacilli bacterium
ACAGCCGTCAACTTAATCCAGGCAAAACATTCCTCATCACTTCAATCATCGTTTTAGCCGCTGGAACCTTGGTGACCTTCGGCATCGCCGTCTTGGTCTCCAAGAGATTAGTCAAGCCAATCGAAGATTCCCAAAAATCCCAAAAGAGATTCATCTCCGATGCCTCGCATCAGATGAAGACCCCTCTCACCATCATCTCCGCTAACGATGAGATCATTGAGATGGAGCATGGGGAATCCGAAAGCACCCGCATCATCGCCAAGGAAGTCGATATCCTGACCAAAATGGTCAGATCTCTAAATACCTTAGCTGTCCTTGATGAAGGAGGGAAGCTAGAAAAAACCGATTTCGATCTCTCATCTTTAGTTAGTGAACAAGCTGGAATTTTCCAAAAATCATTAAAAGAGAAAGGATTTGACGTGAAAATCCAAGATGGAATTGTCTATAACGGCAATCAAGCCAACATCCATGAACTAGTGGAAATCATCCTCGATAACGCTAGAAAATACGCGAAATCGAAGATCAGCCTATCCCTTGAAAAAGTCGAAGACCGCATCGTCTTGATTGAAAGAAACGATACTGCGGAATTCGAAGAAGGCATCCATGACGAAGTCTTTGGCCGCTTCTATAGAAGCGACGATGCCCGCGTCGCCGTCAGCGATGGCTCTGGCATCGGATTATCGATCGCCAAAGAAATCGTCTTGGCCCATGGCGGAAGGATTTACTGCTATGGAGAAAACAACGATTTCATTTTAAAGGTCCAATTATAAATAAAATCACGTTTTAAAACGTTAATACTATGTGGAAAGGAGGTAACTGATGGCAGGCAATGTCTTTGAAAGAGTAGAAATCAAATACATACTCACCAAAGAACAAACGGAAGCGCTGAAAGAAAAAATGGCATCGCATATGAAGCTTGACCAATATGGTCGAAGCGTCATCCAATCCATCTATTACGACACTCCTTCCTATCGGTTGATACGTCGTTCGCTGGATAAACCGCCATTCAAAGAGAAAATCCGTCTCAGAAGCTATGGGGTTCCGAAAAGCGAAACCACAACCGTGTTCTTGGAACTAAAACGAAAATATGCGGGAGTTGTCTATAAAAGAAGAGTTCCCCTCACCGTTCAGCAGGCTGATGCCTTCTTCCAGAACGGTGCCCCAGCCGGAGCGGGGCAGATCGCTCGAGAACTAAGTTACTTCTCGAAAATCTATAATCCCCTCACTCCTGCATATAACATCATCGTCGATCGAGAGGCCTACTTCGAAGTCGACGGCAATCTCCGATTGACGATTGACTACAATCCTCGGTATCGCGATTATGACTTCTCCTTCTTCAAAGATCCAGAAGGCAAACCGATTCTCCCCGACGGTCAGACGATCGTCGAAATCAAAGTCCTAGGGGCCTATCCCTTATGGCTAGTAAAAGTTCTCGATGAGATTAAAGCGGTAAAACAATCGATCTCGAAAGTCGGCGCCGCATTCAAAATCACTCACACAATCGAAAGGAAACAAAAAAATGTTTAATTCAATCTTCTCCTCAACTGGCGCCACAGTCGGCGAAATGTTCGCAATGTTAGGCGCCGCCATCGGCACCGGCCTCCTCGCCAGCTTCCTTCTTTCTCTGAGAATGAAGAGTTCGGCCCGCTTCTATATCACAATCGCCATCATTCCTGCAATTGTCGGCATCATCACCGCTTTAACCAGCGATAACGCCATCTCTGTGGCAGCCGCGGTTTCTGTCTCCGGCGCTTTCGCCCTCGTCAGATTCCGTTCCGCTCAAGGTAACGCCGAAGAAATCATCGCCATCCTTCTTGCTATGGCGGGCGGACTTGCCTTCGGGGCTGGCTACCTTGCCTATGCCATCATCTTTATGATCGGCATGGCCGTTATCTACATCATCCTCACCTTCCTCCCAATCTTCGGTCTCACTAAGAAGAAGGAAGAAAGAATGCTCATCATCACCATCCCTGAAGACCTCAACTACCATGCCGTCTTTGAAGATACCCTCAACCACTTCACCTCTGAGCATCGTTTATTGAAGGCCAAGACCACCAATATGGGTTCGATGTATCGTCTTTCCTATAAGGTCACCTTAAAGAACGTCGCCGAAGAGAAGGAGATGATTGATGACCTCCGTATGTTAAACGGCAACCTCGAGATCACCGTTGAAGCCTACGACGTCTATTCTCCAAACGTCAATTCTTTATAATCCATAAGGGATTTGCGCGGAAAAATAATAAAAGAGGAGCGCCGCTCCTCTTTTAGTTTTGCTCAATTATCTTAAGGCTTTGGTTAAGAAATTATCGATATGGTTAAATAGTTCTTGGTCGAGCTCGGTATTCGCGGCTCGAGAAATCTTTAGCTTATAATCTTCTAGGACATCGGAAGGAACTTTCGCAAGTTTCTTATAAGGGGTCAATAAGATGGTTTCTGCCAGTTGTCTAGCTTGTTTAACGGCTTCAATCGCGTTTAAGGAGAAGAAGATATCACCATGGTCGCGGTCTCTAGATAAAATCTCGACATGGCGGTTCTTTATGTATCTTTTCTGAGATATTATTGAGGCTCTTTTATAATCGATGACGTGATCGTGGGTGCCATGGACCAAGAGAATATGGGTCTTTGAGGCTTTATTGATGCCTTCTACGGCACTTAGATAAGGATTAACATTGCCACTTCTATTCTCATTAGCGGTATCAAGGTAATTTTTATTTAAATCAGCGAAATATCCAGCCTTGCCATGAGCCAAGGAAACCATGACAACGTCAGGCTGATAGAAACCGCTTAATTCCACTATTGCCACCGGCTCATCCACGAAATTCAAGGCGGCCGTAACGCCGAAGGCTCCCCAGGAATGGCCTACTAAGCAAAGGCGGTATTTAGAGAAATATGGGTGTTTTGATAGGGTTTTTACACAAGCGGCCACATCATAGGCACTTTGATGAAGGCCATCGATCGATTCGCCTTCGCTATAGCCAGAGGCCGTTAAATCAAGAGCGAAAACTGAATAGCCTCTTTCGATGAAGAAATTCTCGGCTGCAGCGTTAAGATCATCGCTATAGGAACCGATGCCGTGAACATATATCACCAAGGCTTTCGCGTTTTCAACATGATAATAATGTCCGACCAAGCGATTCTTCCCCGACATGAAAGAATAATCTTTTCTATCTTTCATCAAAGGGAAATCATCACGGTTGAGATATAAAAGATAATTGAGGGTTTTCTTATACTTTTCTGGGTCGAGCTGCCGGCGGTCGAAAAGGAAAGTAGTCGCCACTTCGGCTCCTACTTTGCTCGTGGCGTCGATGATTTTCGCCGCCCGGCCGATCCAAGTAGCTATGTTTCTTTTCTTTTCTTCATCCATCTTTATTTAATGATAATTCAAATTGGTCGAAGGATGTTAAATCATTTTAAATCTTCGTTGATGGTTTTAAAATCCAGCCCCTTTGGAGGGATTCCATAGAAATTGAACGTTCCGTTTTCGACTTGTTCGAGTTGGAATTTCCTCTCGCCTTCGATCTGAGGCTTATATTCCTCGGCCAATCCTTCATTTAGGAAAATGATTCTTTGATTAGATGAACCTCTTAAGGCGTGGTTGTCGTTTAGTTCTTGAATATAAGGACCATCAATTAAAACATCGATATAAGAAAGGCATTCTCTCTTTTGGGGGTCGGCATATAATTCCTCAAATCGATAACCGGTATAAACCAGGATGTCATAAAAGCCATTCTCCCTCAAACATTTTAATAAAGGGAGAAGATCTTTTTGGTCGAATGGCTCTCCTCCGGAGATGGTTATTCTTAAATCCGAAGGGGATTTGCCGATGATTTTACTTAATAACTCCCCTACTTCAACATCATATTGGGAATCATATTTTTGAAAGGTCGGAGAGATGCACCCTGGGCAGTTTCTCTTGCAACCCCGTACCCAAAGACCGACCCTTTTACCTGGGCCTAAGCAAGTGAGTGAGTACGAGAGCATTCCTAATAACATGCTTTTAAAGTGAATTTCAATAAGGTGCCTAAGCTAAGTTGGCAAAAGCCTTTTTCTAAATCTTTGACGGCATAGTCATTCTCGGGATTTAAACGGATGTTATCGATGAAAGTCCCGTTTTTCGAATGGTCGATAAGATGTAAGACACCATCTTTTTGATAATATTCGAAATGAATCCTTGAGACGTTTTTCGGAAGGTTGAGTTTAGCGAATTCCTCTTGATTCCTTCCGAAGGCTTTCTTTTCTTCGGTTGGGAATAAATCAAACTCAAAACCATTGCCTGAGACATGATAATGGGTGGGGATTTTACCATTTTTGTCTTCATGCTTAGATGCTTTCACCCTAAGCATCGTTGGGCGGCCACAGGTCGGGCAACGATGGACATTCGATAGATAAACGGCGTTGCATCTAAAACAATATGCTTCCTTCGTATCATCGATAGGCGCGGGTTCTTCTAAGATTTCGGGCTTTGGTTTTTCTTGGATGATCTCCTCTTCTTTTTGAGGGCGATCATATTCTGGCGCGGGTTCGATGTAGAGCTTGATCATGACTTGTGACATGTCCGCCCCACATTTTTCGCACTCCTCAGGGCCCATGACGGATGAGTAGTTATAGTGAATATATCCGCATGATGGGCATGGGTATCCGGCTTTATTCATCTTTTAGTCCTCCTTATGACCAGTGTGGCCTTCTTTACGGAGGGCTTTATTGCCACCTTCTGCGTCGATCTTCGCCTGACGGATGCGGCTTTCCATTCCAGGAATCATATCAGTTAACTCGATTTCGAAAACGCTGTCGGGGTTAGGTTCATCTCTCCATGATTCATCGAGTTGATAGCCTAAAGCCACTAGTTCATCGAAGATTTCCTGGCGTTGCTTGCAGAATTTCTTCTGGGTGTCGTAGATGGATTGCTTATTGATCTTGAAGCCGGCCACCTTTACTCCGCTCGTGCCATAGGAAAGAGAGCCTTGGTCATTGGTGGTGAATTGAACAACGTTACCGTTTTCAATATGGTAAGTCGAAGTTTGATAGAGGTTTCCATCGGTCTCGACTTTGTCGGTTTCGACAAGCATCCAACCCCGGCGGCGCATGATTTCGGCGATGTCTTTGTGAAGTTTTTTCTGCCTCTCCCGCTTCTCCAAGAGTTTGACATCATCATCCAAGAGTTCGTTTTCTCTTTTGATGGAGTCTTCAGGATTCTCGGGATCAAAAGCATATTCTTGTTTTTCTAATCCGAGCCTATTTCTAACCTCCACTCTTGTGAGATAGGCTTTCTCATAGATGGCTTTTTGTTTGAAGACTTCTTCGTTAGTGGCAACGATTTCCTTATAGTCGATGTTGACTAAGGCTAATTGCTCTTCCACTCTTCTTATCTTCTCGGAGACATGGATGGAATCATCGGAAAGGATGGCTTTAACTAAAGCGATTCGTTTATCTAAATTGCCCAAAGATTTGGAAACGACTTGGATTTGGCGGGCTCTGACTGAGAAATCCACGACGCTCAGCCAAAGTTTTTCGATTTCTTCCTGGGCCTCGTCTTTCTTCTCGCTCTCGAGGATGGAATTCAAATCGCTTGTGAAGATGCCAAGATATGGATCATCGAGTTTGGATTGGATGATCATGATGTCTCTCTTACAAGGTTCGAGGGCGCTGGAGGCAATCTGTTCTTTCTCTAAGCGCTTGGAAATCTTCTCGATTTCATCAAGGATATTTTGATCGATGGAGGAGAAATCACCCTTTCCTTTGGCGGCGGCGATGATATCAAGACGCAATTTCTCAAGAGCCTGTTTTTCTTTTGAAACATCGACATTTTCTTGTTCTAAGGTGTACAAAATATCATCGGCTTTTTCGATGTGATAAGAGACGGAAGCTAGGTCAGCGAGTTGAGAGATGGGTAATTTTCTCAAGGCTTTTTCATCAAGCCCAAGATCTTTGACGTCGATGGCTTTGATGAGTTTTTCGAGATATTCATCTTTCTTTGCCTCATCTAAATCATCTAACTGCTCGCGGAGTTTTTCGTAGGCTTTGGTGGCTTCTTTGACTTTCTTTAAGGACAGGTCTTTTAATTCATCGACGCAGTCGCCGAAAGTATCTTTGATGGCTTCGGCCCCCAAAGCGACGGCCTTTCCTAAATCCTTGGCCATTTCAACGGCGCCTTTGGCGGCTCCATAGGCTGCCATGCCAGCGCCTGCGGCAATCGCTGCGGTCCCTACCGCCGCTCCTGCGACTGCGGCAGCCCCTAAGGCGACCGGAGCGGCAAGTGGCAATAATAAAATGGCTTCACCTTCTCCTGACATAATATTTCCTCCTTATACTGGTTTCTTAGTTAATATTTCAACCCAAATGGCAAACTTCTCGCCATTCAGGACTTTGTTAATAGCTTCTTCGCTGTCATCTTTGGCAATCAGCCATTTAGATAATTCATCTATCGAGGTAAAATTCCCGGCAAATTTAGGCTCTTTTGCCGTTAAGAGGTAAGAACGGAAGCTAGGATGGCTCTTCTTCCAGACCTCTCTAGCGTAGCGATGGGTGTCGCCATTAGGATCAGGTTCGAGGTTTATCATATAGATAAATCCTCCGTTTGGGGAAATGAACTGATCGAAGAAGGCCTCCCCTTCTTTTCTAAATATCTTATCCTTGCTCTCGTGGCATTGATTATTGAGCTCAATCATCTCTTGGACGGTAGAGAATGAATGATTTTTAAAATGATAAACCGGCTTACCTAAAGCATAGACCAAGTTGGCTGCGAAGAAGGCGTCCGAACTGGCGTTAGAGAGCGAAGCGACTTGCTTTTGCTCGATTTTTCCTTGCTTCAGCAAAAGACGCTCCAAGAATTCTTTTTTCTTCTTCATGATGGGATAACTCTTGAAGGAGTTGTTCTCCATCAAGGAAGCGATGAAATTCGGGAATGAACTCTTTCTGCCTCCGATGAAGAAGCAATCTTCTTTTCGGAAATAGTTCAGGATAATATCGACCCAAGTCTCGTATTTATCGGGTTCCATTTCCCTATAAAGAGTTTCGATTTCATCAAGCAAAGTCTGATTGCCTTCCTCAGAGATGACTCTTCTTAAAACCCACATGCTAAAGATGCCGCGTGGTGTGAAGAAATTAGGATCATCATAGATTTTATCCATCAATTCTTTGAAGGAAGAGAACCGTTCCCCACCATAGACCATGCCAATCGAAGGCTTCAAGATATGGATTACTTCGAATACTTTATGGTCTTCGGAATATTTGGGGTTATCGAGGACATCTCTAATCGCTAAAGCTTTGCTTTCGGCCCCGACCAAAAGGCGGTTCACCAAATTGAATTCGCCATTGGCCTTGAAAGAAATATATTTGTAGGCTTTGCCCCAATTATTGGCAAAAGCTTCTGCTAATTCGAAGGAGTTATGACATATGGTTCCTTCAAAATCAAAGGCTCCGATAGAGACATCATCGTCAGCGAATTTGGCATGCTTGGCTCGACCATTATAGTAATTGTTATTGGCTAGCCAATTGCAGACCCCCTCATAATCCGCGCGGTTATTGGGGATGATTTCCGTTAAGGCGGCGATTAAGTCACGAATATCGTTAGGGATATCTTCTGGGATCAATAGTTCAGTCGTGGCTTTAAGCTTCACGATGTCCGCAATATTCTGATTATCGAAGTAATCGTCTTGATTATGAGCGATGGCCCTGATGGTCATGCCAAAGGAATAATAATCTGATTTGGTCGTGATGACGGAGCGTCTATTCATGACTTCAGGGGCCGCGAATTTCTCACTCATGGCCACATCGTCAGCGATGACTTCTCTTCCGTTGAGGAACCGAGAAATATCAAAGTCACCGACGATTGGATGCTTTAAGCCGTTGCTAAAGAAAATGTTCGAAGGCTTAATGTCGCCATGAATGATTCCTCTTTCGTGGAGCATATGGAGAACCTCGTTGATTTCTTTGATGATGTTCTCGCGGATGATCGGGGCGAGTTCATCGCCACGGTGATCCTTCAATGTGCCGTTTTTAAAGAAAGGAGTAATCTCGTAATTTCTTCCGTCGTTAGGGATGGATCCATAGGCAATTGTAGGAGCGATATTCCTAGTCTCTTTTTGTAATTCAAGCAGGATTTGACGGACATTTTCATCAACTCCACGCTTACCATGGAAATAAAGTTTGATGACGTAGAACTTCCCATCTTTCTCCGCTTTATAGAGTTGGGCTTGGCCGCTAGGCGTTTTATCTCTTAATAAAGAGACAACCTTAAAGCCTTCGATCTCATAGCCGATTGGTAAATCAGTATCTTCAACTTTGGTCGTCCCCTCTTGAGGACCATTAAGATTATCCTCAGTCAAAGTGGAGTCATCATCGATGGCTTGAGGTTCTTCTTCGATTAATGTCCCTTCATCATCAAGGAGTTCTTGAGATGTAAGTTTCTTTTCTTCTTCCATTTTCTGACTCCTTTCTATTAGTAATATGTATGAGCGATGACGAGCTCTTTCAAATAGGTCAAAGCCCAGAAAACCACCATCGCCGCGGCGGCATATCCAGCTGAATACTGAACAAAATTGATCGCTTCCATCAAAATAATCGGGGTAAGCAAACCGACGGCTACAAAAGTCGTCGGGGGATATAATGGCAAATATCCATTAAAGTAGAATGATTCGCTTCGGTTTTCATCAATATACATAAACAAGATGCTTGGTAAGACACCTATCGCCGTATATAAAGCGATCAAAGGAGACGGGGAGATGCCGTGGAAATTTGTATATAGGCCCAAAATGAACATCGCCACCATAAGAGCAGAGACAATAGTGACATAGAGTCTAGTGAAAGTATTTTGGTAGAACCCGTGCTCCGGGGTTAAATTGGGGTTCTGGGTTATGACACGGAAGAAGAGATTGTCGAGTAAGCCTTTAACTAACCCAACAACTGCAAAGGCCAAAATGTATATAGGGAGATGCCACCAGAAAACAGCGGCGCCGACATGGAGATTCCCAACATTGTAATCATAATAATCCTGGCTGATGAAGAAGAA
Organism: Bacilli bacterium; assembly: GCA_024683495.1. Lineage (GTDB taxonomy): Bacteria > Bacillota_I > Bacilli_A > RFN20 > CAG-826 > UBA4951. The sequence goes on from JAIKYF010000077.1 coordinate 9,008, forward strand.
ACTCGAGAACCATTTGGCGATTGCGATTCCAATCAAGGCCACCACAACCGGGAGATAAACCAAGAATGTCGCGCGAGCAAAGAACACCTTGAATCCGCCAGCGTTTGAAGAAGATGTTCCATTGAGGACAGCATAGGATGAAATGGCTAATAAGCCGGCAAAAATAAAGAACAAAGGCTCGATTGTCACCATCTTGTATGCCGCATCGGTCACTAAAAGGGTTGCGACTTTCGCCGTCACCACCAAATGATTGATGACAACTGGGGCTATAACGGCAGCCACCAAAGTCTCAAAGAGAACTTGAATGTAGAATGTCTCTTTTCTTCTTCCGAAGAATTGAAGCAAAAAGCAAAGACCGAAGAAGGATAAGAAGAAAATGAGGTAGTAGAAATATTTATCGATTTGATTAAGGAAGGCGAAAGGCATCAAAACCGCTAAAGGAATTCTTCCGATGCCAGAGAATATCTGACCTAATCCTTTGACTTTGTCGTATCCTGGCGGCGCACTGAAAATTGCTACCTTGGCCACGTAGGTCAACGCATAGGAAAGTAGACCAAGAAGCATGAAAACCACCGAGGAAATGATGATGTAAATTAGAGTGTGATCGGCACCCAAGAATTTATATAAAACGAAGTTCGACAAAGCCGCGAAACCCACTCCAATAGCCAAAATGATGATCATTGGCAAGAAGACGAGTTTGAAGATGTTCTTCCATTTTTCTTTTTGCTCGGCCGCTAATTTTTGAGCCTCTATTTGCTTTTGAATTTCCTTTTCTCTTAATTCAAGCTCGTTTCTTTCGAAAATATACGCCGGCGGATAATCGCCTATCGTCTCTACTTCATTGACATCGTAGACGATGTTTTTATCGAAATTGGCATAGGTGTCGTTGCTCGGAAGCTTTTTCACCGGGTCTTTAAATGTATTGGAAGCTTTGTATAAAGTTATAATCTTGGAAAGATTAGTCTCGTTTGTAAGATTCAATCTACCGCCGCTATAGAGAACTTTATCATCTAAAATCTCGTGCAAATCGCGCACAATATTGTATTTTCGGTCATTTGCGATTAGTGCATATAATTCTTGCTGCAATTTGAAGAAAGATATAATTCCGTCAACTCCCATTCGCTCAAGGTCTTTGTCTTCTGGAGAAACAACGTAAGGTGATTGTAGTCCTGGTGCGGAGGAGAAATGCTTCAAAAGATTGTTCTTTCTCTTATTTTCGATTTTATTCTCAAAAGATTGAATGGTTTTGGGTTCAAGAAAATTGTAGAACTTCTGGTAGAATTCTAGAGTTTTTTCGATTCCTGAGTTTGCTATCGCTTCGTATTTCTTATCCATCATTAAAAACCGATCATCACGAATGAATAATTATCGTCCGGACCCTTTTCTAGCATTTTGTCTAAAATTTTCCGATATGCTTCATCAAAATCATAGGAATTGAGAATTTCTTCCATCTCCCGCCTTTCGATGACGCCGGTGATTCCGTCAGAAGTAATAAGGATGATGTCCCCTTCTCCGACATTGATTTGGCGTAGATGAATATCACATCTTCTTAAATGACTCTTACCTAAATATGAAGTAATCGGAGAATGGGTATGCTCACCTTCTCCATATTTAGAAGGATATACACTATCTTCAGTGGATACTTCGCTAATCATTCCAAAGGAATATAGAAGAGCTTTGCTATCTCCGACGTTGAAAATATATTTTTCGCCTTGGAGCTCAACATAGCCAACCATGGTTGTGCAGGGCCCACGATAATTGCGTTTACTCAATTCGATAACCGCCTCATTTAATTCGATGCCTAGCTTGAGGAAATCATGGATGGACATCTCTTTATTGAAGGATTTTGCCAGCAAATCCGCCGCGGTTTTAGAAGCAACCTCTCCAAGAGGCACTCCTCCTACCCCATCAAATACCGCGCCTAGACTGCAGGAGTCGCACTGAAAATCCGCTGAGTCAACAAACACTTTGTCATCGATTAAAACGGTATCTTCATTGTTGGGTCTAGACCCGATATTGGTGAAGGCTCTGACTTTCATTAACGTGTTACGAGTTCTCCTCTATTGTCAACGATTCGGACGTCTTCGATGGTTAGGGTTTCAATGCTTCCCTTATTGGAATAGACATCCGATAAATAAGCGGAAATCGGGTTGATGAGAAATTTCTCCAAAACATTTCCGACTCCACGTCCACCATCATTGAGATGACGGCAGATTTCTTGGAATAAGCTGTCCTTGGCTTTGTCTTCGATGATTAGTTTGAGTGAGTGCTCATCAAGATCCGCCATCTTCTCGACGATGCCATCGAGTTGCTTTTCCATAATCTCTCCGGCGGTCTTCACGTCAATATATTCGAAGACGATGAAATTCTCGCCGATTCTGTTCTTGATTTCCTTTCTTCCAAGAACCGAATCGAAATGGTAATCGATTCTCGAAAGAACTTCATCGCGATAAGCGTCATAAGTATGGGCTTCATCCTTGGTGGCCCATTCTTCGTATTTTAACGAGAAGTGACCGGGCTTACCGACGAACTGTTTTTCATATCCTTCGGAGAAGCCGATATTTGAGGTGAAGATAATGATTGAGTCAGTGAAATAAACCGTCTCGCCATGGGAATCGGTCATTCTTCCGTCTTCTAAGATTTGGAGGAATTTATCCATGATGTTTGGGTGGGCTTTTTCGATTTCATCGAACAAGAGGATTGAGAATGGGTGGGCTTTGATCGCGTTGGTCAAGGCGCCGCCGGCTTCGTAGCCAACATATCCAGGAGGCGCACCTAAGAGTCTCTGGTCGGAATTACCTTGAGAATATTCGGACATATCGAAACGAAGCATCGCCTCTTCAGTGCCGAATAACCAAGTCGCAAGAGTCTTGGCGATTTCAGTTTTACCAACGCCGGTTGGACCAGCTAAGAACATAACACCACGAGGTTTGGTTGAAGAGGAATGCTGAATTCCCGATAATCCTAGGACAGCACGCTTAATGATATCTTCGGCCTGATCAACCGCATGGTCTTGCCCTTTTAGACGTTTTCTTACCGTCTCATGCAAAGTCCCTAAGCGATTGAATGGATCGGTATCGGAGTCGCTCTTGGTCCAAGGGTTCTCCACCGCCCCATATTTGAAACGGTGAATGACGTCTTCGAAGACATCCGAAGTGAATGTTTCATGATTTTCCTTGATGATGATTTGGGCGATGTTCTTGAGATCAGAATTCTTTAGGCCTTCGGTCAAATCGGCAAAACGATTCTTCATTCTCTTCTTTTCGTCATCGCTCAAGGCCAAATAGCCAGGGTGCTGGGCGAAGGCCATCGAGAAGAAGGCGCCTCTAGTGGATTTATCCGGCTGTTCAACCATCAAAGTCTTAATGTTTTGATTGCCGATGAAGAACCAAGCTGGGATGTCGTTCACCTTGTCGACAAGCAAAATAACGGAATTGAAGAGGCCCTTAACTTTGGAGGCTTCTTTTAACGCCAAGAACAATTCGGAGAAGAAATATTCTTCTCTTTCATCGAGGCGATCGGGTTCTGGAGCATAACGAGAGGCCAATTCAAGAACAAAGCAAACTGAGCCTTTTCTATTTCTCAAAGAACGTCTAATGATATCGGTCGCCCCTTCGAATTTGGAGACGCCACGATCGTAGCCGGAGGAGAAAATCTCGGACAGCATTCCGCTAGGCGCGCCAACGACATTAACTTGATATTGGGTGTTGCCAGACTTTCCGCTCATCACAGGATTGCTTTGAGGCGGTTCTTCCTGAGATTGTCCTGATCTTTTTCCCTCACGTTTAATCTCTTTATTGAAGGCGGCGAATTTCTTTTCAAAATCGGGGTCAAAATGATTGTAGAAACCATCGACGTGATTAAAGAAAACAACCGAATCGTATTTGAATTCGTTCGTGAGTTTGATATGGAGGATATTGTCGATTGGGCAAATCTGACCATCAAAATGCTGAAGATCAAGAATCTCGCCTTCGAGAATAAGCCCCGGTTTGAATTTCAAAAAGAAATCCAGGTCTTTTTGCCATTTTGGCACAATAACATCTGCCATAAGTACCCCTCTATATATTATTTCTTAGAAAATAATATAATTTTCCGCCTATTGTAGTCAATCAAATGAGAAGAAAAAATGCAATTTTGACAAAAAGAAAAAAATCATGATGTATCCCTTAATAAATCGATTTCGCATGCAAATCAGCTATATTTTGCCAATTAGGCTTCAAGAATGACACTTGTCTTTCTATCAATAGCGGTCTCGTTAGATGCGAAATCCACAATAGAGCGCTTTGAAGGAGTTACTAGGTAAACGATGGCGTTGACCGCCAAAGGAAAAGCGAACAAGAAGACTGAAACCGAGTTCAAAACCAAGACCACAATCGACCTGATAATCCGATGCCGCCACTTGAGTTTATATCCATAGGAATCAACGAAACATATCCCAAAGATGTGCATCATCGCCGTCTCACCGTTTTTATTCAATAAAACCGGCAAAGAGATAAATGCGAATGTTGAGATAGCCACGCAAATAAAGACTTCCAATCGCTCAATCCACTGAAGACGGTTCTGAATCGAGACGAACCTTTCACACGACGTAAAATCCGTGAGGGCGAGATTATAGACGCCCTTATTGGAATCGATGAAGAAATTAGCGATGGCGTTTTTATAGTTCTCCCCGTCGGAAGATGTGTATTTCTTATTCGTCGAAACGTCAGTTACTTCATCTAATAATGTATATGTCGTGATCTCATCATCGATGCCCGTAATAGAAAATATTGCGTTTTTGCACGTAATTTCATCAAAAAGCATATACTTCTTATTGAATTCCGCATTGGATTTATTCTCTTTTTCTACGAAATTGAAATAATAATAATTTATCTTCTCCGTGAAGCGTTTGTAGTCATCTTCTTTAGTCAAATCATAAGTTAAGGGGGCTACTCCAAGATAATTTCCGGCACTGTCTTTTGTGATATCGAATAGGCCTGATTTCTCTTGGAGGGAGAATTGAGAAATTTTGTAGGAAAGATTATGGAAGCCAATATCCACCGCTCCATTCGCAAGCAACATAAAAAGACCGATGGCAAGTAAAAGTACCACGGTCATATCTATGATTCCGGATAAA
>JAIKYF010000003.1 GCA_024683495.1 Bacilli bacterium
GTCTCTCCTTAGCCCAGAAAACTAACTACAAATCAGGTCTTCCAATCGTCTATGTTGAGGATGGTTATTTGGTCTATTTATTCAAGAACGGGGTGAAGGAATACCACGATAAAAAAGGCGTCATTGTAAAGGTGGAAAATAACAATGGAAGATAGTAAGCACATCATCATCGTGGCAGGGGTCACGGGAGCAGGTAAAACCACCTTTGCCGAAGCCTATAAGAACTCTTTTCTTCATTCCTACCCCGAATTTACCCTCCTCGATGGGGTAAAGCAGGGGGTGTCTTTTTTCACCAAACAAAACCTCACGACCTTATCTCAGTTGAGACTGATCCAAGAAGCCCATAATCTCGGCTATCGAATCACGGTCTATTATCTCTTCACCGGTAAACTCCTTTCCGATGCCCGCTCCAAACTCCGTCAGATAGCAGTAGGACAGGCCTATGATGAAGAGCTCTTCAAAAGCACCTACGAAGATTCCTACAAAGGCTTGATGGAAATCTACCCCCTTCTAGAAAGCTGCTTTTTCGTCAAAAACCAGAAAAATTTCGAGTTTTTGGCCGCTTATAGGTATCCAAGCGTGGATATAACGACCTTCAAAAATGCCGTTAAAGCCGCCAAAAACTCCGTCGATAAGCTCCGATAAAAAATGAATTACTAAAGTAATTTCGTATTTACAAAATTATTTGCTAAAATATGTCCATGGCTGAACTCAAAACCAAGTTAATCGCAACAGATTTAGACGGCACTTTGTTCTACCCCAAAGAGAAAAAGAAAATGGTGGGGGACAAAACCAGGGCCTTCTTAGAACGCTACCACGCCGATGGGGGCAAGCTTTTGCTTGTCTCTGGAAGGACCGCGGCCGCGAGAAACATCGTCAAGAACAACCTTGGTTTCGACGTCGATATCGTCGGAGGCAATGGCTCCCTCATCATCTCGGATGATAAAATCATCCACGAGGAATATTTCGATAACGAGGTGGCCCGCAAATTAATCGATGACGTCAAGCGTCTATTCAAGATCCCCCTCATCATCCTTTTCTGCGAGAAACATAACATGGTCTCACCTAAGCATGGCTGGGGTTTTTTCACCGGATTTTTCTACTCTTTATATATGAAGCACCAAGGCGTCTATCGAGAAGAAACCTTCCGTGACGATGCGATTTATGAAGAAGAGCTGAGCCATGGGAAAATCTATAAGATCATGTTCTTCTTCGGAGCCTTCAAAAAGGCCATCGAAAGAAGTAGAAAAGCCAACAAGATCCTCCGCAGCATCTTCGAACATGCGGAGTTTTCCTGGAGCGACCAAACCATCGAAGTCACCCCTTTAGGGTGCACTAAATCGAAAGGCATTGAGTTTTATCTTGATTACAACGGCCTTTCGCGCGAAAATATCATGGTTGTCGGAGACTCAGGCAACGATATTTCGATGTTTGTGGCCCATCATGATGTGAGCTTCTGCATGGAACATTCCTCGCCCTCAGTCCAAAAACACGCCCGATACATTATCGATAACTTCAGCGATTTAGAGAAATACGTCTACCCATCGGAGGAGAAGTAACCTCCTAAATCCCTATAGAAAGAAGGAAACACAAATGAATCAGATCACCCAAGTCATGACCACCCTTATCCATTATAAGGTCGCGGTCCGTGACACCCTTGAGTACACCCTCAACCGCCCAGAATTCAACATCGATGCCTACAAAGAGAAAAAGAGAAGCATCCTTGTCGAGGTCGATCAAAAGACCCCATTAAAGAACATCATCGACAATTCCGGTGAGAACGGCCAAAAGCTCGAAGCCCTCATCCGTGAATTCTATGAAACCGTCTATGGCGATTCCAGCACCATCCTTAAGCTCGCCGACGATGGCCTCCGCGTTGACCACGCTCAGCACCAAGTCATCTTCAAGTATGTCCTCCCAATCCACGAGAACATCGAAGGCATGCTCATCGGCTTAAGAAACGATGCCGCCAAAAACAACCTCGACTGCAAAGAAGCGACCGCCGTCGACCTTGCCGAAGAAAGACTCTATCGCGGCGTCTTCTACATGACTGGCGTCTCCCATCTCGTCAAACTCTTCGGTGACTATAACCAAGCCAGAAGAGAAGCCAAAGGCGAAGAATCCGCCGCCTCGAGATTCATCGGCAACGACATCAACGAAACCGTCTCTTATCTTAGCGGCGTCAGAGCCAACAACCATCTCACCGACGAAAGATTCAATGGCGTCCAAGACAAAGTCTTTATGCTCATCGACTTCATGACCGGCCGTCGTGAACTCCCAATGGGCAAGAGCTTCGGCGATGTCATCCGTGAGACCCAAGATGCGATTGCCGGCTACGTCCGCGAAGTCGAGCCCGTCTTCCAGCAAACCTACCTCCCACTCGTCCAAGAACTCGTCAAAGAAGCCCAGGCCAATGGTGGCCAACTCGGTGGCAAACCCGCCGAAGGCGATGGCGAAAAAGCCTAATTAGAGAAAACTCATGCCAAACGAACAAGCGAAGAAAACCCGTAAATTCTCGATTCCCGAAACGATCTGGATCATCATCCTTTCCGTCGTTGCCGCCGGAGCCATTTTCCTCATCGCTTTAGGCATCATCGGAGACCATCTCCCCGTCAAGAACTCGGATAACTGGATCGCCTCGCTTCAGTCTTCCTTCCAGAACACGGTCCATCTCTCCTATCGCTGGTTCGGAACCATCGTCTTGATCGTTGATGCTCTAATCGCGGCGATCGTCCTCAATTACTTCGCCAAGAAGAGCGACAAGAACGAAGAAAGAGCCCTCCGCAGAGCCCAACGTCTCCAAATCATCTCCGCTTCGGGAGGTGCCTCGGATGATCAAGTCTCGGCCGCGACTGCCAAAGAAGTTGAGGCTAAGCCCGTTGAAGAGCCCGCGAAGAAAGAATCTCCAGCTGAGGAAAAACCTGCTGAAGAGAAGCCTGAATAGTCTCTAGCGAAATTTAGGTGCCCGAATGGGCACCTTTTCTTTTCCTTTCTTTTTTAAGTGGAAAAGCATCGATTTATCGATAAAATTTTTAAAAAGAAAGGAGTTTCCCTATGAAACCCATCCTAAAAGTATCTCTGGTCTGCCGCGCCGATTCTGAGGCCCCATTACTAGCCCTCATCAACTGGATCTCCTCGCTTGGGGTCATGGGGAAGATCATGACCGCGAGACACGATTTCTATTGCGAGATCGGTGAGAAGGATGTTCCTTATCAGCCATATCTATCGAAAATCTGGAAGCCTACCTTCGGAGAGCTCCTCAACCACCCGGAGGAACTAAAGGAAAGAATCGAATTCTTCGGCATCAAAAATCCCTATATCAGCGTCGTCGCCGAACTCTATACCTATTCGATCAATCCTTCTCTTAGCCTAACTAAGGAAATGATCGATTTCCTCCATAAAGCCGATCTTGAAATCGACTTCGATACCTACGTCTACGACGAATAAAAAATTTATTGATATTCATCTCTTCCCCATTACACTTTTTGAGGAAGAGTTTTTTAGGAGGACGGATATGAGCAAAGAAATCATTGATTATTCTTTATATGATAATGAGCCCGAATTTAAGGCGGCTCTTGAGGAATTTTTCTCCTCTTTGGACGATAAAGTCTTGGATGATCCTAAATACATAGATAATGGCATCTTTGAGAAAATCGTCGTTCCTGACCACATCTATCAATTCGATGTCGAGTGGGTCGATGACAATGGCCATAAGCAAATCAACAAAGGCTACCGCGTCCAATTCAATAACGCGAATGGCATCTATAAAGGCGGTCTTCGTTTCCATCCAAGCGTCAATCTCTCGATTCTTAAGTTCTTGGCCTTCGAGCAAATCTTCAAGAATTCCTTGACCACCCTTCCGATGGGTGGGGCCAAAGGCGGGAGCGATTTCGACCCCAAGGGCAAAAGCGATGCTGAGGTCAAACGCTTCTGCGAGGCCTTCATGAAAAAACTCTATCCCCATATCGGCGTCGACCTCGATGTCCCAGCCGGCGATATTGGAGTGGGGGCAAGAGAAATCACTTATCTCTATGAGGCTTATAAGGAGTATTCAGGCAAATCCGACTGTGCATTAACGGGTAAACCCATCCCCTTAGGCGGTTCCTTAGCAAGAACCGAGGCCACGGGATTTGGCGTCACCTATTTTGCCGAGAATGCCTTAAAAGCCTATAAGAACGAGACTCTTAATAACAAAAGAGTCATCGTCTCTGGCTCTGGCAACGTCGCCTTATATTGCCTAAAGAAAGTCACTTCTCTCGGCGGCAAGGTCGTGGCCATGAGCGATTCGAATAATGCGATCTATGTCCCTAATGGCATCGATTTTGAGACCATGAGGCATCTAAAAGAAGATCTTAGGGGCCGCATCAAAGACTATAAGCATGATG
>JAIKYF010000019.1 GCA_024683495.1 Bacilli bacterium
GGACTCGACTTAGGGAATAAGTCGTGCGGGATCGCCGTCTCCGATGAGATCGGCCTCGTCCATCCCCGCGAGAATTACCTTTTCCCTAAGTGCGCATTCAAAGTCTGCCTTTCTCACGTCTTGGATTTCCTTCATAAGGAAGGGATAGTGGAGGTGGCCTTAGGCTTACCTTTGAATATGGATGGCACCGAAAGCGATTCGACCCTTCGTAGCTATCGCTTCAAAGCCTCCTTGGAGGAAGCCGACCCTAGCCTAAAAGTCACTCTCGTCAACGAGACTTTGACGACCGTCGAGGCAGATGAGAGAATTAATCTAAATAAATCATCAAAGAAAAAACGCGACTCCATCATCGATATGGAAGCCGCGGTCGTCATCTTGGAGAGCTATCTCCACGAAAGGAGCGGAAACTACAATGATTAACATCGGAGAAATCACCGACAACACCATCGTCATCACCGAAGAGGATGGTTCCGAACAGGTCTGGAAGATCTATTTCTATTACCATAACGACGATAGAAACAAGGACTATTACCTCATTTATCAAGATGAGGACCCCGATACCTTGATCGTCATGGCCAGCGAAGATGGGAAGTCCCTCTCCACTTGCTCAGAAGAGGAAATGGAAGAAGCCGACGAGATGCTCGAGGCCTATGAGAACGACCCGAAAATCAAAGGCATCAAATAAATAGGGGCAATTTTGTCTATTTAGTTGTAAAAACGCCAGAAATCAATATAATTTAATGGCATATTTTAGAGGTAACGAAAATGGCTGAAGAAAAGAAAATCATCCTCACCCAAGAGGGTGTCGATAAGCTCAATGCTGAATACCGTCATTTGAATGACGTCGATAGAAAAGAAGTCATCGAGGCTTTGCAGTCCGCCCGTGAGCAAGGCGACTTGTCCGAAAACGCCGATTACGACTCCGCGAGAGCCCGTCAGGGACAGATCGAATCCCGTATCAATGAGATCGAGCACATCCTTGACCACGCGATCGTCATCAGAAGCGAAGGCGATGGCAAAACCGTCAACATCGGCAGCTACGTCGAATATAAGGATGGCGATGAAGTCCGTTTGGTGAAAATCACCGGCTCAGTTGAGACCGACCCCTTCGCCGAACCTCCTTCAATCTCCAACGAATCTCCTCTTGGCGCCGCCTTATTGGGAAGAGCCCAAGGCGAGAAGGTCTACATCGAATGCGATGAGCCCTACGAAGTCGAGATCACCAACATCCTAAAGCAAATCGACTAAGGATAAAAAATTCTTAATCTCAAATAATGCCGAGAATATCGGCATTTTTTGTTTTTCCAAAAAGAATTTTTTAATTTTTAAGAGAATATGTGACACATTTAGGGGCTTTTTCTCCATTTATATATAGGAGGAAAAAATCATGTACAAAACCATTCTTGCCATCGTCGCGGTCACGGTGATCCTCATCGTCGTGATGGCGGTGGTCGATCGGGTCTCCACCGAAATCGTCACCGTCGAAGATTCCACCATCATCACCTATAGCGCCCCGGAGACTCTCGAAGTCACTATCACGGGCGAAGTCACTCATAGCGGGACCTATTACGTCCCTCTCGATTCTTCCTTATCGACCTTATTCCAATATGCGGGAGGTCTTACTTCCAATGCCGACCCCCGGGCTTATGTGACTTCCCATCTATTGACCAATCGAGAAACCATCTACATCGCCCCAGTCTACGATAATAGCGATACCTGCGCGGCCGATCCGATTGAGAAAGTCAATGTCAATACGGCCACCAAAGAGGAACTATCTTTAGTCGCGGCTTTCTCAAGCACGGTGAGGGAGAATATCGTCTCTTACCGCGAGACGAGTGGAGAATTCGAGACCTTAGAGCAATTGAAGAACGTCAAGGGGATTGGGAACGCCACCTTTGAGAAATGCAAGAATTTCGTCTATCTGCATTCTTAAAAAACGCCCATCCTATCTATCTTTTCCTTGGTTTAGTCATCGGTAGTTGGCTTAGCTATGAATTTTGGAGATTCCCCTTTTTCATAGTTTTGGCTGCCTTGATTATCGTCTTAGTACTCGCCATCTATCGGAAAAAGGGGAATAGCCTTCTATTTCTTTTATCCTGCGCGCTGGGTTTTGGCCTCAATCACCTCCAATTCACCCCGCCGAAAGGGTATCAGGAAATAGAAGGCGTGGTGGTCGTTAGAAAGAACAATTATTATTTTCTTCGCTCTGGATTCTATAAATATTATGTCTATGAGAAATCCAACACCCGGGAAGTAGGGGATGTCTTATTTCTTAAAGGGAAGGTCGAGGAAGTGGTGATCACCCCTTATGAATCGAGATTCGATTTCAAAGAATATCTTCGCTCGCAGAAAGTTTCCTATTCGATAACTTTCCCCTCAATCGAAGAAAAATGGAATCGCCCGGTAAGATTAAGAGAATATGAGAGGAAGTTCCTCTCTTCCTTTTCAAGCGAGGCCTCAAGTTTGCTCGATGGCTTATTGTTCGGGAATCTTGATTATTCTTCGAACCTCGTCGTGACCTCTTCGGAGATCGGGGCGATTTATCTTTTATCGACCTCGGGATTATTATTTGGGGCATTAACTAGAGGAGTTGGTTCCTTACTTAACTACACGGTAGGGGACAATAAGAAAAGCAAGATAATATCGTTTCTTTTCTCTAGTTTCCTCTTAGTGTTTCTCTATAAGAAAGTCGGAGTCTGGAGAAGCTATTTGACGAAGAATTCGACTTTGGCCTATAAATGGATGAATAAGTCTCCCCCAAGGAAAGATTATTTGCTTTCCTATATCGGGATCATTCTCTTTGTTTTGATGCCATCCGCAAGATTAAGCACGGGGTTATTGATCTCTTTTGGCTTATCTTTCTTCTTATATTATTCCTCGACTTATCTAAATCTTAGAAAGGGCAAAAAGAAGAAGATTTTCTCTTATCTATCTTTGATCAGTTTCCTTTTCCCCGTCTTCATCTCCTCCCATGCGATTCATCTCTTCTCTCCTATCTATTCCTTATTCTTATTGCCTTTAATTTATCCATACGCGGCGATTGGCTATATTTCTTTTTTAAGCGTTCCCTTTACTAGTCTATTAAACGCCTATTCATCATTCTTATCCAATGTCATTTATACGATAAAAACTCTCGATATCATCATACCTTTAGGGGAAGTAGGGCCTTTATATATCGCCTTATATTATCTCTTGTTCCTCTCCTATTTCTTCTTCGCTGACTTAGGGATCATCAGCTTCAAAAGAGGGATTTTGGGAACGATGGCCTTAGGGATTTTGGTCAATATCCTTCCGCTAAATAATCTAATTTCCGCGGAAGTCACCTTCATCAATGTCGGGCAGGGCGATGCGATTTTGATTCGCGATCATCTTTCTAGCGTCCTCATCGACACGGGAGGAGTCGCTTCCTTTGACGTTGCCGAAGAAGTCGATATCCCCTTTTTAAGGAAAAAGAGAATCTATAAGCTTGACGCGATCATCGCTTCTCATGGTGACTTCGATCATGTGGGAGGGGTCGAGAGCCTCGTGAAGAATTATCAGGTTGAAAGGCTAATCACCAAAGCCTCGGAATTCCCTCTAAAAATCGGAAATCTTTATTTTGAGAACTACAATATCTGGGGAGAATCTAGCGAGGATGAGAATGAGAAAAGCCTCGTCTTAGGGCTGTCTCTCATGGGCAAAAGATGGCTTTTCACCGGTGATGCCGGAGTGTCCACCGAGAAGAAAATCATCGATGAATTCGACACTTTAGATTGCGATATTCTTAAGCTTGGCCATCATGGCTCAAAGACTTCCTCAAGTCTAGAATTCCTTAAGAAAGTCACTCCCGAAGTGGCGATTATCTCTTGTGGGCTCAACAATAAATATGGCCATCCCCATCAAGAAGTCCTCACTCGATTAGACTCCTTAAAAATCCCCTATCGGAGGACCGATGAGGAGGGGAGCATAACTTATCAAAGTTATTTTCCCTTCCTTATGGGCAAGTAAACCCTAAAAGATTATAATAAGAAACGATGATTTACCTTCTTTTATCCCCTCAATCGAAAATAGTCCGCGTCTATTATCAGAAACTCGTGAAGAAAATCCTTCCCGAACGCAACGAGATGAACTGCGTCTCTTTCGATATGGGGACGAGTTTGCTCCGCGATGTGGCGGAGGAATGCTCTTACGTGCCTCTAGGCTACGATAAGAAAGTGGTCGTCGCGGAGAATTGCTATTTCTTGGAATTCGCCAAAGAGAAGCCGAAGTTCCAAAAAGACGATAGAATCGAGGATTTAATCGATTATTTCTCCCATCCAAATCCTGATGTCGACCTTTTTCTATTCGTCTATAGCGACAAACTCGCCGCCAAATCCGAATTCTATACCGCCCTTCTCCAAGGCGGGGTCCAAGTCAGGGAAATCCCTGAATATACCGAGGAGCAGTGGCTTGTCCTCATTCCTAATTATATGGAGAAAAGGGGAGTCCAAATCGATAGAGACGCCGTCGCGGAGTTCCATCGCCGGGTCGGCGGGGATTATGCCTTGTTCCTTAATGAGGCCAAAAAACTCATCACCTATGCGAATGGCGAGAGAATCACCCTAAAAACCGTCGAGGAATTGGTTTCTCCGCCCATAGAAGACGACGCTTTTGAATTATCCAATGCCCTTTTGCAGAAAGATAAGCGTCGGGCGATGCTCATCCATGAGGATCTGACGATCAAAAATACCGAGCCCATCATCTTCATTCGCTTATTGACCAAGCAATTCAGATTCCTCAATGAAGTCCTATATCTCAAAAACCAAGGCTATTCGAAAGATCAGATCGCCGCGGCTTTGAAGGCGACTTCAGGAAGAATCTATCATTCCTTAAAGGCCGTGAATGGCTTATCCAAAGA
>JAIKYF010000026.1 GCA_024683495.1 Bacilli bacterium
TTGCTTACAATCGCTGTTTCCAAAGTTTTAATAAACAATTATCCGATTGATTATAGCGCTGAGTCTTTAATCAAAATCAAGAAACAATTAATAAAAGAATTTGCGGATGTTTGGAAAAATAATCCATATGCTGGATGGGGCAATAATTTCAGCCACTGGTGCAAGGAAGCTTGTTTGAACGGATATGCTGAACCATATCATTCATGTGGCAATGGCGCCGGTATGAGAATTTCACCCGTTGGTTGGTTTGCTAAAACTGAGGATGAGCTGAAAATGTTGTCTAATACAGTGACAAGCATTACCCATAATCACCCAGAAGGTTTGAAAGGCGCCGAAGCAATTGCGCTATGCGTGTATATGGCACTTCACAATTGCTCGAAAGAAAACATCAAAAACAGAATTGCTTCAGAATATTACCCGGAAGTCGAAACCATGAAATTCGAGGAACTTGTTAAAAACTATGGATTTAGCGAGATTTGCCAGGAGTCTGTCCCCCAAGCTATTTATTGCTTTCTTATATCAAACAGCTTTGAAGACGCAATAAGAAATTGCATAGGGATTGGCGGCGATTGCGACACTACAGGAGCTATGGCTGGCGCAATAGCCGAAGCGTATTATAAACGTGAATCTCTTTCATCTTTAGAAAAGTTTCATATAGATGCAAAAATGGATCAGCAATCCAAGGCGGTAGTAAGTAGTTTTTATGGCATATTTGGCCGTTGAATGAATATTCCGTCTGAAACTTTCGATTGGCATTAAATTGCGATAAATTAAAACCAATAAAATAGAGAACGATGTGCACAAATCATTTAAGGTGCGCATCTTTATTTACGCGAGGATGAAAAAGAAGAGATTTATATTGAAGTCCTTGTTGAAGAAAGAAAACAACATTCGGTTACTTCCGATTCGCTAATTAGAAGGGCGATTTTTTAACAATCAAGACATAGAATCAATTAGACTTCCTAATCAAGCTAGAATTTGTGAAGGAGCTTTCAAAGATTGTAGATCGTCAAAATCTATTTCTTTTGGTTTCGGCGCTGGCGATATCCTTATTGAATGCGGGGCGTTTGATCGCTGCGTCAAATTGAAAGATATTCATTCAATGTTGAAACCATAGGCAAATATTAAGAACGATGATGAGGCTTTTAGAAATGCCAATCAACCGATTATTTTCGTTTCCTTATAAAACAAATCGACATTTTTTTCGTTCTATAATCCATAAATCCTTGTAGTCTTATCATAGATAAAGTGCTAATATTTTAAAAAATTAACTCATTTAAATCATCGAATTAGCCGCTGCAAGAAGGATTAAACGAGTTAGGACAGGTCCAACCTGCATTTTTAGAAAGGAAAAAGTTATGTTCAAATTGCTTTTCAAGAACATGAAGGCAAAGAACTGGATTTCGGTGGTCATAATTTTCCTATTGACCCTCGGCCAAGTCTTCTTCATGATGCAAATCGTCGGCTACATAAGTCTGCTCACCAGCGCAGTCCAGAATAGCCGCACCAACGGCGTGGCCGAGATTTGGTGGTATGGCCTCTACATGGTCATCTGTGCCATCTTGATGGCCGGAGTCGAAGTCATCATCCGTTTCGTCGCCAGCGCGACCGCCAGCAGCACGGTCACCTCCTTAAGAGAGAAGATCTACCGCCGAGTCAACGAATTCGCCATCTCCGATTTCGCCTCCTTCTCGACCGAATCTCTCATCACGAGAACCACCAACGACATCCAGAATGTCCACTTGGCTTGGCTCACCTTCCTTAAGACGGCTTTCATAGCCCCCATCACCATGGTCTGGTCGGTCATCATCCTTCTCCAAAACGCCAATGGATCGTTGACCTTAGTCACGGCGATTTGGCTATTCGCCCTCGTGGCCGTCGTCATCATCTTGCTCATGATGGTGACCCCCAAATATCGAATCGTCCAGAAGCTCACCGACGCCCTCAACGTCGCTTCGAGAGAAAACCTCACCGGCGTCCGCGTCGTCAGAGCCTTCAACGCCGAATCCTACCAAGAGAAAAAGTTCGATAATGTCAACGTGACCTTCACTAGAGTCCAGATCTTCACCGGCCGCGTCATCTCTTTCTTCACCCCCTTCGTCATGATGGTCATGATGGGCCTCAGCCTTTCCATCCTCTGGGTCAGCGCCTACATCTTAAATGGAATGGACATGGAAGCCGCGAGGACCTCCTTTGCCTCGACTAACTCCTTCGTCATGTTGGCCAACCAGATCGTCATGTCCTTCATCCTCATCGTCACCCTCATCGTCATCTGGCCAAGAGCCTCCGTCTCCGCCAAACGTATCGAAGAGGTCATCACCCATGAGGTCTCGGTCTTAGATCCTACTAATCCCGTCTCCTTTAAAGAAGAAGGGACCATCGAATTCAAAAACGTCGGCTTCGCCTATCCTGGCTCCGATAAAGAAGCCATCTCCGATGTCTCCTTCAAAGTGAGACAAGGCGAAACCATCGCCTTCATCGGGGCGACTGGCAGTGGCAAAACCACCATCATCAACATGATCCCCCGTATGGCCGACTGCACTAGAGGCGAGGTCCTTGTCGATGGAGTCAACGTCAAAGACGTCCTCCAAAAAGACCTTCGCGACAAAATCGGCTACGCCCCGCAAAGAGGCTTCCTCTTTAAGGGCAACATCAAAGAGAACATCGCCCTCAAAGACCCGGAGATGACTCTCCAAGACATCCGTTGGGCGGCTGAAATCGCCGATGCCGACGGCTTCGTCATGGATAAGCGCAACGGCTACGATTCGCCTGTCGCCCAAGGCGGCTCGAACTTCTCCGGCGGGCAAAAGCAAAGGCTTTGCATCGCTCGAGCGGTGGCCACTAAGCCAGAGATTCTGATTTT
>JAIKYF010000034.1 GCA_024683495.1 Bacilli bacterium
GCCCCGATCAATTTCTTATCGACCCAGAAATCATTAGGGATGAAAGCACTGCTTAAGATAAACAAGAAGCCTCCGAAGGCGATGCTCGCCCCGGCGAGGATCGCATAAAAGATGACATTCAGACGTGGTTTGAGAAAATCCATAAAATACCCCTTCTTCTATTAAATAAAAATCTACTACTTTTTAAAGCCCGAGCAAATGCTCAATGAGGATCGAGACCCCGATGAGGATGAGAATCGTCCCCCCGATGATATTCGCGATGGAATATTTCCCCTTGAGGAGTTTGCTTATCTGGGTCCCTAAGAAAACCCCGAATAAACAAATCACGAAGGTGATTATCGCGATGGTCAAGACGTCCCAAACGATAAAAATACCAAGGGTTTGCAGGGAAATTCCAACCGCTAAGGCATCGATGCTCGTGGCAATAGCCTGGATGATGACTTTCTTCCAGGAGAAGACTTTCTCCTTCAGCTCCTCTGGCCTCACGATGTCTTTGACGCCTTCGAAGATCATCCATCCGCCAATCGCTAGCAACAAGCCAAAGGCCACCCAATGGTCATAGGCCTCGATGTAGGAGATGAATAGACTTCCTAAGAGATAGCCGATTAGGGGCATCAGTCCTTGGAACACCCCAAAGAAAGCGGCGATGACGATTCCTTGCCATTTCTTCAGCCCTTTGATGGTGAGGCCACTGACGATGCTGACCGCAAAGGCATCCATCGCTAGGCCGACTGAGATTCCGATTAGTGACAACCAATTCATCATACGGTGAATAAGATACCACGTTTGACTCCATCTTTCTTTAAGAAAAAGAAGAAATTTCACGTTAGAAAAATCTAACATTTTCTTCTAAAAGAAAAAGAAGCCCATTTCTAGGCTTCTTTGAAGGAAAATGTAAGATTAGACAATCGCCATGTCGGGAAGTTCTAGATACTTCGGACCATGGTAGCCTGGACGAGTGGCGGTTTCCTGAGAATAGACGATCTTCCCTTTGATCTTATCGAAGTGCCCAGCGATGGAGAAACCGGTGACGGGATAGGTTTTCTTCCCATCGAAATAGATTCCTAAACGCACTTCTCCTCCGATGAATCCGGAATGATGGTCTAACTGCATGCCCGAGAATCTGATGCAGCGGATATATGGGGTCCTTTCCATCTCCTCAAGAGTCTTCTTTCCTTCCTTGACCACCATGACGGGGAGATTGCCGGTGGGCTTTTCCACCCCTAGATAGTAGCCGAAGCGATATGGGCCGAAGGTATTGAGGGCCACACCATCTTTGACGAGTTCGACTTCTTTGAGGACCACCCCATCATCATCGACGGGGCAGGAATTCATCGCGTTAGGATAGTTTGGGACCGCTTTGAGATTGAGCTTATCGCCGCTGACATCTTCGCCTTGGAGATTATCCCCGACGTTTTTGAGGTTCATCTTCTGATAGATGAGGGAATAATTGAGATCCATCGCAAAATCCCTGAAGACTTGCTCGACTTCTTCATCTTGAATGATGATTTTGACGTTCTCTGGAAGGCGTTTGACGTTGAGCTTCTTAGCTCTAGAACGGTCTTTGGCCAATAGAAGCACCTCTTTGATCTCTTTAGCGATTTCCTTAGGATCGAAAGAGGAGAATTTGCTCATGTTATAGACTTCGACTTCCTCGCCCTTCCTTCTCCATGAAGGGATGGTCTCGATATTTCCTTGATAGGTGAGATAGGAGATATCGACCCCTTTGGAATTGACGATTCTCGACTTGATCTTATAGAGGAAAATCTCGGTGGCGCTTAAATAGCCATCATGATATTTATCGGCTTTGAAGACGGCTTTCTCCACCGCTTTGATGAGCTTATTGAAACTCTTTTTATTGAGATTGGTCTCAGGCTCTTTGATCTCCACCTCTGTAGGAGATGGGAGCTCATAGAACTTATTGAGGGTGAAGCCTGCCGAGAAGATGGCATCGGCAATCTTCTCTTTGATCTCCTTCTCATCCATATAAGGATAATAGGTGAAGGAGGCGTTTCCCCTTTGCTCGTCTTTATCGACATAGATGGTGACTTCATAATCGATGACATTTGAAGCACGGTTGGTCTCGAGTTTTTTGCCAACATAGAAAAGCTCGCAGGATTCGGTCTCTTTTACGTTGATCTTATAGGCTGAGACGCCTTTGGATTTATTTAAAACACGGAGTAACTTTTTCATATTAGCTTAATTTGCACCTCGCTTTCAGATGAGGTCCGCCGTCCGAGACGCAGACCCATTCCTTATAGCCTTTGCCACAGTGTCCCGAGCCGATGACCTCGAACTCATCAGAGACCATGGAGATGGATTTAAGCAAATCGGGAACGTAGCCGGACATGACGACTGGCGCGACGATTTTGCCGGTGAATTTGCCGTTTTTGATCTCTTTGCCATAGGCGCAGACGCACTGGATGTTCCAGTTCTTCGGATCTTCCATCCCGTTATCGGTCTCAAAGAGCATATAGCCATGCTTGATGGATTTAATCATATCCTCAAGTTTGTCGTTGCCTTTGGAGAAGAAGGTATTGGTCATTCTCGTATAGGCTTTTCTCTTATAGGACTCTCTTCTTCCGTTGCCAGTTGGCTCGGTGCCAAGCTGAAGGGCCGAGACCTCATCGGAGATGCCGGTTTGGAGGATGCCTTCTTTGATGATTAAGGTATCGTGGGCCAAAACCCCATCATCATCAAAGAAATACGAGGCGGCCGACAAAACGGCCGAGGCCCCATCGTGCATTTCCACTAAAGGAGAGGCGACCTCTTTATTAAGATAATGCATGGATTTGGCGCGGTTTTTGACGAACATATCCATTTCGACCCCATGGCCAAAGGCCTCGTGGGCGATTAAGCCGGTGATGGTCGGATCGGTGATGATGTCATAGACACCGGGTTTGATTAAAGTCGAACTCAATAAGTCGATGGCCGTTTGGGCGGTTTCCTCTAAATGCTCTTCGACGTAGCGGAAGGATTCTTCATAGGAATTATAGGCTCCGACGCATCTAGATGATTTCATATTGCCACCTTCTCTAGCGAAGGGGACTAAGATGACGTTCATCCAGGTGTAATTCTGGGTGAGATCGCGGTTTTTGGAGACGAATAAGGCACTGGTCTCATAGTGAGTGAAGATGCTCATGCAGAAAGCGATTTTCTCACTGTAGGAATGGGTTCTAGCGAGGATTTCCCTTAAGCGGGCGATGATTTCCTCTTTGGAGAAGATCTTTCCTTCGACTGGACGATAGAAGTCCTCTTTGAGGGGTTCATCTTTCATAACTTTGACATCGACGTGATTGTTGAGCAATTCATCATCAAGAGCGGTCTTTTTGATGATTTCCTTCTCCAGCTTATCGATGGTTTTTTCGGAGATATCCGAGAAGGAATATTCCGAATAGGTTCTCCCATTGTAGATTTTGGCGACGAAGCCGCATTGTTTCTCCATCGTGTCAGAGACGGAGGTAATCGTGGAAGAGACGCGGATGGTAGAGCCGCTCACGTGCTTCCCGAGGATCGCCGCATAGGGATAGATTTTGTTGAGTCTAGCCACTAATTCAAGGCATAAATCGTGGCGGGACTGCAGGTATTTAGAATACATAGGTGTCCTCCTTTTGCGGCTATTATATATTTCTACTGAAATATCTCAATAAAAGAGTGAGGAAGAAAGAGTAATGGCGAATCGCAAGTTTTTAATAAGTAAATGGACAAATTAAGACAATTAGTATAAAAAATCAGTATTTGTCGGGATTTTTTTATCAATTTTTAACTTATCTAGTAGACTTAACATTCTTAATTTGCTAATCTTAGGTAATCCAAACAATAGGGGCCTACATGGAGATCGAAGACTACAAAAAACTGACGCATTTTGCCGATTTCGATGAAACTGAAGACTTTATCATCATCGAAGATATCGCCACGAGGGAAATCATCTATACCAACCCAGCCTATGCGAATGAGGCTGGCGTTATCAGCACGCGCATCCCAACCTATGATAAGCGTTTTGTCACCATCACCACTTTCATCAAGGAATTAGAGGGAAGGAACGTCGCAATCGAGGTCGGCAAAAGGATTCTCCCGGTCACCAGCTCCACCTATAACTACGATTTAAGAAGCGTCGTCTCGGAAATCGAAAACGACATCAGAAGCGAGATCACCGCCGACTTCTTCATCTCTGATGATGGGGTCAGCAAACATGATTCCATCATCCACCGCACCATTGCGAAAACAATGAATTATTATGATGTCAAATATGCCCATCTCTTCGTTTTTGATGAGGATAGTCAATCGGAAGGCACCCTCCATGCCTATTATCGCGATGGAGAAAAGGATGAGCATTTTTCCAAAAGAAGCCATTTCCCTTCCTATTGGGAAAACGGAAGCAAGAACTTCTTCCAAAAGGGCTACTCCTTAATCTGTGACGACGTCGAAGGCTTCTCACCCTTTGACCCGAGTCTGACTCAGGCCCTTAAGAGCAGAAATATCTCGACCGTCATCATCATCCCCTTCTTTGCCGAAGATGATCTCATCGGTCTATTCATTATCGCCGATCCAAACGAAATCGATGGCAAACTCGACCTCTTTTTAGCGGATTTCGCCACAAACTCCATCGGAATGATGATCTATCGCGGACGTTTATACCAGACGATGTATTTTGATGACATCACCGGTTTGCCCTGGTCGAACGTCTTAGACTATTTCTATCCGATCTTCCTTAAGAACAATGATGATATGCCAATCGTCATTTTCGAGTTCGACTTCCTCCACTTCTCGATGATCTCGAGAGTCTATGGGGCCGAGACCGGAAATAAGATCATGAAGAAAGCTGCGGCTATCATCCAAAGCAAATTCCCTAAATCTTTGATTACTAGAAAAAACGGTAGCGACTATTACATAATCGTCACCACCGGCATAGCCGAGAATATCGCGATCGAATGCCAGAGGCTAAGCGATGAAATCGCCTCTTCTTTCCCTTCCATCATGATGACCATCTGCTATGGCATCTATCAAGTCAAGAATAAGCAAGAGAGCCTTGAGACCTCTTTATCGAAATCGGCCTTGGCTCACAAAATCGCCAAAACCGACCCCTTTAACCGCGTCAAAATCTTCGACGATAAGATGAATCACCGGGAAGAGAAGTTCCTTTATTTCAATGACCACTTCTCCTCCTCTTTGAAGAATGAGGATTTCCAGATCTACATTCAGCCTAAATACAATCTTGAGACCAACACCTACTTTGGAGGCGAGGTTTTGGTCAGATGGCTTTTGGGCGGATCGATAATCTCGCCAGTTGAATTCATCCCTTTATTCGAAGCGAATGGATTATGTTACGAATTAGACCTCTACGTTCTCAAAAAAACCTGTCAAACCCTCGCTAAGTGGGTCAAAAATAACCCAGAGACCGCTCTCCCATTATCAGTCAATTTCTCCCGCGTCGATTTTGCTGATCCGATGATTTTCGAAAGAATCTACCGCACCATCGAAGACGCGAATATCCCCTTTTCCTTAGTCGAGATAGAAATCACCGAATCGGCCTACGCCGACTACGAAATCCAGATTATCTCCTTCTTAAAGAAATGTAAGGCCGCGGGCATCAAGGTCTTGATGGATGATTTCGGCTCTGGCATGTCGTCATTCAATTCTCTTAAGAACATCAACGTCGATGTCATTAAGCTCGACTATAAATTCCTTTCTAGCGAAGGCGATAACAAGAAGAAGAGAAAGATCATCGAATCGATCGTCTCTTTGGTCAGAAGCATCAACACCCCGATCATCGTCGAAGGCGTCGAGACCGAGGCCGAGGCTTCCTTCTTCCGTTCCTTAGGCGTCCGTTATGTCCAAGGGTTCTTGTTTGGCAAGCCGATGAAAGTCGAAGATTTCGAACAATTATCAAATAAACACGTCTCTTTCGAAATGGATCCTCATGATAGCAAGCTCATGATCAACGATATTCTCGATACCAAAACCAATATCCATCTCTTATATGACGAGATGCCTTGCTTTTGCGGCATCTTCCGTTTCGATGGGAAGGGCGTCTTCCCCATCAACATCAACAAGACTATGACAAAAGGGGTCTCCAATATCGGGCCGATCGATGGTTTCATGAACAATGATATGTTGATCTACCTCAACCCCAAAATCCGCAAGAACATGAAGGAATATCTGAATGGGTCCCAGAAAGAATACGTATTCTCCGATCCGATCGACTGCACCTTCTATTTCGGCACCGCTTCATACGTCTTCACCGTCTCGGCGATGTTCCTATTCAAGGATGAAGCGAACTCCTATTATCTCCTTCAAGCAATTGAAAGAAGATATAAGAATGACGATATCGAAGATCTTGACCCCAATCTAATAAGCGAATGGATGCTCTCCACAAAAATTCAGGGTTGCGTTATCGCAGACGAAAAGAACAAAATACTTGCCTATAACGATTTCATTTCCTCCTATTATCCCTCAATCAAGAAAGGATCTGATTTCAACAGCACCTTCAAGATCGATATCGACACCATCAGGGATCACAAAAGAATGTATGGAGAGAAGGATAACAAAGTCTTTGAAGTCAGTCTTAGGAAGTCGTTTTATGAAAATAACCCCGTCAAAATCGCCTTATTTACCCTATTAGGGGATCCGAGCCAACATGTCACCGAATCCGAAAACGACGGATTTGCTTTCTATGACCGCCTCCTCTCCAGCGTCTCGGATTTAGCTTTTGCCTATATCGAAGTCAATCTTGATAAAGATGAATTCATGATGCTGAGTCTCTTACCGGAAGGAAAGAAGCAATTCGGTTCCTCGCGCCTTGGAGTCTACAGCCATCAATTCCGCGAATATCTCATTGGGCACGCTTCTGAAAGCGACCGCCCGAAATTGCGTAAGGTCCTCGCCATCCATAACCTTATCGATGCCACTAAATCGAGGACTACCCATGAAGTTTATTATAAAGTCGAGAAGAAAAAGATCTTCCGAAGAATGCTTATCCGTTCCTATTATGACCATGGGACCAACTATGCCTCAATTTTCCTTTCCGACGCGACGGAGATCAAGATGAAAGAGTTCGATCTTCTGACTGGCTGCATGGCGAGAAACGCCGGCATTCAGATGATGAATGGCTATTTCTCCGACCATCCATTGGATAAGATGGCCTTAGTTATTCTCGATATCGATGATTTCAAAGGCTTGAACGATACCTATGGTCACCCCTTGGGCGATAAAGTTTTGGCCGAGATGCAGAATACCTTCGCCCGCCTCCCTGAAGAATACCAATATGGCACGCGTTTAGGCGGCGATGAATTCTGTTTGATGATCAGGAAGAGAAGCGATGATTTCTCCGATGAAAAAGTTGGGGAGATTATCGATGAAATGGTCAATCGCATCGGTTACGAAGTCGGCCTCAATAAGGAGATTCACGTTTCCTGCGGGGTTGCCATGGTCCCAGAAAACGGCATAACCTTCGAAACCCTTTACCCAGTGGCGGACGCTCACCTATACGAAGTGAAGCGCAAGAAAAAATCAAAGAGAATCGGATAATAAAAGCAAATAGGTAGAAGCCACCGCTTCTACCTATTTTTTCTGATATTGGAATAAGGTGTATTTCAGCATCGTCATGTCGACGGGCTTTGGGATCAAACCATCGATGCCAGCCTCTTTATAGACATCTTTCTCATTATCGATGTCGTTGGCCGTCACGGCGATGATCGGAATTTTTTTGGCGTCGGCTCGTGAGAGATTTCGGATCGATTTACTTAATTCTATTCCATCCATTCTCGGCATCTTGATGTCGGTAAGAATCAAATCGAAATCACCGGGCTTAGAAGAAGAGAAATCTTCTAGGGCTTCAAGGCCATCATTCGCAACAATTGACTCCGCGCCTAATTCAAGAAGCATTTCCTTCAAGATCTCCTGATTGATGAATTGATCTTCGGCGATAAGGATTTTCTGAGATGATAAATCTAAATCCAAATCGGAAAGCTCGCCTTCTTTGAGGTCTTGCTTTTCCAGGATCTTCAAGGTGAATTCGATAAAGAAATTCGAACCAATGTTCTTTTCGGAGGTAAACCCGATTTTTCCACCCATGGCATGAGTTAATTCGCGGCATAAAGTAAGCCCTAATCCAGAGCCAGAAACTTTTCCGATTCGGCGATGATCTTCTCTTTCGAAAGCATCGAATAGCCTTGGCTTGAATTCGTCGGAAATGCCGATGCCATTATCGATAACCTCAAACTTCGTATCAACATAGCCGGGTTTTGCCGAGGATTTTTGCGAAATCTTCAAAGTAACCTCACCGCCTCTAGGCGTGTATTTGCAGGCGTTGGAGAGGAAGTTCATGAGGATTTGGGAAAGACGGACGTGGTCAATCAAGACATAGGGGTGAATGACTTCCGCTGTATCGAATGAATATCTTAAGTGTTTTTCTGAGATTTCACTTTGGACGGAATTATTGACATAGCTTAACCCAGTCAATAGATTAATCGGGCCTTCAAGAATCGCAAAATTGCCCGATTCAACTTCTGAGAGGTCGAAGGCATCGTTAATCAAAGCCCGGAGGGATTTACCAGAGGAGACGATTTTCTCTAGACACGAAGTCACTTCGGGGTTATCAGTCTTCTTCATGGCGAATTCGCTCATGCCGATGACACCATTTAGAGGCGTCCTCATATCATGGGACATATTGGAAAGGAAGTCCTTTCTCGTATCCATCAGCTTCTCTTTTTCTTCGAGAGCGTCTTTGAGCATCTTGTTTTCGGCGGATTTGGCAACTGAAGTGATATCTTCGATGAAAACGAAGAATAAAGGGCCTAAATCGGGGTGTTCGACGAAACGGCCGAAATCGGTGATATAAGCAATATCACCGTTTTTCTTGATGGCACGGAATTCAAGATGATCAAGAGATTCATCGCTGACGTGAATCTGATCTTGGATGGATTTTTCGATTCCTTCGTAATCATCAGGATGGACCATGCCTGGGAAGGTGTCGCCAGTCAACCGGGCGAATTCCTCACGGGTCTCGCAGCCATAGATTCTCATCGCCGTCTTATTGATATAGACTAGTTTTTCTTCTCCGGTCGCTTCATAAACGAAAAAACCGCCCGGAATCATCTCCGCGAATAGAGTGATGCTTGAAAGAAAATCCACTCCAGAGGCATGATTAGGCAGTTTGCTCATGTGGGTATATTACCATTTAGTGTTTGATTAGACTAGAGATAGATATTTTATTGACTGTAACAATTCGCTGGTTTTTGTCATAAAGATGCTTTGAATAGAAATATACATGGCAAAAATGAGATATTTTAGGAAAGAAGTCGGATCATCTGATCTTTGGATTCTTTCTTTTTTGCTGAATTAGAAAGAATCACCACTTCTTTGAGGATGCCGTTGAACTCCTCTAAGAGAATAGTTTTAAATCTCTTGAGGGCTTCATTCATTCCGATCGCTGATCTTTTGAGGCTTTCTTTATCGATAATTAGGCACTCGACTTTGTTCATGGAGGCCACTTTATAAAGAAGCCTAATCTGATTATCGATTTGAGATTCATCCGATAAAGGAATGGAGATAACATCGGAAAGAACCTCATCTCTAAGCCTGTAGTCATTATTCTCGCCATATCTAAAGAAGATGACGTCTTTAGCGTATAATCCACTCCCCTTATTTAGAGGATAGACATCCTTAATCAAAGAAACGCCAGACATCTTGACTCTCTTCAACGTGGGCTTTGCGTATTGATATAGATATAAGGAAAGATTAGAACGGAGGGAGAGGTAAGTATCATAGCCGCTTCCTTTACCCTCGTCATAATAGCCAGCCACCCTCGCTGGATGGGTGTTATTGAATATGGCCAAGTGCTCATATTTCTCTTTGAAGGGTTTTAGAGCCTCATCAAGATTCATATTCAAGACATTTATAGAGGTCGATGGAGCGATTTTCTTAGGAGAATAATCAAACGGAGAGGCATAATATTTTGCCGGCTCGAAGGAGAGAAATTTCTGTTTATTTTCCAAAAATATGCGGGAATTGTCAGCGAAAATGGCTTTTGAGACCTTATTTTTGGAAAGTCTTCCGCCATGCTTTAACATGAAGGAAACCCATTCTTCCATAGATACTTCAGGATAATCGCTTAGCTTAATATCCTTCATGATGTTTCCAACCCCGGTAGATAGATAATCTAAATATTTTGGATCGCCATTTTTAAAGAGATTCCGAATTTTCGTTGAACTGATATGGCCTACATTTTCTAAGCTTGGGGTGATGTAAAAGTGAGTTCGATTCTCTTTGAATAATGGGACTTTTGAGATTTCTTTTTCGATATCGGTGCCATCTCTTCTAAAGATGATGATGTTGAATTCCTTGATGAAATTTTCGATTTTATGCCAATGAGGCAAAGAAGATAATTTGTCCGCCCCACAGATATAGAACAGTTCTTCATCCTGATGCTCATTCTGATAATAAGACAAGGAGGAATAGGTGCTGAAACTAGTCCCCTTCCCAGTTATTTCATAATCGATGATATCTAACTGAGGGTATTCCTCATGAATCGAAGAAAGCATCTTTAGACGGACTTCGTCTTTTAAGGCCAATCCATCCCTATGCATCGTGTTCTTGGATTTTAGATATGAATGGGAGCAAGGAAGGAAAAGGCCTTTATCCGCGCCTACCGCTTTGATGGAATTCAAAAGGAGTTCAATATGGGCTAAGGTCGGAGGGTTGAAGGAACCAGAAAGAATAACAGTTTTTTGTTTACTCATGTTAATCCCTTTCATCGTACTCTTTTTGACGTTTAAGGACAAATTTTTCAAATAGCCAATAAAGACCGACTATTGGGATTACGTAAGCGCCAAGGACCCATGGTAAGCCAAAGGAGAAGGATAAAGCGATGATGGTGAGCTTAAGCTCTCCTTTATTAAGGAATAAGAAGAAAGAAAGCATCGTCACTAGTTCAGTCAGCATCAATTCCGAATCGCTCATCGGAACGATACTAGAGAAGGAACCGGCGATAAGCGAGCCTAACGTCGCACCCATGACTAGAGATGGAATCGGACGACCGCCGGCATAGAAGGAGGCGAAGGCCAAGATGGTCCAGGCGAATCTGATGCCGAATATCGCCAATAATTCCGGGGTGGTATATTGATGGAGATAAAGGATTCTTGAGCTTCCGGCCCCTAAGAGATCCGGCCAAGTGAATCTGATGGCTACGCAGGTCGCGGCCGCCATCACAATCGAGGCGATGACGTAGATTTTCGTGTATTTGCAGTCTTTGAATTTCTCTAATTTCTCATAAGCGAACCGGAAGGCGTAGGCCACAAAGAAAGAAGCGACAATGCAAATGGCCAAAACCCCATATTTAGGCCAGGCGTCCAAATACCAGATGTTGTCATTGAATAGCTCATAGAGGTAGAGATGGATTTCCTCGCCGCTGACTAAGGAAAGGAAATAT
This sequence comes from Bacilli bacterium, assembly GCA_024683495.1. GTDB lineage: Bacteria > Bacillota_I > Bacilli_A > RFN20 > CAG-826 > UBA4951. The sequence goes on from JAIKYF010000034.1 coordinate 11,429, forward strand.
TTAGCTAAGTAGCTGAATCCGACTGAGATACCGACTAGATAGACTAAATACAAGAACCTCTTGAGCTCGAATTTCTTTCGCATTTCCTCGAAATAGAAAGTGATTCCGACTAAGGGGTTGCTATAGGCTACGGCGAAACCTGCCGAGGCTCCTAATCTGATGCCTTTAAGGTCATCATCGCCTTTATCGGATAAGAAATAGCAAACGCCCCCGCCGATCAAAGCCCCAAGGAAAATCGATGGGCCTTCCGGGCCTAAAGGGAGACCGATCATATAGGTGATGGCATAGATGACGATGTATCTAAGAAGCGTAAATATCCAAGACCATTTCTTCTTTCCTTCATAGAAAAGATGAAGAGCCCCCACTTCGCCTTTGCCAAGCGATTTATCAAGCAAAAAGTATTCCAAAACCGAAGCAGCAATCGTGCCGACGACGAAAATAATGATCCAATAGAATTGCTTATCAACCCCTAATTGGTACCACTTATTCACAAAACCATAAGTGAATAGGAAAGCGCTGATGACCATCGAGATCAAAATACCGCTCAAAGTAAGCTTAAGATAAGCGCTTGGAGTCCCGAATTTATCAGCGGCGTGATTCATACTTTCTATATTTTAGTGAAAACGCCTCACCTTTAGAAACATTTTGTGTCAAAAGACACAAATGTATGACGCATACATACGAGGGATCTTGTTTGATTATCAAGAAAAAGAAGCGATATTATCGATTCTTTTTAGTTGGTTTTCTAGGATTGCGAGCGACCTTTCTCCATTTGGGTTTAGTGAGAACCCCAACGAAGATCGCTAAGCCATAAAACATCATGAAGACGGGAGAGAGAATGATTCC
>JAIKYF010000038.1 GCA_024683495.1 Bacilli bacterium
AAGCTCTAACCGGCTTAACGGAGATGACAACCTCCGATTTTATGGCGGCTTTTAGAAGAGGGACCGAAGCGAGCTACGCCGCGATTGGCGATCCGACCGAAGGCACCATCCTCACCGTCATGAAGGAAGTCTCCAACCTCACCCCCGACGAAGAATTCGAATCGACCTTATTAAGAATGAAAGATCAGGCCATGGCCACCGTCGAGAATACTCCGGAATTGATGCCTTTACTTAAGAAGGCCGGAGTCGTCGATGCCGGAGGCTTAGGATTCTATTACATCCTGAAGGCCTTCTATCTCACTTGCTTAGGCGAGAAGATCCCGGAAACCGAAGAAATCAGCGACATTTTCGGCACGAATGAGGAAGATCGAGACGATCTCTTCTTCCGTTTCTGCATCGAAGGGGTCATCAAAAAGAACGAATATTATAAAGGTGAGCATGCCGCCGAACCCTTAAGGAAGCAACTCTCCAAGATGGGCGAAAGCGAGGTCTTCATCGAGACCAACGGCCTCATCAAATTCCACATCCATTCCAATGACGACCAAGCCGTCATGGATGCCGTCTCTAGATATGGGAGCCTCTTAGATTTCAAAGTCGACAATATGCAGAAGCAAGTCGATGAAAATGCTAATTTATATGACAAAGTCGCTTTCGTTCCCGTTGTTGCGGGCGAAGGTTTCTCGGCGATCTTCTCCAATTTCTTAGTCCCTCAGAATCAAATCAACCCCTTAGGGAATGAAGCCTCTTATGAGGAATTCATCTCTGCCATCAATTCTCTTAAGGCCAAGAATATCGTCTTGCTCCCCAATAACCAAAACGCGATTGGGACCTGCGAGATCCTCATCCAAAAATATAACGATGGGGTTAAGAAACTCTATTTCATCCCCACCAATTCCCAAGCCGAAGGGGTCACGGCCTTAGAGCATTATGACCCGGAGATGGAAATCGAGGAGAATATCGTCAACATGAAGGAGGCCGTCTCCAATTGCTTGACCATCAAAGTGGCGATCGCCAGCAAGGAATATATATCTGAGGATATCCACGTCTATAAAGGAGACTATGTCTTGCTCAAAGGCAATCATCCTTTAGCCACTTCCCCGAATAAATCCGGCGTTCCATCTTTGGTAAGAGAAGTTCTCGGCGGCTATGACATCATCACCGTCTATTATGGGGCAGGGGTCGATCCCGATGAGGCTGAGGATTTCTCCTCAACCTTAGAGGATATCCTTCCTTCCTCGACCGACGTCATCCTCGTCGAAGGCGACCAGAAACTCTTCCATTATCTCATCAACGGAGAAAAGACTAACTAACCATGGACTGGTATATTTGGGTCATCATCATCGCATCAATCGTGATCGTAGTAGGGGTAGTTCCTTTATTCCTGGTCCCGTTTTTCATCTGCCGTCACCTCTATTTCAAATGGTTCGTGAAGACTTACCCCGAGAAATTCCTCCGGGTTTGCTCCCTTCCTAGCGATAAGAATCAGCAAGCCATGTGGGATGAGGGGATGGAATATAAAAAGATTGTTGAGAGATACGCTCAAGATGTCGAGATCACCCATGATAACCTCCATCTAGTCGGCATCTATCTTGATTATGGGAGAAAGAAAACCGTCATCATCATTCCTGGGAGGGCGGAATCTTCCTATTATTCCTATTATTTTGCCCCGATTTATGAGCATTCCTCCTATAACGTCTTATTGATCGACCCCCGTTCATTCGGCAATTCCGAAGGAACCTATATGTCGGCCGGCGTCCTTGAGGCGGATGATATTCTTGCCTGGAGTAAATTCCTTCACGAAGAGAAGGGGCAAGAAGGGGTTTTGTTCCATGGCATCTGCATCGGCGGGGCGACTTCCATCCTCGCTTTAAGCAAGGAGAATCTCCCTCCCTATCTATTAGGCGCGGTGGTGGAAGGGCCTTTCACTTCCTTTAGAAGAATGTTTGAGCTACGGACCATCCAAGCAGGCCATAAGCCTTTCCCAACCTGCAATTTCTTGCCTCATTTCTTCAAAAAATACCCAAAGGTCGATATAGAAAAACATAGCCCGAAGAATTCCATCAAAAACGTTCATCTGCCTCTTCTTTATCTCCAAGCCAAAGGCGATGTCTTCGCTTTATGGGAGGAAGGGAAAGCGGCCTTTGATAGTTGCCCTAGCGAAAAGAAGGAATTCGTCTTATTCGAAAAGGGCTGGCATTCCCATATCCGTCAGGCTGAGACAGCCTTATACGATAAGACGGTTTATGATTTCGTGGAGAAAATCTAATGGAGAAGAAGTTATTTTTCTTAGATATCGATGTCTCTGAATGGATTTCTTTGCCTCTTTTTAGCGGAAAGAAAAAAGAAGGGAAGGAGACGATTGAGCATGGGGTCTCCGCCTTATTGGAACTATTGGGGATAAAAGGAGTCCATGCGACTTTCTTTATCGATCCAAATATCATCGATGGGAATAAGGAGCTTCTTCTTAAAATCATCTCCGAAGGTCATGAATTAGCCTTAGCAGGAACGATGGATTTAGAAAATCCCGTGCAAAACCCAGATGAATTTGCTAGATGGGTCTCAGAATCCTATGCCGAATTCCAAGATAAATTGGGGGTCAGCCCCTCTGGCTATCGCCCCTCGAACTTCTCCTTAAAGAAAGAATTCTATAACGTTTTGACGGATTTAGGTTTTACCTACATCGTGATCGGGGATTCCTATAGTCCTTCAAGCGAGATCCTCTCCTTAAGTGGGGACGCCCTCATGGAGAGAATCAAATTGAAAGATAATACCTACACTTTCTTCCCTAATTTAGGGAAACATCTCCTCAGAAAAGTCTCTTTAACCTCTGGGACGAATCTTAGAATAAGCGGAAGTGGCTATTTCCACCGCGTCGAAAACGCCATAAGGAACGAGAAGACCTTCTCCTTGTCTTTGAAGCCTTATGAATTTTCCGAAGAGAAAATCGAAGGCCTTTCAAAAACGGAAAATAAATACATTAATGAATTTAAGGCCGGATTTGCTACGAAAATCAGTGAAATCATTGATTTAGCGAAGGTCAATCAATTCAATATCTATAGCCATTTGGAGTATATTAACGAATATGTCGAAGCTAGTCAGACTCAAAACTAAGGAAATCAAGCATCTGCGTGATGAGCCCCTCACCTTTGAGAGGCTATTTTCCCTTTGCATGAGCCATGGCAATCTCCCATTCATTCGTTATGTGGAAGATGGCTATATCAAAGAAGTCACCTACGGAAGGGAAAAAGAAAGAGCCTTGGCCACCGCCCAGACCATTAAGAAGAAAGTCACTCTCCCTAAGAATTCCATCATCGCCTTAGCGGGTGAGAATTCCCGCGATTGGATTTCCGCTTTCTGGGGCATCTTAGCCGCGGGGTATCGCCCATATTTAGTCAATATGCATCATGATGAGAATACGATTTCTCGTCTTCTTTCTTCGCTAAATATCTCTTTAGTCATCGGCGAAAGAACTTTTGATGGCATTCCTTTCCTTCCATATGATGAGATCGTTCATGAGATGTATGTGGAGGAAGAGACAACTGAGCCCTGGGGCCAAGAAGTCTTGCTCTCAAGCTCTGGCACCAGCAACCTACCTAAGGTCTACGCCTTCTCTAGCGAGACTTTGTGTCTTCAGATAGAGAATGAATATTATCTAGGTAGACCAAAGCCTTTCTTCTTCAAAAACAAAGGAAAGCGTCCCACTCATCTCGCGATTTTGCCTTTCTATCATATCTTTGGCTTATGCGCCGTCTTCATCTGGTACTCCTGGGTTGGGGCGACTTTCATGATTCCGATGTCCTTAGTTCCGATGAATTTGGCCGAAAGCATCCATCGGGGAGAATGCAATCTCATCTTCGCCGTCCCGAATTTCTATACCTCTTTTGAAAAAGCCATCTTAGCAGAAGTGGCGAAGAAAGATGAAAAAACTCAGAAGAAATTCGAGAAAGGGATAAAGATTTCCTTAAAGCTTCAAGCGATCTTCCCACGTTTTGGAAGATGGTTTGCGAAGAAAGCCTTTAAGGAAGTGAGAAGAAAGAGCCTAGGCGAAAGAGTCACTTTCATGATCACCGGCGGAGGATATATCCCTGAGAACACCCTCCAGTTATTCAATGCCTTAGGTTATCGTTTCGTTAATGGATATGGGATGACCGAGATCGGAATCGCCTCAGTTGAAGTCGATTCCTTGAAAGAGAGAATTTCCGGCTCCGTTGGCAAGCCGATGAAGCATTATGAATATATTCTTGAGGAGACTAACGCCCAAGGCATTGGTAAGCTCTACGTCAAAAGCGATACCATGTTCGATAAGCAAATCGTGGATGGAAAAGAAGAAATCCGTGACAAAAGTGCATTATTTTTCACTGGTGACCTCGCTAAATGCGTAAAAGGGAAGTACTATCTCTTCGGTCGTGACGATGATGTGGTGGTCCATCCTTCTGGTGAGCTCATCTCTCCATCCAATGTCGAAAATCATTTTACTCACGAAGGGATCAAATCCTTAGCCTTCATCTATCACGAGATCAATATTCTCTTCATCCAGTTTGAAGCGAATATTTCCCTTAAGGAAAAATTATCAATCCTTGAAGATTTGAAGAGCATCAACGTCAAACTGAACCCCGTCTTCCAGATTGCCGCCTTCAAAGAGGCGACTTCCATCCCAATGGCGATGGGCTTTAAGATTTCCTATCGTAAGCTCCTCAATGATTATTTAGCCAATCCAACTTCCTACCCTTTAATTGAGGAAGAAAAAGAATATGTCAGCGACGATTTATTAGGAAGGATCATCCATTATTTCTCCGTTTCTACCGGGGTCAATGAATCTCTGATCAAACCCGATACTTCCTATGCCACGATCGGCTCAGATTCCATTGCCTATTATTCGATGGTCTACGATATGTCGACCGAATTCGAAAAAGATAATCCTCTTCTTGAGGGCTTGGTGTTCCAAACTCCCGAAGAATTCCACAAATATTATCAAAGTAAGGAGGACAAATAGATGAAACTATTGCGAATCATCATTAAGTTCTTCCTTCTTCCGATGTGGTTATTCTATAAACCTCGCATCACTCATCAGGATGGACGTCGTCACCTCTTGCCTAAAGGGCCTTTGATCATCGTCTCCAATCACCAGAATTGGCACGATTTCTTCCTTTATGAATTCGTCGTCTACCTCTTCCACAACGTCAATGTCGTCTTAGGGAAAGTCCCGTTCGAAAATCATCCGATCATCGCGAAAATTTTCGGCTGCATTGAGGCTAAGCCCAATGAATTAGATGTGGATTTCTTCGATTCCTGCCAGAAAATCATCGACCGCAACGGCAAGATCCTCATCTTCCCCGAAGGCCATTTCGCCAAAGATAACGCCCTCCAAAGATTCGACGCCTCGGTCGTCTATCTCTCGATGAAGACCGGCGCTCCGATTCTGCCAGTCTATACCGATGGACGTTATGGCTTCTTCAAAAGGGCAGGGGTCAACATCGGTAACCCCGTCTATCCTCGTTTATGGACGATGTCTCAGAAATTCTCCCACGATGAGGCCGAACGCTTATCCGATAAGCTTAGAGGGATCGTCGATGGCTTAAAAAAGCAGCAAGCCCAGTATTTCAAACTCAAGAATTACCGGCTTTTCGCCCCGATTTATGATCATCTCCGCTATACGGGGGCCATCATCAATCTCTTCTATCCCATCAAGGTCTATTACAACAGCGAATACGCTAAAAAGATGTTTAAGCCCAAATACGACGCTTTGATGATCTCCAATCATACCTCTTTCCTTGATTCCGTCGTCATTCTCCGTCTCTTCTTAAGAAGAAGGCCCTTTAATTTCGTCTCCCATGTCGTCTGGGATAAAAACCCCGGCATCACCGGCTGGGTCCTCGATCATGGACGCTGCATCAAAGTGACCGATGATCCTCGTAAGGCTTTAAGAGATGCCCTCGATGTCTTAAACACCAACGGGACGATGATGATCTTCCCTGAAGGGCATATCTCTAGAGATGATAATCTCTTGGAATTCAAAGGAGGGGTCAGCTATATCGCCACCCATACCCATTCTCCTATCTATCCTATCGTCACCCTTAATAAATATCGTCGCTTCCACAAGACCAAAATCCTCGTGGGTGAGCCCATTTATTTAGACGATTATGTTAAGCCCGACATGCGACTTAATGGGGAGACTTATTCTTATCTTGCCTCTCTCTTACAAAACCGCATCTATGAGCTAAGAGAAAAAGGAAGAAAGCTCTACATCAAGAAAAAATAGCCTTCAGTCAGCGCTGAAGGCTATCTTTTTAGTTTTTAATCTTTGATGATCAATTCGACAGGGCAGTGGTCCGAGCCATAGATTTCGTTATGGATCGAAGAATCGATGACTCGATCCATGAAGCGGTTGGAGACCACGAAGTAGTCGATTCTCCAGCCCGCGTTATTTTCTCTGGCGTTGAAGCGGTAGCTCCACCACGAATACTGGACTTTATCGGGATATAGTTGACGGAAGGTATCGGTGAAGCCATTTTCCAAGAGAATCGAGAACTTCTCCCTTTCCTCTTTCGTGAAGCCGGGATTCATCGTGTTGCTCTTTGGGTTCTTCAAGTCGATTTCTTCATGCGCGACGTTTAAGTCTCCCGTATAGATGACGGGTTTCTTCTCATCTAAGCCTTTTAGATAATGCAGCATCTTCTCCTCGAAGACCATCCGGTAATCGAGTCGCTTTAACCCATCCCCCGAATTAGGGACATAGCAGCCGACCAAATAGAAATCCTCGAATTCGAGGGTGATGATTCTTCCTTCTTCATCATATTCCCCATTCTCTAAGCCATAATGGACGGATAAAGGGGGGATTCTCGTGAGGATAGCCACGCCTGAATAGCCTTTTCTTTCCTTTGAGACGGTCCAGAAAGTCTCGTAACCGAATCTATTGAAGGGGAATTCCTCATGGGAAGTCTCGGAGAATTTGCTCTCCTCGATGATGAAGATGTCGGGGTCTAGCAAAGTGAAATCGCGGTCCAGATCTTTTTTGAGGATGGCCCGGATGCCATTAACGTTAAAAGAGATGATTTTCATGGGTTTATTATCGCTTAAATATCCTTAAAGATAAACTAATTAAGAAAGAAAAAAGCCGCGATTAGAAGCTCGCGACTGATTTGATGGGCTGACCGGTTCTTTCTTCGAATTGCTTGATGACTTCTGGCGGGAAATTTCCCGAAGCATCGCATTTGATGACGCCAGGGACTTCTTCCATCAAGATGATTTCCACCCCGGCGGAGATGTCGGCGTCGACATACATGCAACCTTGGCAAGCCCCTTGCATCACGACATAAACGACTCCCTCTAAGAAGCCGATGTACTGGATGTCCCCGCCTTCTCTTTGGAGGAAGGGCCTGATTTTCTCGAGAACGTTCTCGATTTGTGTGTCAATGCTGTCTACCATAATTATTTCGTCCGAGGGATATTCTAGTCTTCCTCTTCCTTTCCCGCAACAAAAGTGATTTAATAATCCCTAAATTTGGTGACATATCCCGTATTATGTCTATAATACGAATGTTTATGGAAACTGAAGCGCTGCGTTTATCCTACAAGAAAATCCTCTCGGTGGTCCGCCTTCTGCGCCTAGAAGGCTATGAAGCCACAGGCGAAGGATTAGCAAGAATCATCCGGGGAATCGAATGCCAGGAAAATCTCCCCTTCGTCAGTGAGCCATATTTTGGCTATCTCTCTTCCATCAGCAAGAAGAAGCTCAAAAACAAGATCACCTATCTCGTCAATAAAGGCTATCTTCGTTGCTCCTATTCTAGAGACGAACGAGAATTCCTCGTCCTCAGTGAATTAGGGGAAAGAAACGCGACCTTCACCAAATTCAAAAAGGCGAATGGAAGAAAAGACCTTCCCGAAGTTCGCCGTATCTCTAAAATCGATTATTAATAAGGAGGATACCTATGTCCAAAAAACCTTTGGCGCCATTCGAAGAATGGCCCTACCGAGTTCCTAATTTCGATGCCACCCTTAAGAAAATGAAGGAGTTGGTCGAGGAATTCAAAGCCGCCAAATCCGAAGAAGAAGCCTACAAAGTCTACAAGAAGTGGAATAAGCTCAGCGATGCTTTTGCTGATAAAGTCACTTACATCCAAGTCCTTTTCTCCCTCGACACCCGCGTGAAGAAAGTCAAAAAGGCCAACGATTTGCTTGACCGCCGCCTCCCTGAAGTCAGCGCGCTCAACGTCGAATTCGCCAAAGCCTTCCTCTCTTCTCCCTACCGCCCCTTCTTCGAGAAGAAAGTCGGCCCCTTCCTCTTCCAGATGTTCGAATATTCCCTCAAGAGCTTCGACCCCATCATCATCGAAGAGGCCATGAAGGACAATGACCTTATCTCCAAATACAATGCCTTGATCGCCTCTTGCTCAATTGAGTTCGAAGGCAAGACCTATAATCTTCCCCAATTATCGAAATTCATGCAGGATAACGATAGAGACGTCAGAAGAAGGGCGAGACTCGCCTACGATAACTATCTCCTCACCAAGAAAGACGAGATCGAGGATATCTATGACCAAATGGTCAAAGTCAGAACCAAGATGGCCAAGACGATGGGCTATAAGTCCTATACCGAGCTCGCTTATAACAACATG
>JAIKYF010000068.1 GCA_024683495.1 Bacilli bacterium
GATTAACTTCTTATCGGCGTCATAAAAACCAGCCTTGGTGCCATACCAGGCGTCATAGGTCTTGGTTGGGCGGTTGCGGTAGGCGATTCCGACTGGGACCATGACCGCTGAGGCGACGATGACGAAGCCTCCCACGATAGAAGCGATGATTATTCCCTTTTTAGTTTTTTTGTCCATGGTTATCTCGTTACTTGGTTATGATACTTCAATTTCGGACCTAACAAACAACAAAATTTTTGTCTTTTTACGAAAAATATTTCCTTTAGAGGTTTATGTCCTTTATTGAATTAAGTATAATTCAAAGCATGAAGAAAGAATTTGTCCTTACTAAGAAACTTGACCACGTCGCTTTTATTATGGATGGGAATGGCCGTTGGGCCAATTTAAGAGGTTTGCCTCGCCATCTCGGCCACAAAGAAGCCTGCAATCGCATCATTGAATTATTCGAGGCATGTCGAGAATTTAACATCAAATATATGTCGTTCTATGCCTTCTCGACCGAAAATTGGGATCGTCCGCAAGATGAAATCGACCATTTGATGGACTATTTGGAAGAATTCTTCCATCGCGAGATCGACTACCTTGATTCCATTGGCACTAAGCTTGTTGTCTCTGGCGATCTATCGAGAATTAGAGAAAAGACCAGAAAAGTCTGTTACGAGGCCATCGAAAGAACCAAGAACAATTCTAATTGGTATATCAATGTCTGCCTCAATTATGGTGGAAGAGACGAAATCGTCCGGGCTGCCAAAAAATTCGCCACCGAGGTAAAAGAAGGTAAGGCCAACATCGAAGATCTTAACGAATCCTCTTTCAAAAACTATCTTTGGGCTCCGGAAATCCCTGATGTCGACTGCATGATCAGAACATCCGGTGAAATGAGGCTTAGTAATTACCTTATCTATCAAAACGCTTATGCGGAGTTTGTTTTCACCGATGTGAAGTGGCCGGATTTCAGGAAAGAGCAATTCATCGACTGCCTAAGAGAATACCAAAACCGCAACAGAAGATTTGGAGGCTTAAAGAATGCATAAACATCAAATACAGGTCAACGAATTAAGCCCCAAAGCCAAATCATCCTTTAAATCCCGCGTCATTGTGGCCTTAATCCTCGTCGCTTTAGTGGCTCCGGCGATTGTTTTAGGTTCATGGGTTCTGTTCATTATGCTCATCCCCATCGCCATCCTCGGCATCGGAGAGATGATGAGAGCCACTGGCAAAAAGTATCCCTGGTACATCCACGTGGTCACCTATTTCATCGTCCTCTCTTTCATCTTCTGGTTCATCATCAAGGTGAATGTGGGGGAATATATCGAGGCTAAGCGGCTCGATCCGAGCGTTAGCTTATCTAATTTCCCCTTCTCTTTGGAGAATTATTTCTCGGAATTAAATATCTCTATCATCGGCATTGGCTTTGCCATTGGGGTTTACTTCCTTTTAGGAATTGTCGATAACAAACATTTCGATTTCTCCGATGTCTTGTATTTCTCGGTCTTCTCCATATTGCTCGGCATTGGCTTCCAAGCCATTCTCTTCCTCCGTTATTATCCGTTCTATTTATTCGGCACCAACCAGATTTGGTCCTCTTCATCCTATATTTGGTATGGGAAGTGGACTGGCAAGGAATTGATCAACCAGCCAATCTTCAAATATCTTGGCTCCTGCACTCTCCTCTTCTTCGTCATCGCCGGAACCTGCATCAACGACATCTTCGCCTATATCGTCGGTTCCTTATTCGGAAAACACAAAATGGCCCCCGTTCTTTCTCCAAATAAAACATGGGAAGGTTTCTTTGGCGGTTGGTTCTTCGGAACCGCTTCGATGCTGGCGATTGGTTTACCAACTTCTTTGAATGGTTGCCCAATCCTTCCAACCTTAAGTGGGGGCGGAATCTGGTGGGTCGTCTTGCTTTCTATAGTCATCCCCGTCATCTCCGACATCGGAGATTTATCCTTCAGCATGATTAAGCGTCACTTCCAAATCAAGGATTTCGGCTCTATCCTCAAAGGGCACGGTGGCGTTATCGACCGCGTTGGCAGCGCTTTATTCACTGCCATGCTAGCGGCGATGCTTTTGATCTTTATTACCAACGGATGGAATTTCTTTGCCTAATATGAGAAGAAACGTTTGCCTATTAGGAGCCTCCGGCAACATCGGCGAGCAGGCTCTAGATTTATTCGAAAAAGATCGCGAGAGATTCAATCTTGTCGCGGTTTCAGTTGGATTTCGCGTGCAAAACCTGCCTCTTTTGCTTTCTAAGTTCCCATCTATAAGATGGATTTATGTAAGGAAGGAAGAGGACGCTTCCTCCTTAAAGGAGAAATTCCCCAATGTTGTTTTCTATCATGGCGATGATGGTCTAGCCTCTTTAATAAGAGATTGTGGGGCCGATATGGTTGTGAATGCCTTAGTGGGATTCGCGGGCTTAGTCCCTTCAATCACTGCCCTTGAGGAGAATAAGATCCTTTGCCTCGCCAATAAGGAAAGCCTCGTCGTCGGTGGCGAATTAATCAAAAAATTATTGGCGAAAAATCATGGAGTCATGTATCCGATCGACTCTGAGCATGTCGCCATCGCCAAATGTTTATCCAGAGTTAATCGCAAAGACGTCGATAAGCTCGTCATCACAGCTTCGGGTGGATCATTTAGAAAGCTCCGCCGCGATGAATTAGACAATGTAACGGCTGAAATGGCTTTGCAACACCCTACTTGGAGGATGGGAGAAAAAATAACCATCGACTCCGCTACAATGTTCAACAAGGGCTTTGAAGTCATCGAGGCGCACTATCTCTTTGATTGGCCCATCGACCAAATCAAAGTCTTGCTTCATGACGAAAGTCAAGTCCATTCCCTCTTATTGATGAAAGATGGCAGTTACTGGGCCGATGTCAATAAGCCCGATATGCACGGCCCAATCGAATATGCAATCTATGAAGGGAAATCAAAATTCGAGGTCTTCCATCAGAAAAAAATCGAGGATTTCGGACCTTACCATTATCACGAATTCGATCCTGAACGCTACCCAGCCGTCGGGATTGCCGTCGGGGCTTTGAAGGAAAGCGGGATTAAGCCTTGCGTCCTCAACGCCGCCAATGAAGAAGCGGTCCATCTCTTCTTGGATGGGAAAATCGGATTCTTGGATATCGAACGCTACGTCCTCATGGCGTTAGAAGAAATCACAAACATCGACGAACCAAATTTAGATGATTTAATTCGAGTCAATCGAATGACTCGTGAATATGTTAGAAGAAAGGCAGGCTTGGATCAGTAGTATATGCAGATATTCCTTACAATTCTCGTCTTAGTGTTAATGTTAGGCATTCTCATTTCTACCCACGAATTGGGCCATTTGGTCATGGCCAAATGCTTCAATGTCTATTGCCTTGAATATTCCATTGGCTTCGGCCCTCGCCTTTTCCATACGAAGAGAAAAGGCGGCGAGACTGAATTCTCCATCAGAGCCTTCCCCTTAGGCGGATTCGTCTCAATGTATGGAGAAGGGGTCGAACTTCCTGATGGGGTGGAAGTCCCTCCTGAAAGAGGCTTAGAAGCTCAGAAACCCTGGAAGAAATCCCTCATCATGTTAGCGGGGGTCACCGTCAATTTCACCTTCTGCATCTTGTTTACTTTGATTTATACGGTCGCCTTCCAATCTTTCTATGAGCAAGCTATCTTCGAGACAGGATACACCGATACGACCGGGAATGCCCTCGTTGGCTACTCGATGTGGGGAGAAGATTCCGAATTAGGGGGCTTATCCTTCTCAAGAGACAACGACCGTTACTATTCCCCATTCGGTTTCTCTTTCAAAGGAAGCACCTATTTCGTGGTCGATTCCGACGCTAAACTCGATGGCAGGGAATATGTCGCCTGCTATAAATCCGCCGGTTTAGGGACCTACGATGTGATCAATAATCTCGTCTTCTTCGAAACCAAAGACTCTTTCTATGTCAGTGACGTTAGACAAAAGATGTCCTTGGTCAATTATCCAGATTTCACGAAAGAAATCGTCAAAGTCTCAAAAGAATCCCAGACTCTCGAACTCGACTTAGAAGTCATGCACGTCAATAATGGCGGGCTTGTCCAACCAAGCGAAGAGATGTTCAAAAACCGCACCAAACAGTCATTCACCCTAACTTCCATCAAAGATGGCGATAAATTCAAGTGGGATGTCAGTGAGAAATCCCCGAAAGTCAGAACCTATTATTTCTATCCTTCCTTCGGGGAAAGGCTCCAAGGCGCTTGCGCCTATTACGTCTCCTTCTATCGGGCCATCGGTGAAGGATTGGCTTCGATTTTCACCTTCAATTTCTCGAATTTAGGCTCCATCGTGGCCTTTGGCGGAGTTCTCTCAACCGCCTCAGCCTCAGTCGGCTGGGGAAGAACTTTCTTCCTCTATGGCGGATTGCTATCGCTAAATCTGGCGATCCTCAATCTCCTCCCGTTCCCGGGCTTAGATGGTTGGCAGTTATTGGTTGTTGGCGTTGAGAAAGTCGCCAAGAAGAAAATCCCTGATAAAGTCAAAAGCATCGTTTCGGCCATCGGCGTGATAGCCTTGCTGATATTTGGCATATCGCTGATTGTCCGCGATGTCATCGTCTTGTTTATCTAGTTAGCAAAGGAGGAAAATTATGAAAGAAAAAATGATTCGCTTTTTAACCGACCTCGGTTTCGAAGATGCCGAGCGTTTCGATATGGACTTCCTCCAAACGCCGACTATCGTGAACAAAGTCGTCGTGTTTGATGTCATCAAACAAAGACCCTGGCAATCTGCTGAATTAGAGGAATTCAAAGAGAAAATCGCCAAGATAAATTACACCTATGAATTCCGTTTTTCCTATCAAAACCCGCCTCTTTTTCAAGATGTCATAGAGTTATATGACAATTGGTACCTCACAAATTTCTATGGAATATCTCCTTTTAAACTCATTCAGGAAGACTCTTCTATCAGGATTGAGACCACGAGAGATAATCTTGAAAAGGCCACGAAAGTGGGTTCCGATTTCTCGGATTTCTTATCCTTCGTCTCCTATCCTTTCTACATCGGAGAACCCGTCATTTTAGAGATAGAAAAACCAGCGGTGGAAAAAGTGATCGCCACCGAAGAGCCTAAGGAAGAAATCTCTCTTAAAGTAGAAGCAGCAGTTGAAGAAATAACTAACCCAGCAGAAGAAGATACCTACGAGCCCGAAGAAGAATTCAATGATGTCGAGCCCGATAGCCAAACTGGCTCAGAAGATAATCTTACCGCCTATGTCGGAGATTCAGATTTCAGCGGAGAGATAATTTATGACCAAGAACTTCTCGAAGAGGCCCATCGTTTAGCCTACGAATTAAAAGATTTAGAAGACCAAGTCGATACCATCTCTACTGCCAATAGAAAATCCCGGTTCAAAGGCGATTATTCTCCCGTCAAAGATATCCGGGCCATCTATAAGATGAGCATGGGTAACGTCGAATTCACCGGCCAAGTCTTCAATATCAATTCCCGTCTGACCAAGAAAGGACAATTATTCTTAACCTTCAGCATCGCTGACGATAGAGGGGCAATCAATTGCCGGGCTATCTCTTCGAAAAATGGTTTGACCGAAGAAGTCCTAAATGGCGTCAAAGAACTCGGTAGATACCAAATCCAAGGCGCGCTTGAGTACGATAGCAAAAATGCCGATAAGCAAATTTTCGTACATTACATGAATAAACTCGATCCTAAGCCCTTAAGAAACGACCCCGAAATAGAGAAAAGAGTCGAGCTCCATCTCCACACCAAAATGTCCCAGATGGATGGCTTAGGTGATATCGAAAACTATTGCGCGGTCGCCAAAAACATGGGGATGAAAGCTTTAGCCGTCACCGATCATGGCGTCCTTCAATCCTTCCCCGCCGCGGAAAGAGCAGGCAGTGCCACTGGGATCAAGATCATCTATGGCTGCGAGCTTTATGTTTTCGATTACCCAATCATGGTCGTAAAGCCAACTGGGCAAAATCTCCGTAAAGCCCGTTATTGCGTTTTCGACTTTGAAACCACTGGCTTATCCCACACTTATGACCGTCCGATCGAATTCGGCTGCGTCATCGTTGAAAACGGCATGGTCATGGAACGTCATGATATCTTCATCAATCCTGGTATGAAGATCTCCGAATCCGCTCAGCGAATCAACCATATCACCAATGAGGAATTGGTTGATAAACCCACGATGGAAGTGGCAATCCATGAGATCAACAAAATCATCGAAGGCTGCATCCTCGTTTCCCATAACGCCCCATTCGATATTTCCTTCTTGAACATGATGAGGAAGGCCGCGGGCCAGCCTCCGGTCGATAACACGGTCATCGATACTTTGGCCGTCGCCGAATATATCTATCCAGAATTTGGTTACTTAAACGAAGGAACCTTGGCCAAGAAACTTGATGTCCAACTTGGGGATGATGCCACATCCGGCGCCTTCCACCGTGCGGACTACGACTCGGAAATCCTTTCCCGTGTTTGGATGGTCATGATCAACGAATTGTCCAAGCAATTAGGAAAACATGACGTTTTTGACGTGGAATTAGAGAATTTCGAATGCCACCATCAAAACTTCTATAAGCACATTAAGGCCTTCCATGTCTGCGTCTTAGTTAAGAACTATGAAGGCTTAAAAGCCTTATACCGCATCGTTTCTGAATCCGAGACCACCTTCCTATCGGCTGGCTCGGTTCCGAAAGTTCCCCGTCAATTCCTTAACGAAAATAGGGAAAACCTCATCGTCGGCTCCGCCTGTATGAATGGCTTCGTCTTCGAAAAAGCCCTTAACGGCACCCAAGATGAACTCGAAGAGGAAATGGAATTCTACGATTATATCGAAATCCAGCCTAAAGAGAACTACTCTTGGCTCATTGGCATGGAAGATTGCACCGAAGAGAGATTGATGGATGTCTTAAGGCGTATCGTCGCCACCGCGGATAAGAAGGGCAAACTCCTCTGCGCGACCGGTGACTGTCATTACGTCAATCCCGAGGATAAAATCCTCCGCGATATCTATATCGTCGCCCCTGGCTTAGGTGGAAGCTTCCATCCTCTCAATCCCAGCAAGCGTAAGAATCACGCCCCATTCGACAATCCTGACCAGCATTTCCGCTCAACCGCCGAGATGCTTGCCTCCTTTAGGACTTGGCTTCCTGAAGAGAAGTGCCGGGAGATCGTCATCACCAACACCAATCTCATCGCCGAGAGAACTGAGCCCTTGAAGATTCTTAAGGATACTTTATCCACTCCAGACGCCAATCTACCGGGCTCCGATGAAAAATTACGCACGCTTTGCTATGCAAATTTGAAAAAGAACTATGGTGAGAACCCTGATCCTTTAGTCAAAGAACGTTTAGAAAAAGAGCTTGAAGGTATCATCGGGCACGGCTATTCAGTCACCTATTACATCGCCCACCTTCTTGTTAAACATGCCGCCGAAGAGGGCTATTTCGTCGGTTCCCGTGGCTCCGTCGGTTCCTCCTTCGCCGCCACGATGGCAGAGATCACCGAGGTTAATCCCTTAAAGCCTCATTATCTATGCCCACATTGCAAACACTTCGAATGGGCCGACAAAGACCCGAGATTCAAGAATCTTCGTTCAGGATTCGACCTTCCTCATAAGAATTGCCCTGAATGCGGCACCGAAATGATTAGAGAAGGACAATCCATTCCTTTCGAAACCTTCCTAGGATTCGAGGCCGATAAGGTCCCTGATATCGATCTTAACTTCCCTCAGGACTATCAGGCCCGGGCCCATGCTTATACTCGTACCCTTTTGTCTACTCCAGAAGAAAACGAGAAAATCAGAAAGGGTGAATTCATCCATAATCCTCACGTCATCAGAGCTGGCACCATCGCTGCGGCCGAAGCCAAGAACGCCTATGGTTATGTCAAACGCTACTACGAGAAAGTCTATGATATAAAAGACCTTCCAGCCGAAGAGAGACCTTGGGCCGCATGGCTCGCCATGCGTTGTTCAGGCGTCAAGAGAACGACTGGACAACACCCGGGCGGCATCGTCGTCATTCCGGCGAACATGGATATCTTCGATTTCACCCCATTCCAACATCCTGCCGATGATCCAAATGCCGAATGGTTGACAACCCATTACGAATTTGCGAGCATGCACGACTCGGTTCTGAAATTAGATGAACTTGGTCACGTCGATCCGATGGCTCTCCGCATGCAGTGCCTTTTAACCGGAATCGACATCAATCATGTCGCAGACGTCATCCCCGTCGATGATCCTGCCGTCTTATCCTTATTCACTTCGCCAAAAGCCTTGAAGATGAAGACTAATCCTTTGGACTTCAAGACCGGGGCCATCGCCTTACCGGAATTCGGCACGAACTTCGTTCAGGGTCTATTAGAAGAAGCGAAGCCGAAGACCTTCAACGATTTGTTGATCATCTCTGGTCTGAGCCATGGGACCAACGTTTGGAATAGCAACGCCCAAGACTTGATTAGATCAGGAAAAGTCCTAGAACAGGTCATTGGGTGCCGTGACGATATCATGAACTATCTGATTTCCATGAACTGCGACCCCAATATGTCCTTCCACGCGATGGAAGACGTTAGAAAGGCCAGGAAGCTCAAACCTGAGTACCAAGCCCAGATGCGCGCGCATGGCGTCCCCGAGTGGTATATTGAGTCTTGCAACAAGATTCAGTATCTCTTCCCACGGGCCCACGCGACCGCTTACGTTATCGGAGCCTTGCGTGTCGCATGGTTCAAGATCTATCATCCATTGGCCTTCTATGCCACCTATTTCACGACCAGATGCGATAAGTTCGACATCGCGGTCATGAGCGGTGGAGTCGATAAGATCAAAGAACAGATCCTTGACCTCCGTCATCGTTCGGCCCTCAAGGAGAATTTCTCCGATGTTGATGCCGAAATCCTGAAGACGGATATGGCTGCCATCGAGATGGTCGATAGAGGCTATATCATCGAAAACGTCAATCTTATGGAATCCAAAGAAAACGAATGGACTGTCTGTAAGGAAAGAAATTCGATCATTCCGCCTTTCACCGTCATCTCCGGCTTTGGCGCTATACCCGCCAATAAGATTATGGAAGCAAGAAAGAATGGTGAATTCCTCTCGGTCGATGACCTTAGAGACCGTTCTGGAATCGGTGAATCGACAATTACGGCTCTCCGTAATGCCGGAGCACTCGACGGCTTATCTGAATCTAATCAGATGACATTGTTCTAAGTTGAAGACACTTTTATAAAGTGATATATTATGCGGGCGGCCAAATGCCGCCTTATCGGGACGTAGCTCAGCTTGGTAGAGCACTTGCTTCGGGAGCAAGGGGTCTCGGGTTCGAATCCCGTCGTTCCGACCACTTAAATCAATAAAACCTGGCCTTCGTTAAGCCAGGTTTTCTTGTTTTTTAAAAATAAGCGGGTTTTGCACGGGATTTTTATTGGCAGTCCTTGCAAACGCCATATAGGATATGATTTTCATCCTCTAAAGAGAAGCCGGTTTTTTCTTTGATATCTTCGTTAACGGACTCAAATGGGCAGTAGTTGAGGATGATTTGCTTATGACATTTAACACATTCTAAGATATGGCCATGTTCATGATGATCCTCGTGTTTCCAATAATAGACGGCTTCATTCTTGAAGGTGGAGACTTCTTTGGTGACTAGGCCTTCCTTTTCGAAGGTCTGAAGTGTGCGATAGATAGTGGAGAGGGTCAAATTATCTTTCCTATGAATTTCAAAAAGCTCAAAAGCCGTGTAAGAAGATTTGGCCTCTTTAAGCGTTTTCTCTAAGAGAATCCTTGTTTTTGTTTTCTTCATAGCCACCTCCAAATGCGAATGATTTGCATTTGCTATTGCATTTAAAATCGAATGCCTTATTATATTAGTCGCAAATGATTCGCATTTGCAAGTTTAGGGGAACTAATTTATATGAAAAAGATTGGATTGTTGATCATCGGAATAACTTCTTGCTCCTTGATGGCTGGCTGCAATACCACCTCATCGGGTAAAATGAAAATCGCGACCACCTTCGCGCCTATTTATGACTACGCCAAAAGAATAGTGGGTGACAAAGCCGATTTATATTGCGTGGTTGGCGATAATGAGCCGCACGATTTTTCGCCTAATGACCCAGCGGCTTCTATATTCTGCGCCGAGGCGAAAGTTCTTTTCTCCTATGGTCACGAAATGGATACCTGGGCTGATAGATTAAGCAAAAATACCTTCAATGTTACAAACGGAGTGGGTTTTGATGAGAATAATGGAGTTATCGACCCTCACGCTTGGCTTTCTTTAAAGGAGAGTCAAACGATGATGAAGAACATCAAAGATAAGATGGTGGAGATTGATCCAGACAATTCTACTTATTACAGCGAGAACTACGATAAGGCGGTTAGCGAATTCTCTAACGCCATGAGTGATTTCTCCAGCCGCTTAGAAGGAGACAAATTATCTTCCAAAGTAATCGTTACCTCTCATGAAGCATTTGGGTATTTCGCTAAAGAATATGGCCTAACTCAATATGGCATCGGTGATATCGCGGCCCATGAACCTGACAGCGGGAGAATCACCTCAACTATCGAATATATCAAAGAAAATTCCGTCAAATACATCTTCGTGGAAGAACTTGATGAAGTCGGTCATGTCGAGACTATCGTCAATGAATTGAAGAAAGAGAATTATATCGTCGAATATAAAACTTTATCGGCCTATGAAGGCGTTAATGTTGACGAATATGATAAAGAGGGAGATTATCTTTCAGTAATGAAAGAAAATGTCTTAGAATTAGAAACATGTCTAAAAGAATAGTCGGCACAAATATATCCTTCTCTTATGAGAACACCAAAGTCATAGACGATGTCACCTTCGAGATTAACGAGGGTGATTTTGTGGCTTTTTGCGGGCAAAACGGCACGGGAAAGAGCACTCTTCTTAAAATAATCGCGAAGATTAATAAACCCACCAGCGGGACCATTCGAAACGATTTTAAGAAAGTATCCTATCTCTCCCAGCTGAACATGAATAAGAAGAATTTCTTTCTTTTCAGCGTTGAGGAAATTGTCTCTCTCGGTATCAAAAAGGCCCCGCTTTCTTTCTTGAATAAGGATAATAAAGCCAAGATTGAAGCGTGGATGAAGAACTTAAATATCTATGACTTACGTAAGAAAAGATTCGATGAAATTTCTGGCGGCGAGCAAGAAAGAACTAGATTAGCGGAATGCTTAATCTCCGAGCCTGATTTGCTATTATTAGACGAGCCATCGAGCGGTTTAGATTTCAACACAAGGCAAGAAATTTTCGATTTATTGGAAAAACTCCACAATGAAAAGAAGACGACTATCATCGTTGTTTCACACGACAAAGATGAAATCAGCAAATGCAGTCGTTTCATGCATTTCACAAACAATATGGGAATCGAGGTGAATCACCATCATGATTAACGCGGTTAACATCTTGAACCCATTCATGGGCTTCTCTTACGATTTCTTCATCAAAGCTTTCGTCTGCATTATTTTGCTTTCGTTGATCCTCCCCTTCATCGGAATAAGGCTCTCATCGAAGGGCTTTAGCATGGTGGCCGACACCTTATCGCACACCTCTTTAGCGGGTATCGCGATTGGTTTAGCGGTGGGTGGAATGCCGCTTATCTATAGCATTATCTTCTCGGTTGTTTGCTCTTTATTGATCGAGTTCTTCAGAAGGAAATTTCCTAAATTAGCGGAAATTTCCCTGGCAATTATCCTCTGTTTTGCTTTGGGTCTTACCGGTATCTTAACGAAATTCGCTCCTGGAAACCGTTTTGAATCATATTTATTCGGTTCCTTATTTACCGTCAATAATGTCGAGTTTATCGCACTTATATTTGTGGTGATTTTTGCCATCGTTTATGAGGTTTTGTTCTATCGTTCAAACCTTGCTTTATCATTTAATGAAGACGAATGTAAGGCTAACGGGCTCAATGTCATTTTGCTTTCCTCGATCGATACGATTGTCACTTCACTGGTGATTGCCGTCGCTTGCAATATTGTCGGTTCTTTATTGATTACCTGCTTTATCTCGGTGCCGGTAGCTTTAGCGTTAAAACTCGCTAAATCCAATAAGGGAGCGATGCTGATTGCCTCTTTGGCCTCAATCGTTTCGGGTATCATTGGACTATTTATTGGCTATGCCTTCTCTTTGCATATTGGAGGAAGCATCGTTCTTACAAGCGTTTTCTTCTTGATAATCGCTTTCCTCGCCAACTTTATCGCAAATAAAAGACGCGGCAGGAGAGCCGCGTCATAATTAGGAATATTTCTTAGATTTTCTTAACGTATCTATAGGCTAAATCCGCTATTTCTCTCGTGGATTTTTTCCTATTTCCGGTGTTCCAGATTTTCACGAAGTTGGCGATGATGCCGATTTTGACATAAGTGTCATAGATCTCATCGATTTCCTTTTGGGGAGATTCGCTGGCGATTTTCATTAATTTGACAATGACTTTGTTACGAATGTAATTGTCGTTTTCCGGGAGGAGGACGGCCGTTATGTCTTTCTTGGCTTGATCCTCGAAATAATTGAAGATCGCTTCGCGGCATTTCTCGCCTCTATCATTGCTAAGAAGGACGGGGTATTCATCGATCATCAGGTTCAAGAGCCTATCAGAGATGTCTTCGGCGACATCATCGATGCACCCATATTTGCGATAAAAACTGGCACGAGAGACTTTGGCCTTCCTCGCGAGTTCGCTGACAGAAATATCGGTAACCGATTTTTTTGTTAACAATTTTAAGAGCGCTTCTCTGATTTTCTTATCTACCATCTTGTTGTTCATAAATGATCCCCATCGACTATTTTAGCAATAATGATACATTTTGTCTAATTTTGTTAAAAGAGTTTTATGTGGCTTATCATAAAATATTGACTATAATTGCAGTATGCGCCCGTAGCTCAGTTGGATAGAGCATTTCCCTCCTAAGGAAAGGGTCAGCCGTTCGAGTCGGCTCGGGCGTGCCATCTTAAATCGAGGTTTGACCTCTGGTCGAACCTTTTTATTTGCATATCTAATAAGATGAAAAATGTTCGAAAATTTAGTATATTAGTCTTATGAAATGATTCGGATCATATGGTGGGTAAACATATCCCATCGATATGGTCGGAGTCTTTCAAGATGAGTATTATAAATATGGGGTTTTTGCACGGTATTTTGATATGGAGAAGGTATTATGAACAAGAAAGATAAATTGAAGGAATGGTTTCTGGAGATAGGAAATAAGTCACCATTAGTCCATCGTATGATCGATTACGATGATTATCTAAAGATAATGACCAATTTCCTTTTAGGAAAAAGCAATGATTATCTAAATCTCTACCTTATTCCTGAAGATGGTGAATATTACATCAGCGATTCCAACAATATCTACGCCACCTTAGATGATTATTATTCTATTAGTGAAGAATCCATGAAGAAAGCGGGTGAGATAGCTGGCGTGACATTTGATGATTTCCGCTATTACATAGACACTAGTGTCAATACCTTCGAAAAAGATTTGGCGCGCTTTAAGGAAATAATCGAAATTTTAATCAAGTCGAAAAAGTAAAATCCCCGTCAAAATAAGCGTAAAATTGCATCTGCAACCAATAGTTGCCAAATTGGAAACTAAACTTGGTAGTCAGAACATTGGATAATAAGTTACCTTTGTTACGCAAACGGAGGAAATGAATATGAACATTGAAATCGCAAACCGCTTAGTAGAATTAAGAAAGAAGAATAATCTCTCGCAAGAAGAGCTAGCCGCAAAACTTGGCTTATCTAGACAAGCTGTCTCAAAATGGGAGAGAGCCGAGGCCTCACCTGATACCGACAATCTAATTTGCCTCGCTAAATTATATGGCGTTTCTTTAGATGATCTCCTCAATAGCGATCAATCAGTCGAAGAAATCGTCAAAGAGCAAGTTAAGAAAGATCCAAATACCATTCCTGATGAAGTGACTATCACCGGCGATGAGAAAATACTTTTAATCAAAAACTCCCTAGTCGTATATGACCAGAAATCATTCTCTTCATACTATGAGGATCATTGTGACATTGAATATGACGATGGAGCGTTCGTGAAATATAATGACGACCGTATTTCCATCAAAGATAGTCATGGCGTTCTCTATGAATTAGAAGG
>JAIKYF010000100.1 GCA_024683495.1 Bacilli bacterium
GTGCAACCCCGCGACTCCTTGGGTCACGGGCTGGGAACCAGTGGCCGCGGCCTTATTCGTCTATGTCCTTCTCGTCATCCGTCATTCCAGCAACATCAAACGCCTCAAAGCCGGCGAGGAAAAGAAGGTTTATTTCTCCAAGGAGGCCGAAGAGAAAGACAAAGCTAGAAAAGTAGCAAATTAGTAGTTCATTAGTAGTTGATAAAATGGTGTGGAAAAAGCATTCCACACCTTTTTTGCACGGAAAATCGCTAGATACAATCGCGATTTTTTCATTGACACTTTTTAGTATTAACATCAGTTTTAGAGGGATTTTCCCCTACTTCTTTTTCGTAAAATATTCGCTATTTTTGATTCTTCTTTCGCTTTGATTTCTCGCGCGTGCGCACACGCGCGGGCGCGCAACATTATTCTATATTTATATTAGGGTACCTGAGGGATGAATGAGGGATAAGTTGCGCGCCAAACACTCATTTGGAGGGTCTCTTCTTTGAGGTCGCTAGCCCTGCTACTATAGGCTAGGCGAAGCGAAGAGATGAAAAAATGGACCCCTGAGGGATCCATTGTTTTCAGTTGTCTCAATAAGTTTTATTGATCCATGTTCCGCATCATCGCGTTCATCGTCGCGTTGATTTGGGCTTCGCTTGGCTTCTTGCCCATCGACATATACATGGCTTTGATCATGTTGCGGTTGATGGGTGGGTTCTTCTTGAGTTGTCTCTTGAAGATGAATCTAGCGAGGAAATAGCCTCCGACTAGACCTGCTAAAGCGGCGAAGACGATAAGTCCAATCCATGCTCCAGTCGGCATGATTAGGCCCTCTTGTCGTATTTGCCAGTGGTCGTATCGACGATGATGGCTTCGCCTTGGTTGATGAAGAGAGGGATTCTGATCTTGAGGCCAGTCTCGAGAGTGGCTTCTTTGGAACCGCCATTGGTGATGGTGTCGCCGCGGACGCCAGGTTCGCATTCGACGACGGTGAGAGCGACTTTGGCAGGAAGCTCGACGCCGAGGACTTCTTCTTCATACATCTGGATGGAGACTTCGCCATTGGGGGCCAAATATGGGATTTGGGCTTCGCAGGCGCTATGAGGAAGCTCGATTTGCTCGTAGGTTTTCGGATCCATGAAGACGAGAGTCGCGCCAGTATCGTAGAGATATTGCATGACTTTCTTGGTGACGGTGACGACTTCCATGTTGTAACCGGAGTTTCTGGAAATTTCGATGACGGC
Source organism: Bacilli bacterium (assembly GCA_024683495.1). Lineage (GTDB taxonomy): Bacteria > Bacillota_I > Bacilli_A > RFN20 > CAG-826 > UBA4951. The sequence continues at coordinate 1,233 of JAIKYF010000100.1, forward strand.
GCCGGTACGGACGTTTCTGACCTTGAGCTTCGCGACCATCTTTCTCATCGCGGTTTTGTTGAGAAGGATATCGAGGCACTGGTAGAGGGTATTGGGTTCGGCGGGATCTTCGAAGTAATTGCCGGCTCTTAATTCTGTGACATTCATTGTTGTTCTCCTTAAATTATATGCCTTTGGTATTTTATACCAATATTGGGGGATAAATCTACACTTTTAGATTTTGGAGGAACGGATTGAAGCGAAGTTCGTTCTCCAAAGTGGTTTTTTCGTTGTGTCCCGGATAGATTCTGGTGTCTAACGGGAGCTTGATTAGCTTCCTAAGCGAGGATTCGACTTGCTTAGAGGAACCGGTTGGGAAATCGGTCCTTCCGATGGAGAGATGGAAGAGGGTATCGCCTGAGAAAAGGACCCCTCCTTCCTCGATATAATAGCAACAGCTCCCCACCGTATGGAAAGGGGTATGGATGACCTTGATTAGATATTGCCCAAGCTTGATTTCATCCTCATCATCGAGCAAATAGCAGCCTAAATCGAGATCGCCGAAGTCGACCCCGAGGTTCTTTTTCGGGTCATAGAGGACCTCTTCCTCCTCTCTCATGAGGAAGATCTGGGCTTGATGCTTCAAAGAGAGGAGACCTTCGATATGATCGCTATGGGCATGGGTCAAAAGATACCCCATGACGATGCCTCGATGGTGTTTATCGATGTATCTATCAAGCGAGGAATCGATATTATAGCCAGGATCGATGACAAAACACGGCTCGCCTTCGTTGCCGACGACGTAGGTGTTGCATTCATATCCCCCATGGTAAAGTCTTTGAATCATATTCTCTCCTAAGGATTATTCTAATCCAATTCTCTTCCTTGAGGCGAAAAAATTCGCCCCCATCCAGTTTTTCTTAGAAAAAAGGCACATCCGGATGGATATGCCATGTGATCTAGAAACTAAAAGCCAGGATGACTTATTTGCATTCCTTATGAAGGGTCATCTTGTTGCAACGGGGGCAGAATTTCTTGATTTCCATCTTGGCGGGATGGGTCTTCTTATTTCTGGTGGCGATGTAGTTGCGTTCGCCGCATTCGCTGCACTTTAATCCGATATTTTCACGTTTTCCTTTAGCTGCCATAATTTATCACTCTTCTTTCTTTTACTTTCGCGAGTGTTATCCTAACATAGGAAAACAAAAATATCTACAAGAAATCTCCGAAAAGCACTAAAATATTTATAAATGAATAATAGAGAAGCGACCCGTCAGGTCAAAATCGGCTCCCTGACCTTAGGAGGGAGCAATCATATACTCATTCAGAGCATGTGTTCCATCAAGACTTCGAAAGTCGAAGAGGTCAGCGCCCAAATCAATCGCTGCGCCCTTTTAGGCGCCGAGCTAATGAGGGTCTCGGTCCTCGACATGGAAGATGCTAGAGCCATCAAGGAGATCAGAAAAAGGATCTCCATCCCCCTTGTCGCCGACATCCATATCGATTACCGTTTGGCCTTGGAGGCCATGCGCTCTGGGGTTGAAGCGATTAGAATCAACCCAGGAAACATCGGAGAAATCGAGAATATCCGCCAAGTGGTCGAGATGGCCAAAGAAAATCACGTCCCCATTCGCGTGGGCGTCAATTCCGGCTCCATCGATAAGAAGATCTATTCCGGGAGAAACACCATAACTTCCGAGCTTTTATGCGCCTCGGCCGAACGCCACGTCAAAATCTTAGAGGAGATGGGATTCCACGACATCGTCATCTCTTTGAAGGGCTCTTCGGCGATGGAGACCATCGAAGCCTATCGCTTGGCCGCGAAGAAATTCCCCTACCCCCTCCATATCGGCATCACCGAAGCCGGGCCCAAAGACATCGGCCTCATCCGCTCGGCGGCCGGCTTATCGCCGATTTTATTAGATGGCATCGGCAATACGATCCGTATCTCTTTATCCGATGACCCTGAGGAAGAGGTCAAAGCCGCCTCCCGCTTACTCCACGATTTAGGCTTAAAGGAGGATTATCCGACTTTTATCTCCTGCCCCACATGCGGGAGAACCCAGGTCAATCTCATCCCCTTGGCCAAAAAGCTCCTTTCCTATGTCGAAGAGCATCATATCAACAAGACCATCGCCGTGATGGGCTGCATCGTCAATGGCCCAGGCGAAGCCAAGCATGCCGATTTAGGCATCGCCGGAGGCGTGGGCAAATGGGTCATCTTCAAAAAAGGCGAGGTCATCAAGACCATCGCCGATGAGGATGCTTATGATGAGTTCGTCAAAGAGCTCAATAACCTAGAATAGCTTTTCTCTCCAATCCGGAAGCAAAACCTTGCTTCTAATCATGGAAATCTCCGTTTTATACGGAGGTTTTTCATTGATGTATGGGGTTTCGAGGATCTTCGGGATATCTTTTAGACGCGGATCATAGACCCACTTCAAAAGATTATCGAAGCCAATCTGCCCATAGCCAAGATTCTCGTGCCGGTCCTTATGGGAGGAACGGGGATTCTTGCTCTCATTTAGGTGGATGACTTTCAGTCGATCTAAGCCAATCAGACGGTCGAAGTCCGAGAGGACCTTATCGATGTCCCCGACATCATATCCGGCATCGTGGATATGGCAGGTATCAAGGCAAACCGCCAAACGTTCCTTATGTTTGGATAAAGCGATGATTTTCTCGATTTCCTCAAAGGAGGAGCCGACTTCATGGCCTTTGCCTGCCATCGTCTCGAGGCAAAGAAGGACTTTAGTAGAGTCCTTATCGAAGATTCTATCGAGGTTTTCTGCTAAAATCCTAATAGATTCTTCTTTAGGAAGGCCCAGGCTCGAGCCAGGATGGAAGACGAGCAAAGAAAGGCCGAGGGCCTCTACTCTATTCAATTCGCCCAAAAGGAAATTCTCCTTGAACTCTTCGGCTTCATTCTCGCCTTTCGCGGCGAGATTGATGATATAGGGGGCATGGACGACGATTTTGCTCTCGTCGAAATCATGCTCATGAAGGTATTTTCTGGCTTCCTCGATTTTTAGTGAGGAAATATCCGCCCTTTTGGTGTTTTGAGGGGCCCCGGTATAGAACATGAAGGTCGTTTCCTCATATTCAGTCGCGAGGAGGACGGTGTCTAAATAATAGCCTGGGGCCTTAAAAGGGAGATGGGAGCCTAGATATAGTTTACTTTCCATCTTTGCCCGTGATCTTCTTGGCCTTTTTGGCTTTGGCGGTCCAATTCTTCTCTAAGGATTTCCGGACCGACTTCTTGATGGCCTTTCTTCTGAACTTCCGTTTGACTTTCTCAATCGCGATCTTCTGCTTTTTCTTATACATCGGCTCGACTTGTTTCGGACGCGATAAGGCTTTGGCGATCTTGATTTCCTTCACTTCGTCTTCAGGAAGGACTTTCTTCTTGTGGCCTTGGGCTTTGGTGGCTAAGCCGATGGAATCGGGGACGATCTTATCGCCTTTCATCGCCAAAGTCTCGAATTTGACGCCTCTATCGGCCAATTGGCGAGGGATGGCGATGGAATCGACGTTATAGAAAACCCAGGAATCTCCGGGTTTGCCGAATCTTCCAGCCCTTCCGGCGCGATGGAAATAGAAACTTAAATCATTGGGGAGATCGACGGAGACGACATCGGTGACATCGGGGATGTCGATGCCTCTAGAGAGCAAATCCGAGCAGACGATGACTTGATGGTTGTTCTTCTTGATCTCGCGGATGGCCTTCTTCCTCGCTCTTTCTTCGAGGTTGCCGGCGAAATAGATATTGGGGATGCCGTTGGCTTGCAAGAAAGCATGGATCTCGGCAACCGTCTCTTTTTTGGAGGCGAAAACTAAGCATAGATAGGGCTTTTTGATTTTTAGGAAGCGCAGAATGGCTTCGTTGGTCCCGATATGCTTGACGTCGATTAAGTGATGGGTGACGGTTTCGGCGGTCTTATTCTCGTCGCCTTCGAAATCGAAGCCGTTTTTGACGAGTTTGGCGAGTTCGGCTTTGAGGTCTTGCCGGAGGGTGGCCGAGAAAACCAAAACCTGAGGATTCTTCAATAAAGCGAAGATTTGCTCGATATCCTCGAAATATCCTAAGTCCAAAAGCATGTCGGCCTCATCGAGGACGATGGCTTTGCAGTTCTGTAAGCCGAATAAGCCTTGGTCGACGAGCATATCCTTTAAGCGGCCCGGCGTGCCGATGACCATCTGAGGAGGCTCTTTGACCCCTTCAAGGTTTTGGCTGACATCGGTCTCCGAACTATATAGACGAGGCTTGAATTCGGGGAAATGATCGCAGAACCCCCTCGCAAAATCATAGATTTGGCGGGCTAATTCGCGGGTTGGGGCGATGATGATGGACTGAATCCTTTTAAGATTCATGTCGCATTTCTCGATCAAGGGGATGAGGAAAGAATGGGTCTTTCCGGACCCGGTTGGCGATTGGGCTAAGACCGAACGGCCTTTCAAGGCTTTCGGAATGACGTTTTGTTGGACGGGCGAGGGATCGACATATCCTTGTTTTTTCAAGGATGCGACCATCTTGTCCGATAATGATAATCCATTGAAGCTCATAATTTATTAACTTTGAAGCGAAAGTCTCGCGATTTCCCCTTTCCTCGTGTTATGCTAAAGCATAGAAGAGGCATTGTCAAAGATGGAAGTGCAAATTATTGTCCCATTTGGGTTTTGCGAAGGCGTCAATAAGGCCATCGAAATCGCCAAGAAAGCCAAAATAGACCATCCGGATAAACTGATCCATGTTTTGGGGATGCTCGTCCATAACGAAGAGGTCATCGAATATTTCGTCGCTAGAGGTTTCAAATTCTACGATGAGAGAATCAAATCCTTGAACGAATGGATAAAGGAGATCCCCGATGGGGAAGTCATGGTCTTCGCCGCCCATGGGCATGACCCAAAGCTCGATGAAATCGCTAGAAATAAGCATCTCATCGTCTATGATGCGACCTGCGCTTTCGTTAAAGGGAATGCCGCTATCATGAAAACGGCCTTAAAGAAAAACCGCGATTTGATCTATATCGGCAAGAAAAACCATGCCGAATGCACCGGGGCCGTGGCCATCGATGAAGATAGAATCAATCTTTTCGACGTCAAAGACACGGACACCGAGAGATTCCATATCAAAGGAGAAAAGCCTTTGGTAGTCACCCAGACGACGATCGATAAAGAAGAAATCGACCGGGCGGTCGAAATCATCAAGAAAGATTACCCCTCGATAGAAATCGCCGACCAACGCTGCTTTTCGACCAAAAGACGCCAAGAGGCCTTGATCAATTCCTTAGAAGGGGCCGACCTCGTCGTCATCCTCGGCTCAGAAAATAGCAATAACACGATGAAGCTATTTGAAATCGCAAGATCCAACGCCCCGAAGGCCAAAATCATCAGAGCCCTCAATGTTGAGGAACTAAAGGGCTATGACCTGACGAGTTTCCATAAAGCCATCCTCAGTTCCGGGGCCTCAACCTCGGACCTCACCTTTGAGGAAGTAAAAAAATACCTACTCGCTATTTAGTAGCAAATAAGTATTTAATTAGTAATTGATTAGTATAGGATAAATCGGAAAATATTCAGTTTTTGATGTATTTTTCGTACATTTCAAGCCGGTTTTTGATTTCTCGTTCCCTACTTTCGCGAAGTTTGGAATAAAGAAGGATGGTCCGATATTTTTTCTGATTTTTCTTCAGCCAATTCTGCCAGGTCTCGCTTTGTTTAAGAATGTTGATCGGCCCCAATTCGATTTCTTCTTCCGAATAAATAGTTTCCTCTCTAATTCTCTTCCATTTCATGATGTTATAGAAGATTCCGTTCTCTTCCACCATCTCTTCATCAATGATGATAAAGCCCAGGGCGACTATTCCCCTTCTGCACCACCCCATATCGGTGTGGGCATCGGTGATGATGGTTTGTACATTGTCTAATTTATCTTTATGGCTATCTAAGATAGAGACGATGAGATTGCTGCCCATGCCCGCTAAGATAAGAGTGTCCACCTCTTCGCCTAAAGAAGAGATTCCATCGGCAAATACGGGCTTTATGGCTTCTCCATAAGGAGATTCTTCGAGAGCCGCTTTCATTCTGTTATAGGGTCCAGGCTTATTTTCAACGGCCTCTCCCCTATTGATTTTGCCTAACTCCAATAATCTTAAAGGAACGGAGGCATGATCGCTTCCGATGTCGGCGATTACCGCTCCTTCATCGATGAAAGAGCAGATTGTTTCTAGTCTTTTAGATAATGTCATCGTTATTTATTGACCATCTTCCGGAGTTTGATGATGGCATCGTTGCGGATTTGGCGGATTCTTTCGGCGCTCAGCTCATATCTAGAGGCGATATCCTCGCAGTTTTCAAGCGGATGGCCATTCAATCCGAAATAAGAAACGATGACATCTTGCTCGATGGGAGAGAGTTTTCCTAGGGAAGTGAAAATCGCCTCGATGGCCTCATTGTTGACATAGGTCTTATGAGGGTCATTCCCTTCGTCGAAATCGGGGATTTCTATCTCAAAATCCTCGTTTTGATCGTTCTTTTTCCGATGTGGGGAGCCGGCTCTCACGCTTTCGGAGAGGCTCATGCAATAACGGACGTCGTCCGAGGAGCAATTAGGGATATTCTCGGCGATCTCTTCAGGGGTTGGCTCTCGACCTAAGGAAATCAAAAGGCTTTCTTTCTGGGCGTAGATCCTCGCCATCTTCTTAAAGAGGTATGAAGGGATATTGACGTAACCCGATTGGTTGGCGATGGCGTCTTCCATCTTGCTTTTGATGCACGGGACGGCATAGGTTGAGAAACGATTTCCTAAGGAAGGATCGAATTTTTCGACCGCGACCATCAGTCCGATCGTCCCTTCTTGGATTAAATCCATCAAAGAGACGCCCCGGTGGGCATAATCGAAGGCCACGTTCAAAACAAGGCGCAAATTAGAAAGGACCAAGGTGTCCTTGGCCTCTTCATCGCCTTCTTTGGCGCGTGCGATAAGACGGACCTCTTCTTCCTCGCTTAATAAAGGATAGGAGGAGATGTCTTTTTTATAATCGGTGAGAGCATCTTCTTCCGAAGAGGCTCCCACGAATTTTACTGAGTTTTTATCGATGTTTTTCTTTTCTGCCATCAATTTCCTCGAGATTAGTTATTGTGGCCGCCGGTGCCATTTTTGGTATCGGGGCCGGTGGTGATCATCGTGTCGCGATAGTCGCCTAGCTTCTTGGCTCTAGTCGGATGACGGAGCTTGCGGATGGCTTTGGCTTCGATCTGACGGATTCTCTCACGGGTGACGCCGAATTCCTTGCCGACTTCCTCTAAGGTTCTTGGACGGTTGTCATCAAGGCCATAACGGAGGCGGAGGACTCTTTCCTCACGGTCGGAGAGGTCTCTCATAATCTCATAGAGCTCATCCTTAAGGAGGGATTTTGTCGTGTATTCTTCGGGAGATTGGGCGTTTTTGTCTTCGATGAAGTCCACAAGATGGGAATCGTCTTCCTCACCGATCGGGGTCTCAAGGGAGACTGGCTCAAGGGCGATACGCTGAATCTCGCGGATTCTTTCAGGGCTTAAGGCCCCTTCCATCTTCTCGGAGATCTCTTCGGCGGTTGGCTCACGGCCGAGTTCCTGGACGAGCTGACGCTGGACGCGGGTCATCTTGTTGATGGTCTCGACCATATGAACGGGGATACGGATGGTTCTGGCTTGGTCGGCGATGGCGCGGGTGATGGCCTGCCTAATCCACCATGTAGCGTAAGTCGAGAACTTGAATCCTTTGGTATAATCGAACTTTTCGACGGCTTTGATTAAGCCCATGTTGCCTTCTTGAATCAAATCTAAGAAGTGCATTCCCCTACCGACATAATGCTTAGCGATGGAGATGACTAAACGCAAGTTGGCGGTGATGAGCTTATCTTTGGCCTCTTTTCCATCGTCGACGATGAATTCGAGGTTGGAGATGGTTCTCTCATCCAACCCTTTTTCTTTGGCGTGGGCGAGCTCTTCTTGGGCCTTGAGGCCATCGACGATGGCTTTGGCGAGCTCGGTCTCTTCTTTGGCGGTCAGAAGGTTGACTTTGCCGATTTCCAAAAGGTACATCTTGACTGAGTCATTGGATTTGACTTCGCCGACGGAGGCTCTGGTGAGGTCTTCGATGGAAGAGATGGCTTCTTTTTCGCCAGTCAAATCATCGTCGCCATCGAGCTCTTCCTGCTCCATTTCTTGGTTGGCTTTCATCATCTCTTCTTCGGAGATGGCGGAATCGTCGATGTCTTCTGGCTCTTCTTCCTCTAATTCGACCTTGATGCCGGCATCGTAGAAGAATTCGATGAGTCCTTGGAAATCGTCATCGGGGATGTCGAATCTTTCCATCTCATTCATGATGGTCGCTTGGCTGAGGGTCCCGCCTTGGGCTTTGGCCTTCTTCAAAAGCTCGGCCTTGGCTTCGTTAAGGAGGCGGAGGCCTTCGTCGCCATCATCGATTGGGATATCGATGGCGATATCTTCTTCTTCAGGTTTTTTCTTGGCTTTGGCTGGCTTTTCTTCTTTTGGGGCCTTCTTGTCGGCTTTGGGGGCCTTAGGGGCCTTGGCTGGTTTCTCTTCTTTTGGGGCCTTAGGGGCTTTGGTGGCAGCTTTCTTCGCGGGCTTCGCTTCTTTCTTCTCCGCGGAAAGCTTCTCTTCTTTAACTTCGTTCTTCTTTGCCATGTAAATATCCTCCTACAGATTATTAACTGGTTTAGCGTTAGTTTTTGTTGGTGTCGTCTGGTTTTTTCTTATTTCCTACCCTTGCTTTGTTGGCCACATATTCTTTGACTATGTCGCCGCCATTCTCATCTTGGATGCCAGTTTTGACAACTTGCATCGCCGCTTCGCGTTCGGCGATGACTCGCTTGCATTGTTCGATGGTTTTATAGCAATTGAGGTATTTTTCCTCGCTTGGGGCGGGAGTCGAGGAGAATTCGTCATAGAGTTGGACGACTCCTGGGAAAATCCCCTCATAATTGGTGCCGCCGTCTTCTGATAGAGCGCTTAAGACGGAAGCAATCTCACTGAGGGAAGGAATGGTTTTGTTTGCATCGTAATTATCGGCGATTATATCAGCCACCACCGCGTATTCCGGAGTTTGGAACATCGCGAAATGGGTGCAATAGAATTGGACCGCCGAAGGCTCATGGAGCATGTAGATGAGGAGCCTTTTCTCGGCCGCGGCGATGGTTCGTCTTTGGCCTGAGGTTTTACTCCTCAAAGCAATTCGTTTCCCAGAATTCGGGCTGGCGACCCTGGTCTCTACTTCTTTAACCGGGGCTTTTTCCTTATAGGTGGGATCGGAATAGCGGTTCAGCATCTCTCTGATGGCGGCGACCTCATATCCGCTGATGCGGGCGAGTTTGACGGCGCCGTTTTCTCTATCGATTCCTTCGGGAACGTCTTTTAAATAGCGCAGCAAGTCCTCGGTGACCTCTCGCTTTTCTTCGGGGTCATCGATTCTTTTGACGTTTTCGTAGAAATTGATTTGGAAATCGAAGGGATCGACGAGGTTATTCATCATCTCCCGAAGTTTTTCGGGCCCTTCTTCTTGAAGGATGTCGTCTGGGTCCCTTAGATCTTTGGGGTTAGAGACCAAGCGGCATGGGATTTTGGCCTTCGCGAATTTGGAGATGGCGTTCATCATCCCGTTTTGTCCGGCGTTATCGCCATCAAGGGAGAGACGGATCTCGCAGTGCAATCTCCTCAAAAGCTCGATATGATGATCGGTCAAGGCCGTGCCCATCAAAGCCACGGCGGAATTGATTCCCGCCTTGCCTAGGGCCATGACATCCATAAATCCTTCTAAAACATAGAGATAACCATCGTGATGGGCGGTGTCTTTAGCGCGGTGATAGTTATATAAAAGATTAGATTTAATGTAGATTTTCGTTTCGGGGGAGTTGACGTATTTAGGGGAGCCGTCATCTTTGATCCTTCTGGCTGAGAAGCCCACCACTTGACCATCGGGGTCATGGATTGGGAACATGATTCGCCCAGCGTTGGAGTCATTGGTCCCCGAGGCTTTGGCTAGCGCGATCCCAATCGACTCGATGGTGATGAGGGAATGTCCTTTGCTTCGGAGGAATTCGACGGTTCTTCTGCCATCTTCGGGGGCATAGCCGATATCGTAGGTGGCGATTTGCTCTTCATCGATGTGGCGTTTGGCGAGATATTCTCTCGCTTTTTCGCTTTCATCGATGGAAAGGCTGTATTTGTAATAGACCTCTAGATCGTTGATGCAGTTATATAGAGGCTGGAGATCCTTATTGATGGGACGATGATAGGCTTGGGATTGAAGACGGGGATCATGGAAGCCCACGAGTTCCGCTAGTTCCCGCACCGCTTGCCCATAGGAGATCTTCTTATACTTCTGGATGAAGCCGATGGCGTTGCCGCCAGTGTGGCAGACAAAGCAATTGAAGATCTGTTTCTCCTTGGAGATGCTTAAGGATGGGTTGGTGTCGGCATGGAAGGGACAGACGGCCAAAACCTGTCTTCCCTTATTGACGACGGGGATATAGGAGGAAATCACATTGACGATGTCGGCGCTTTTGAGCAACGCGTCAATCAAATCGCGGTCATAAGCCATATTATTTCCTCCTTTCTTGCGTTTTTGCTAGATAAATTCGAATGAATCTAACTACTAGTAAACTACTAATTTATTACTTAGTTATTCCTATCAATAGAAACATTTGACCTTGAAGTAATTGATGAGGTCAGTGATGGGGAGACGGATTTGCTGCATCGAATCGCGGTCACGGATGGTGACGGTTTGATCCTCGAGAGTCTGGAAATCGACAGTCACGCAGTATGGGGTTCCCACTTCATCTTGGCGGCGATATCTCTTGCCGATGGAACCGGTGAGATCGCTTGTGCACATGAAGTGCTGGGAGAGGATGGCGAGGACTTCGTTCGACTTATCCTCGAGCTTCTTCGATAATGGGAGCACCGCCACTTTATAGGGAGCCAAGGCTGGCTTGATATGCATGACGGTTCTCTTATCTCCGCCTTCGAGTTCTTCCTCATCGTAGGAATCGACCAAAATCATGAGCATCAATCTATCAAGGCCCATCGAAGGCTCGATGACGTAAGGAACGTATTTATCGTTGGTATCGGGATCGAAATAGGTGAGATCCTCTTTGCTATATTCCTGATGGCGCTTGAGGTCATAGTCGGTTCTATCGGCGACGCCTAAGATCTCGCCCCAACCTAAATCAGGGAAATCATATTCGACGTCGGTGGTCGCCTTGCTATAGAAGGCAAGTTCGGCTGGCTCATGGTCGCGATAATGGAGGTTTTCTTCCTTAACGCCGAGCGATTCGACGAATTTAAGGCAGTAATCCTTCCAATATTTGAACCATTCTAGGTCGGTTCCGGGCTTGCAGAAGAATTCCATCTCGAGCTGTTCGAATTCACGGGTACGGAAGGTGAAATTCCCAGGAGTGATCTCATTTCTGAAGGATTTCCCGAGGTTGCAGACGCCAAATGGGAGCTTCTTGCGGAAGGCGCGCTGGATGTTCTTGAAGTTGACGAAGACGCCTTGGGCGGTCTCTGGACGGAGATAGACCAAAGAGGCGCTATCATCGGTGACGCCGATATGGGTCTTGAACATCATGTTGAACTTTCTGATCGGGGTGAGGTCTTTCTTTCCGCAGACTGGGCACACCACTTCATGTTCTTTGATGAAAGCGTCCATATCTTCGAAGCTCATGGCCTCGACATCGACGTCGGGATATTGCTCTTTGATGAGATTATCCGCACGGTGTCTGGCTTTGCAGGCCTTGCAGTCGATCATCGGATCATTGAAGGTCGAAACGTGGCCGGTAGCTTCCCAAACCTTGGGATTCATGAGAATGGCCGCGTTTAAGCCGACGTTGGTCGGGGATTCTTGGACGAATCTCTTCCACCAAGCATCGGACACGTTGCGGCGTAGTTCCGCGCCTAAGGGGCCATAGTCCCAGCTATTGGCGAGCCCGCCATAGATCTGAGAGCCTTGGAACACATATCCGGTTTGTTGGAGATGCGCCGTGATTTTTTCGAATGAAAATTTGTTTGCCATATTACGTCTTTCCTTTTGTGTATTTTTAGAAATCAAAACGTTTCACTTGAAGTGTAGTGATTATTTTTGCTTTCCCAAATATTTTTTTAAAAATTTCAATTTTTACTTAAAGAGGCTGAGCGAGGTGATCTTGATGCCGTTATACCCATCGAGGTAATTGGCCAATTCATCAAGAATCTCCAAGCACTCCTCTTTCTTGAATGTGACCGAGAGGAAATTCTCGGGCCTAGAACGGAAAATGTAGCGAAGAATCTTGAGTTTTCGGCTGCCGCAGACGTCGGTGGAGTCATTGAGGTCGTTCTTGCAGACGAATCCCCCATCGACATAGCTGAAGCCGGCGATATGCTCCTTGCTCCCGCAGAAAACGCAGGAATCGACATTCGGCCCCATCCCAAGTTCGTTGAGGAGATGGGCGAAATATAAGAGGGTCGCCGTCGGGGCGTCAAAGCCTTTG
>JAIKYF010000102.1 GCA_024683495.1 Bacilli bacterium
GGAATATCTATCCAGTTATCTTTCTAGTTACCCCAATGCGTTTTTGGTGGTGTCCCATGACCAGGAATTTTTAAGGAAAATCGCCAACGTGGTCTTCGTCTTGGAGAATCAGACCCTCACCCGTTATAAAGGGGATTTCGACCATTATCTATTGCAGCACGAGATCGATAAAGAGCAATATCAGAAGAATTATGAGGCTCAGCAGCGTTACATCAAAAAGGAAGAGGTCTTCATCGCTAAGCACATCGTGAGGGCGACTTCCGCGAAGGCCGCTAAATCCAGGAGAGCGAGATTAGCCCACCTCGAAAGATTGGAGGCCCCGGGGAAAGAAGAGGGGATCGTCCATTTCAGCTTCCCCTTCACCCATGACGTGGGGGAAAGATCATTGGAGGTCAATGAGCTGGAATTTGGCTATAAAGGACCCTTGTTGGCCCCGGTGTCCTTCACTCTTTTTAGAGAGGAGAAGATCGCGATTTTAGGGCAAAACGGGGTTGGGAAGACCACTTTCCTAAAGACTATCTTGGGACTTTTGCCTAAGTTAGGAGGCTCCTATAAATTCTTAGAAGGGATGAAGATCTCCTACTTCTCACAGGATGAAAGAATCGATCTGAATCAGACTCCTTTTGAATATATCAAAGCGAGCTTCCCGGGATTGAATAATACGGAAATCCGGACCGCCTTAGGGGCGGTTGGGGTGAGGAAAGACCTCGCGATAAGGAAGTTCTCGGAACTCTCTGGCGGAGAGGTCACGAAGGCGAGGCTCGCCTTGATGACCCTCACTAAATCGAACTTCCTTATTTTCGATGAGCCGACCAACCATCTCGACCAAAAGGCCAAGGATGCCTTGTTTGAGGCCATCGAAAAGTATCCGGGAAACGTCATCATCGTCTCCCACGAGAAAGATTTCTATGATGGATTAGTCGATTATGAGCTTTATTTCTAGACGATTCTATCTTTCATTTTCACGCGGAAGATGAAGAAGATCCATCGATAGATGGCTCTAGTCCTCCAATAGGTGAAACCAGCTAGATCATTATTGTAGGCTGCTGCCACACGGTGGTAGCTTTTTTCGATGTCGGAGAGGGTCAATAGATATCTTTGGAGATCTTCGGATTGCTTGATGTAGGATTCTCTTTCGGCGATGAAAGCGAGCTTTCTTTGGAAGGCATTGAGGTCGTTTTTGGTTTGGGAGATGTCTTCGATTTTGAGCTTATCGGGATTGATCCAGCGGACTTTGGTGGCGAGATCCTCGTCTTCGCTCGTAAGAGGGATCTTGGCTCCTTGATAGAGGGAATATAAAGAGAGAAGTATCTCTTTTTTCTCGGCGAACATGATGCGGAAGGTCTTGAGCTTATTGTTCATCCGCGAGGAGAAATAGATGACCTGGTGGAGGACGAAGATAAAGAAGATGATGTAGACTAACACCACGAAGGTCAGAATCCAGAATAAAGTCTTGACGCCCCAATCTTGCATAAGAGTATTTTACTCTAAAGGAAAGGGGTTGGGGCGAATGATTTTTCTTTTATGGGCCTACATTCTTAAGAAAGGGGGATAAAACACCGATTTGACCTAGATAAAACGTTATTATAAAATGTTAATAGGAGGTCAAGTATGGCAAAAAGACCTATTGTTGCGGTTCTTTATGATTTCGATTCCACTTTGGCGGTTTCGGACATGCAGAATTTCTCCTTCATCCCCTCGATGGGCATGACCCCAGCCGAGTTCTGGGGCGGGACGACCGAATGGAGCAAGAAGACGGGGTGCGAAAGAACCTTATCCTATCTTTTCTATATGATGCACACGGCGAAGGAAAAGGGCATCAAGATGACCAAGGAATGGCTCGCTGAGCAAGGGAAGGCCATCAAATTCTTCCCAGGCGTCGAGACGTGGTTTAAGCGCATCAACGATTATGGGAGGGAGCACCACGTGAAGGTGGAGCATTACCTCATCTCCTCAGGGAATAAGGAGATCGTCCAAGGCTGCAAGATTGCCAAAGAGTTCAAGGTCATCTATGGCTGCGAATTCGTCTTCGATAAGGAGACTAAGGAGCCGATTTGGCCTAAGCAAGTCATCAACTTCACCCAAAAGACCCAATATTTCTACCGAATC
>JAIKYF010000134.1 GCA_024683495.1 Bacilli bacterium
GACTACCGCAACGCCAAATTTGAACTCTTTGACGAAGAAGACGTGACTTGGAATTCCTACTATGCTTCTTTTAGTTTCGGATCCTATTATGGCTATAAGGCCCAGATAACCGACATCAAACTCACCTTTGACTGCCCTCGCTAATTAAAAACCATTACAAATCGCCGCTCTTTTATCTTTTGAGCGGCTTTTTTCATGGAATTTTGACTAAATCACTATAGCCTAGTCTTTGTTTTGGCTCTTTCCATGTGAGATAAATGTTTGGAAAATCGTCAAAAACCATCCCAAGGGGTTTGGAATTCCTATAGGAATGTGTTAGGATATCACGGTATGGTTAAGTGGTACTTGAAGCTCGATAGCAATCATAAAGTCCTCTTCGTTCTATCTTTCCTAGGGGCGGTGGTCTTTTTTGCTATGTGCCCCCTCTTTTTCCTTAGAGGCGAGAACAATTATCCCTTAGGAGCCGTGCCAGTCGGCTGGCTCTTAGGCTCTTTGATCTCCATCGTCAGCTTCTATTCCATTACCAAGATGAGCGAAGCCCTCACCAAGATGCAGGGTGGAACCCTCACAAGCGCCCCCTTATCTTTATTAGGAAGCGCCGTCCGGTTCCTTCTATATGCCGCGGGACTCGTCGTTTCCGCCATCTCCACCTTCCGCCCTGAGTGGTTCGGAGGCTTCAATTACATCAATTTCTTCTCCTTAGCCGGAGCCCTTCTTCCGATGCTCGTCATCGTTTTAGTCGTTCATTTCCGCGATATTAAGCGCGTTTCTTCTAATCCTTCCACCAGTGTGAAAGAGGAGGAGAAGAAATGATCTACGCCGAAGCCGCCGCTCAGCAGAAAACCTTCAATGACAGGATCTCTGAGCTCCTCAACTGGGAGATGGATGCCCCGATGTATGCCTCTCTCATCGTCATCGCCATCCTATTGGTGTTTTTTATCGCCTTAGGCATCGCTTTCCACATCGGCTATAAAAAGAAGAAATACCTCGAAAGGCCAAAGGGATTCCTCCTCTTAGGGGAGATGCTCTATGACTTCTGCCATAAATTCACCGTTGAGAGGATGGGGGAGAAATCCGAATCCTTCACTGGCTACTTCATGGCTTTATGGACGTATCTTATCATCGCCTTCATCTGGTCTCTTACGGGCATGCCTTCCATCATCGATTGGATCGGCGCCCCCTTATCCTTGGCCCTCGTGATGTTCGTCCTCATCCAAGCCACGGCCCTCAGATACCAGCACTTACATTATTTCCACCGTTACGTGGAGCCTTTCGCCGTCTTCCTCCCCGTCAATCTTTTGACCATGTGGACCCCGATCATCTCCACGACCATGCGTTTGCTCGGAAACGCCTTATCGGGCTCAGTCATCATCGGCTTGGTCCAGTGGGCCCTAGGCAACGTTTCCGATTCCATCTTCGGCTCCATGGGCATCAATGCCTATGGGCCTAACTATTTCCCCTCTTGGGACGTCAATCAGTCCTACGCCTGGACCTCGGTCTTCTTGGCCCCGATTCCCATGGGGATCTTAAATCTTTACTTCAGTTTATTCTCGGCCTACGTTCAGACGATGGTCTTTGCCACCTTGAACGCCCTTTGGATCGCTCAGGAAAAACCCCTCGAAGAGGAGAGAACCCCCTCTTTGACCGTCGGGGCTCCCCGAGCCGAACTCTAGAACGAGAATAAACGAAGATACACCAAATTAAGGAGGAATACTTATGACTGATTTGGGTGCAATTGCCATTGCCGCCGCGATCTGCGTGGCATTTGGTATGATTTCCGCCATCGGCGAAAGCTGGATCGTCTGCCACGCCATCGACGGCATGGTCCGCAATCCGGAGATGCAGCCGAAGCTTCAATCGACGATGATCGTCGCCGTCGCTCTCGACGAGTCGACCGCCATCTATGCGTTGATCGTGGCCATTTTGATCATGTTCATCTTAGGCGCTAAGGTGTAATGGGGGAGCAGGATGAACATCATTAATCTCATCCTTGCCAGCAGCTCCCCATTCACCGCCGAAGACTTTTTAAACAAACTCTTCCCCAACCTCTGGAGCGTCCTCATCAACCTAATCGCGTTGATCGTTCTTTTCCTTGTCGTCTATTTCGTGGCCTATAAGCGCATCAAGAAATACAAAGACGCAAGAAAAGACTACATCGAGAGAAACATCCGGGACGCCGAACAAGCCAAACGTCTCCATGAAGGCAAGGCCAAAGAGGCCGACGCCGTGATCGAAGA
>JAIKYF010000139.1 GCA_024683495.1 Bacilli bacterium
TGGATCAGCAATGCCGGCGAAAGAGTCGACTGCGTCTATAATGGTGTCTATATCCTGATCTATGGCCAAGGGAAGGAAGATTTTAAGATATGAAGAAGTGGAATGTTTTCAAGATCTCCTTCATGGCTATTCTCCTTGCTATGACGATTGGACTCGGCTATGCCGAGAGTTTTATCCCTTCGTTTTGGATTCCTGGCATCAAACCTGGTTTTGCCAACATCATTATTTTGGTTGTTCTTGTCGAATTCGGCTGGTTTGAAGCATTGATCATCGATTTAGGAAAGGTCTTCCTCGTCTCTTTGCTAAGAGGCTCATTATTTCAAATGGGATTTTTCATGTCCTTAAGCGGCAGCATGCTTTCCTTATTGGTGATGGTCTTGCTTTATTATTTTGCAAAGAAACTTCATTTATTCAGCATCTCGGCGGTTGGGGCGGTTTTCCATTCCTTCGGGCAGATTCTCGTGGCCATGATTTATATGGAGACGGCTGGGGTTTTCTATTACTTCCCGTTCTTGGTTTTAATATCGATTTGCACGGGAATTTTGATGGGACTAGCCTCTCAGAAGATCGTTTCAACCCAAATTATTGAGAAACTAAAACGCAAACACGGCCTCGTTAATGAGTGATTAATCACTGATCAAGGCTTACTTAAAGTTTACTTAAAAAGAGACAAATCGCCTTGGAATTGTTTCTAAAAGATACTAATATGAAGAACCCACCCAATCCGTGGGTTCTTCAAGTATTGGAATCTCATTCCAAAGGAGCCGATTATGAAAAATCTGAACGTCTTACTCTTGAATACATTATGTCTAATCGTGCTTTCATCGTGCAGCATAAGCTTTGGAGCCAGTTCTTCGGCAACGCCAAGTTCATCTTTTGGTTCCTCTTCCACATCCATAGAATCTCAGGCGGAGAGTTCTAGCGAAGAATCTTCTTCCGCTATAGTTAGCAAAGGCTACAAAGTCTATGAATCATCTGAAGATCGCCTTGGTCTCAATCGGAGTGCCAACGTCTTCTTTGGCGAGCCTTGTTTAGACACAATTGGTGTTAAAAAGCTATTGATTGTCCCCTTTGCCACGAAAGATGCGACCGCTTTCACCGATTCTGAGCTTTCGACGATCGAGAAAGCATATAATGGGAAATCTTCTGATACTGGCTGGGAGTCTCTCGCCTCTTACTATGAAGCCTCTTCCTATGGGAAACTCCACTTAGAAGCCACGGTAGTTTCCCCATTCACCAGCACGATGACCAGCGATCAGATGGCCAATAAATACGATGGCGGCACCTGGAGCCTAGAAGATTATCTTTCCGAAGTGGTGGAGTCCTATGCGGATGAGATTGACCTAACCCAATTCGATTTGGATAAAGACGGTTTTATCGATGGCGTTCAATTCGTCTACAAGAATAATGGTGATTCATCAGCCGATGGAGATTCGGAACTTTGGTGGAATTTCACTTATTCCTCCTATGGACAGGGCAACATCTCCTCTCCTACGATGGGTGTTTATTTCTGGAGCATGTTCAGCTTCATCAAAACCGGTTTCTACACCCCGAATATCGACACGCATACCTTGGTCCATGAATCAGGTCACATGATGGGCTTAGACGATTACTATTCCTATAATGACACGACCGATGGAGGCCCGGCAGGCTGCGTCGATATGATGGATTGGAATGTTGGAGACCATAATGCCTCTTCCAAGCTTTTGCTAGGTTGGGTCAACCCCTTTGTCCCCGATGGCAGCGAGGAAGAATTCACCATTACCTTGAATGATTTCGAATCAAGCGGCGATTGCCTGATGCTCGTTAATCCCGATAGCTGGAATGGCACGATGTATGATGAATATTTCATGGCTGAGTACTATACCCCAACCGGGCTCAATGAGAAAGATGCCCTCGAAGGATATGAAGAGTGGGCGGGATATGGCAACGATGAGGGCCATATTTACGACACTTCAGGTATCAAACTCTTCCATGTCGATAATCGTTTGGGCGGCCTTGAATGGAGCAAGAGAAAAGAAGATTATGTCATGAAAGAGTTCGTCGATTCCTTTGATGAATCCGGGTATGACGTCATCAGCATCGTCGGCAGTAATAGCTCTGAATATAGCTATAGCGGTTACACCCGTCTAGAAATCATCCCCGCCAGCGGGACCAATTATTTCAAAGAAAACAAGAATTACTCCAACCATTATGGTGAGAACAAAGTCCTATTCGGCTTAAATTCCGAATGTGGTGGCGATACCTTCAATGCCTCTATCGCTAGCGGCGTCTTAGAAAACGGGACAAAGATGAACGATGGCTCCTCCATCCCATACTCTTTCACCGTGACTTCTCAAGAAGAAACTTCCATCACTTTAAAAGTAACTAGGCTCTAATAAGCGTTACACTTTGCTAACTCCCAATTATTGGATAGAATTAAATAAAGCAATAACGGAGGAAAAACATGAAGAAATACGTTTGCACCGTCTGTGGCCACGTTTATGACCCAGAGGTTGGCGATCCTGATTCCGGCATCGCCCCAGGCACCGCGTTTGAAGACATCCCCGCTGATTGGGTTTGCCCGGTCTGTGGCGTCGACAAAAGCATGTTCGAGCCCCTTGACTAAATAGTCGTCTAAAGGTCTTAGAAATAAGGCCTTTTTTCTTTATCTCCTATATTAAACCTATAATCCATACGGAATTTGCATAGGAAAATCAACATAAGAATCTATCAATAGATGGGTTCATGCAGACATATACTTTTCAGATTTGCCATCTATTGATAGGTCAAAGCAAAATTTACGATGTACTAATAAAAGGACATCCGGCATATACAAACGTAAATTGTTGTATAAAACTATAGTTACTTTATAAGATTTTCATCGATAAAATGAAAAGATTTATATTAAATGTAAAATAATTCTTGAAAATTTGGGTTTTTCATTTCCGTCAATATAATATTTATACATGGACAAAGAAATCGATCAGAAACTTTACGAGATGTTTTGTGCTCAAACATCGCCGTCTGATTTCAGATGGTTAATCATCAAAGGGCAAGCCGCTTTCGAGAAGGCTTTTAATGCGTTCAAAAAGAAGCATTATGCGGAAGTTGAAGCTTCCATCAGCCAAGATCCTGAGGCTATTAAGCACGTCGAAGAAGTTCTTTCGATGGAACTTCCTTCGGACTATACGAATATTTTCCTCGAAAGCGATGAGATCTCCGAAGAGATTGTCTCAATCGAGGATTCTTTAATTCACTCTTTGCGCAACAAAGGCAAAGTAGACATTGAATACATGGCCTCAATCGCCCATACAACCCCGCAAGAGGTCATCAAATCACTTAAAGGGGCAATTTATCAAAACCCCAAAACCTGGGATGAAAAATTCTATCTCGGTTGGGAAACTAGAGACGAATATTTGTCTGGAAACATTCGTGAGAAAATCGATCTTGCGAAAGAATGCAATAAGCATTACCCCGGTTATTTTGAAGACAATATCAAGGCTTTGAAGAGTGTATTCCCTGACCAAATCGCTCCAGAAGAGATCTATGTTTCTTTGGGGTCGCCATTATTGACAGAAGATATCGTTTCTGACTTTGCTAGGGCAACTTTCAATTTCTATAAATTCCCCGTCACTTATGATTCATATACTGGTTCTTGGGAACTCCGTATCAAAAGCGCGGACATCCAGTCCGAACTCAAGTATGGCACTAAGCGCATGAAAAGCATCGCCATTTTGGAACATCTCCTCAATGGAACCACGATAGCAGTCTATGACCGTGATAAGCAACGTGACTATAAAACGGGTAAGGTTAAGACGGTCTCTACCCTGAATGAAGGAGAGACTACTTTAGCCTTAGAAAAAGCCAAATTAATCGAAGAGACTTTCCAAACTTGGTTGAAAAATAACCCCGACCAAATGAAGAAGGTCATCAAATTATTCGATAGTCGCTATGCCTCCAATGTCGTCAGAAAATATGATGGCTCTTTCCTAACTTTCCCTGATCTGAACCCGGAAATTACTTTATTTAAATATCAAAAAGACGCGGTTGCCCGCATCATCCTATCTGGAAATACCCTATTGGCCCATGATGTCGGTTCCGGAAAGACCTATGCGATGATTGCTGCCGGGCACGAAATCAGAAGAATTGGAATTGCCAAGAAGATTCTCTATGTCGTCCCCAACAATATCCTCAAGCAGTGGGAGGGAATGTTTAAGAAGCTTTATCCTTCCATCAATTTGTTGATGGTCCAAGCCAAAGATTTCGTCCCCAGCAAGAAAGAAGAGACCCTAAAAACAATCAAAGACAAGGAATTCGATGCAATTTTAATGCCTTACTCAGTTTTTGACCGCATTCCTTTGTCTCCAGATTTCTACAAGAAACACTATTCCGACATGGCGGCTAAACTTCGTGAAGGAAAAGACACGAAAACCGTTTCCAGCCGTATTAAATCAGTCGAAGAGAAAAGAATAGAAATCTTTAAAGAAGTACGTGACCCCAATGCCACCTATTTCGATGATTTAGGTATTGATTACCTCTTCCTTGATGAAGCCCACAATTACAAAAACGTCCCTTTGGAATCCAAACTTTCATTAAGCGGCATCAGTACCGATGGGTCCAAAAAGTGTTTTGAGATGATGCTCAAAACTTCCTTCATTCAAGAAAACCACAATGGCGTGGGGTTAGTTTTCGCTACGGGCACCCCAATAACCAATTCCTTATCCGATGCCTTCATCATGCAGAAGTATCTTCAATCTGGCACCCTCGAACTCCTACAGCTTTCATCCTTCGATGCTTGGTGCAAGATGTTCGCCGAGCAAGTCCAGCAGTTTGAGATCGACGTTGACACCCTTAGCTATAGAATGAAGACGAGATTCGCCAAATTCCATAACATCCCCGAACTTTCTTCTCTCTTAGCCGCCATTGCTGACTTCCATCACATTGAACACGAAGTTGATTTGCCGGATTTCGATGGATATGAGGACGTTATCATCAAGAAAACCCCTCAATTCGAGACATTTCTCAAATCAATTTCCAAGCGTGCCGATGATGTGAGAAATCATGTGGTCAAAAATAAAGACGATAATCTTCTTAAGATTACAACCGATGGTCGTAAAGGGGCGCTCGATCTAAGAATCGTTAATCCCGAGATGTATCATTATACCGATAACTGCAAAGCCAACCAATTGGCAGAGAAGGCCGCGGAAATCTATTTTGACACCGCGAGCGATAGACTCACCCAACTAATCTTCTCCGATATCTCTACCCCCAAGGCCGGATTCAATATCTATGATGAAATCAAGCGCCTTTTGGTGGATAGGGGAGTCGATGCAAATGAGATTGCCTACATCCATAGTTATGAGAAAGATTCTGAAAAAGAAAAGCTATTCCAAGCGGTAAATGACGGGAAAATTCGAATTTTGATCGGTTCCACATCCAAGCTTGGCTTAGGTGTCAACATCCAAAAAAGGCTCATTGCCTTACATCATATCGACGTCCCTTGGAGACCGGCAGATATGGTCCAAAGAGAAGGCCGTATTATCCGACCAGGCAACTTAAATGAGAAGATCAGAATCTTCCGTTATATCACCGAGAGCTCCTTCGATGCCTATTCTTGGCAACTTCTTGAGACTAAGCAGAATTTCATCTCGAAATTGCTCACCAACGACGTCTATGTTAGAGACAATGATGATATCGATGATTTGGTTCTCTCTTACGCCGAAGTCAAAGCCTTGGCCATTGGCAATCCGTTAGTTAAGACCAGAGTCGAAGTGTCTAACGAAATCAATCGTTTACGTTCTCTTCAAAGCAAGACTGTTGAACGTCAGAATCAATTGAAGATGCTTTCGGCTAGATATCATGATGAATTGCCATCTTTGAAAGAGAGGCTCAAGCTCGCTAAACGCGATGGAGAATATGCCAAAACCACCTCATCCCTCACTAGTGAAGAGAGAAGACAAACCCGTATCGTTTTAGAAGCCTCTATTACAAAGGCCACCCTTGAAGGAGTGGTGATGAAACTCGGAGAAATTCGTGGATTTGAGGTCTGGAGCATGAACATCGCCATCGACAACAAGACCTATATCGAAGTTCGTCACGAGGGGAAATACCAACTCGAATCTTCGGGTTCTCCAATCGGTATGATCACAAGAGTCGAGAATTTTATCGACAAATTCCCTGAGACGATTGAGGAATTAGCCCTTACAATAGATAAGAAGAAGAAATATATTGAAGCCGCGAAGGTTGAACTCGAGAACCCTGTCTCGTATCTCGATGAAATCAAAGATAAAATCATCGAACTTGCGGCAATCGACAAGAAATTAGGAGTAAAGAAAGATGGCGAACAAGATTAATCTCGAAGAATTACCACAACTCACCGTCGGTGAGATGGTTGATCTCCTCTCCATGAGCTTTGTGTCTTTGGTGAGGAGCAAATTGCCTTTCTCAAGCTTCCCCAGCGTCATGCTTTGGGGTCAGCCAGGCGTCGGTAAGTCTCAAGGCGTTAGGCAAATCGCCGCCGAAATCGAGAAAGAGACCCAAAAGAAAGTGGTTGTCACCGATGTTCGTCTTCTTTTGTTTAACCCTATCGATTTAAGAGGTATTCCTGTCGCTAACGAAGAAAGAACCTTGGCTGTCTGGCTCAAACCGAAGATTTTCGCGATGGATTCTTCTGATGATGTCGTGAACATTCTTTTCTTGGATGAGATTTCAGCCGCTCCCCAATCGGTTCAAGCCGCCGCCTATCAAATCACCTTAGATAGGGCAGTGGGGGAACATAAGTTACCCGATAACTGCATAGTTATGGCGGCCGGTAACCGCACCAGTGATAAATCAGTAGCCAACAAGATGCCCAAGGCTTTGGCTAATCGTCTTCTCCATTTGGAAATCAAGACTTCCTTTAAGGCTTGGAGAGATTGGGCATTCAGAAAGAAAGTCAATCCGATGGTCATCGGCTTCCTCTCTTGGAAAAATTCATATTTGAATACTTTCGATCCTTCTAAAGATGAGCTAGCCTTCGCCACCCCTCGTTCCTATGAGATGCTCTCTAACCTCTTGTGGGTCAATAAAGACAAAGATGTCGAGGACCTCTTCCCTCTCATCTCTGGCCTAATCGGGACGGGAATTGCCTCGGAATTCGTCACTTGGTGCAAGACTTATAAAGATTTGCCTAAGCCCAAAGACATCTTTGATGGCAAGAATATCGAGGCCCCA
>JAIKYF010000006.1 GCA_024683495.1 Bacilli bacterium
CTATTACATCTATGGAAGAAAGCATGGCGATATGGAAAGAGACTACAACGCTTTCCAAATCCCAGCCCGTTATTATTCCTCGGGACCTGGTAACTTCCGTGACGTCAACCAGAATAGAAGAAACGATTTATTCTTCTCCCCGTTCGTCAAAGATTACAATATCAGAATCTTCTTCAATCTTATTCAAGTCGATGGGCAGAACCCATTAAACGTCCGCCCCAATAGCTTCCATGCCGATTTGAAGGAAGCCCAAGAAGTCCTTGCTGAAGAAAAAGATATGGGGGATTTGACCGCAATTTCTAATCTCATCAAGTCTTATGAACCAAGCGTTCTATATACCTATCTTCGCGATGAACTCGAATTAGGCAAAGAAGATGCCGATAGGATCTTCACCAAAATCCTTGGTGTTTCCCATCAAGAGATCGAAGCCAATTTCGGTGAAGGATACTGGGTTGACCACTGGACTTATAACGTTGACTTGCTTGAGAATTTCTCCTCCATCTATCCAGATGAAGAAGAGGACCTCTTCTTTAACCGCGAATATTATTATTTCTATTCGCCAGTCTATGTCGAACCACGCAGCGAAAAGTATTGCTTACTTCCCGATGGCAAGATCCGTCAATATGGCGCGGTCGATTTAAAAGCCGCCAAAGAAAAATGTGAGAAAACCGGTTTTGATATCAAGAAAACCGCCTATTTATCAACGAAAAACGGAGAGAGAATCACTGCGAATTTAGCTGAGAAAATCATCAACCTCATCTTAGTCAAGTTCTCCACTCTCGATCCTGAGCAGATGGGCATTGAGATGGAATGCGAAAAGCCTGGCTGGAATGATGCGATGAATGGACTTCCTGGATTATTCGCCTCTGGCGTCTCCGAATCCGTCGAACTCCTTCGTTTGGTTAGATATGCCAGAGAGCATTTAGCGAAGTTCGAGAATAGATCCATCCAACTTCTTGCTAAGCAAATGGACCTCTATAAGACCATTAAGAAGGAAATGGAGAAGCTTTCCAAAAACGAAGAGACCAGATTCGAATATTGGGATCATGTCACTTCTTCTAGGGAAGAACTTCGTTTAGCCTACAAGGATTTTGCCGAAAATAAGAAAAAGGATGTTGATTTGCATGAGATTTTGAAAGTTCTCGCTCAAATGGACGAGATGTTGATCGATGGCCTCAATAGAGCCAAAGAGGCTGGGAAAGGCATCTTACCATCTTATCTTATCCATCGTGTTTCCGGCTTCACTAGATGTGAAGAGAAGAACCACCTTGGTTTCGATAAGGTTAAAGTCTCCTCCTTCGAGCTTGAGACCATCCCTCCATTCCTTGAAGCTTCCGCAAGAGCCTATAAGCTCAATAATGGCTTCATGGGCAAGAAAGACTATGAGGCCATTAAGGGCAGTGATCTCTACGATTCAACCCTTCACTTCTATAAGACCTGCGCCTCAATCGATGACGCCCCATTTGAAATCGGACGTGTCCACGCCTTCACTAAAGGGTGGCTTGAAAGAGAATGTAATTTCCTCCACATGGATTACAAATATCTTCTTGGCCTCCTTAAAGGCGGACTTTATGAAGAATTCTTCGATGAAATCAAGACTAACTGGGTTTGCAATTTAGATCCATACGTCTATGGAAGAAATCCTGTCGAAGCCTCTTCCTTCATCGTTCCGACCTGCAACCCCGATTCAAGCAAGCATGGTCGCGGATACTTCGCGCGTCTCACCGGCGCGAATGCCGAAATCCTCAACATGCACGTTCTTTTATTCGCCGGTGAGAAGATTTTCAAGATGGAAGATGGAAAATTCTCCTTCCAACTTAAACCTTTGCTCTCCAAGGAATTCTTCGATGAAGAAGGCCAAGCCGCCTTCCTCTTATTCGGCAGAACGAACATCACTTATATCAATAAAAAGCGCCTCGATTGCTATAAGGGAGTCAAACTCACTTATGTCATTGATGGAGATAAATATGAATCGGTCGATGGACGTCTTGCGTATGACATCCGTGATGGAAAGGTGACAGATATTAAGGTGATAATTGATGAAAAGTAGGAATCTTTTCATAACTTTATTCGCCGTTATTCTTCTTTCGTCATGCACGATTAAGTTTGGGGCGGATCCAAAAGCCTCCTCCCAAACTTCATCTAGCTCTGAGATAGAGATTTCCAGTGCCACGGAAGAATCAACTAGCGTAGAAGAGAAGACTTCTATAGTCAGTGAAGAATCCTCCACGAAAGAAACTACCTCAAGCGAAGAAGAGAAATCTTCGTCTAAATCCGAGGAGTCTATCGTTACAAGCGAAGAATCTTCCATCTCTAGCGAAGAATCTAGCATAGAGATTGATTCACCTTATGTCCCGAGCGGCTATTCCCTAGCTTGGAGCGATGAATTCGAAGGTAATTCCCTGAATAAAGATTACTGGGAACCCCAAATCGGAAATGGTTGGAATTATGGCCAGCTCTGGGAGTGGGGCAACGCCGAAAAACAATACTACAAAGAAGAAAATATATCGGTTTCGCAGGGGAAATTGAACATTATTGCCAAAAAAGAGTATACCTATATGAACGTTGATACTTCATATAATTACACTTCTGCGAGGCTGAGAACCATGGGCAAAGTCAGCACGACCTATGGCTATATCGAAGCCAAGATATCCTTGCCAGTCGGCAATGGCATGTGGCCCGCCTTCTGGATGCTTCCTGAAAGCAATTTCAGTGGCAGCGCCGCCGTCACATGGTGGCCTACCAGCGGCGAAATCGATATCATGGAAGCAAGAGGTCGTCTCCCCTACGAAGTTGGGGCGACCACCCATTCTAGCAACCAGGATTGCTACGATGCCTATCACACCAACAGTTATCAGTTATCGACTCCGATAAGCGAAGATCATATCTATGCTTGCTTATGGACGGAGAATTATATCAAGTTCTCTTGCGATGGAGTCGTCTATAACACAGTCGATGCCGCAACATGGAGGAACGGGGCTTCCTTCTATAGCGGCGCCGAACCCTTCAATGCCCCATTCCATATTATTTTGAATCTCGCGGTCGGGGGAAATTACGATGGCGGAGTGATGCCTGATAGCACCTTCACCAGCGCGACCATGAGCGTAGATTATGTGAGGATTTATCATGGCAATTAAGAAACAGTTGATGTCGTTAGTCCTATTATCCGCGCCGATGTTGCTCCTTGCTTCTTGTAATGGAGGCGGCGCGAGCAAAGCCAAAAAAGGTGATGAGCCCGATGGCTACACTTTAACTTGGAGCGATGAATTCGATGGCGATGAACTCGATAACGATTATTGGACCCCACTTATTGGCAATGGCGCCGGAGGCTGGGGCAATAATGAGCTTCAGTATTACACCAAAGAAAACGCTACGGTTAAAGATGGCTTTTTAACCATCACCGCGAAAAGAGAAGAGAAGGAAGGTTTCCATTTCACCTCTTCTAGATTAGTCACCGCGAGAAAGATTTCGACTACCTATGGCTATATGGAAGCGAGAATCTCCCTTCCTGCCGTCAGAGGTATGTGGCCTGCCTTTTGGATGCTCCCAGAGACCGGAAGCTGGCCCTATGCTGGGGAAATCGACATCATGGAAAACCGTGGCGCAAGCGAATATACCACAAGCGGCGCGCTTCATTATTCCAACGCCGCCGGGCATACCTACGTCAGCGAAACCCATTCTTTCTCCAAAAGAAGCGGTGAAGAAGGCATTACCGGTTTCCATACCTATGGCCTAGAATGGACGGATGAAGAGATGACCTGGTTTGTCGATGGAAAAGAATTCTTCAACGTTCCAGCTAGAACCTGGCATCCATCGAGCTCGACTGTCTATTCTGGAGACCCCGATAGCCCATTTAATAAACCATTCCACATTTTGCTTAATTTAGCCGTCGGAGGCACCTTCGACAATGGGGCGGAGCCACCTAGTGACTTCACGTCTGGCGAAATGAAAGTAGATTACGTAAGAATATTTGATCCCGTTGATTAAGGAGGTCTTATGGAAGAAGAGAAGAAGGAAATCAAGGTCGAAGAAACCTCTTCAAATGAAGAGACCTTTGACTATAAGGCTTATAAGAAGAGAAAGAAGGCCGAAGAGGCTGCTCTTCTTGCTGAGCAATGGAAGAAAGAGAAAGAAGAAAGAGCCCGCCTTAACCGCGAAGCCCGTCTTGTTATCGAACATGAAAAATTCCATTCCGGCGACGATAAATTTCCTGACACCGATGATTTCGTCATCGCTTCTCATCTCAATAAGGTCTACTCCAATAAAATCCGTGCGGTCAAAGACTTCTCATTAAACATCAAAAAGGGTGAATTCGTCGTCTTGGTCGGCCCTTCTGGGTGCGGAAAATCCACAACATTACGAATGATTGCCGGGTTAGAAGATATCACTTCTGGCGACTTATATATCGATGGCAATTACGCCAACAAACTCGATCCCAAAGACCGTGGAGTCTCAATGGTCTTCCAAAGCTACGCCTTATATCCTCACCTCAGCGTTTATGAGAATATGGCCTTTGGTTTAGGAGGCTTAGGCAAAGAAGAAGTCAAAGCCCGTATCAAAGAAGCGGCGGAGATGCTTCAAATCACGGAATATCTCGACCGCAAGCCAACCCAATTATCCGGTGGCCAATGCCAAAGAGTGGCCTTAGGCCGAGCGGTGGTCCGTCATGCCAAACTCTTCCTCTTAGATGAGCCATTAAGTAATCTTGATGCCAAGCTTCGTGTCCAAATGAGAAGTGAGCTCGTCAAATTGCATGAAGATCTTCAAAACACGATGATTTATGTCACCCATGACCAAACTGAGGCCATGACGATGGCGACGAGAATCGTCGTTCTCAAGGACGGCGTAATCCAACAAATTGGCTCACCGAAAGAGGTCTATGATCATCCTTCGAATTTGTTCGTCGCGACTTTCATGGGTTCTCCGACGATGAATGTCATTAAATGTCATTACAAGGATGGCTTAATCACTATGCCTAATGGCGATTTCATCCAATTCGATGATGAACTGAAAGCCAAATTCAAGAAAGCGTATAACCGCGTCGAGAAATCTTTGATGGAACGTCGTGAAAGAGATATCGACCGCGAATCGGGCGATGTCCTCTTCGATTTCGATGCCGATTTAGATAAAGTTGAAAGATTTATCAGAAACGCCTCTAATTTTGTAATCGATAACGAAGGCGATATCTACTTGGGGATTCGCCCAGAAGACGTCACATTCGATGTCGGTGAACACGGTGACTTGAATATGAAAGTCGAAGTGTCCGAATTACTGGGTGCTGAATATTCCCTTCATTATGATTTAGCAGGTCAAGACTTCGTCGCTCGAGTTCCGGCCAAACAAATGTATAAAGCAGGGGATGCTGGTGGAATCACCTTTAAAAGAGATCAGATCCACATCTTTGATGTCGAAAGCGGAAATCTCGTTTTCTAAGCATTTATCGGAATTATCCAAGACGACCATAAGTGAACATATGGTCGTTTTTTTGTATAGAAAAGTAAAAAAATAATTCAAAAGAAACAAAACTATTGAAAAATGTGTTTTTTGAATTATGATAGTTCCACGCTAAAAAAGCGGGTGGAATGGATATTTATTCGTTCTATTAAAATTGTTGCTTAGCGCCTATGATCCCCTATACGCAGGCGTTTAATAAGCAAGGCATCTCCCATTTTGGTTTACCGGGTGGGAGATGTTTTCTTATTTTAAGTGGGTTTTGCCGGGGATTTTTTGAAATTTATACTTTTCTAATTCTATTTAATAGCAAGGTTGCAATCATTAAGGGAACACCCATGAATAAGACGAACCAATAAGTTCCCCAAGCGTTGCCTCCATCGACTGACAATTCGACATAGAGGGCCGTACACCACGCGTAATGGAAGATAATCCAGAGTGTTGTTCTATAAGACTTCTTTCCCCAGAAATGGTTGGAGGCGATGAAAACTGCCCAAGAGAAAGGGAAGGCCCAGACAAAAACCAGCCAAGCATTATATTGAACGTGGTTATATTCCATAATGCCAAAAATGACGGCCGCCAAAGTCCAAACGAAGAGAATCATCATCGCGATGATCAATCTTTTATTGGCTGCTTCGATCTTGGGGTCTTTACGGCCTCTCATCTTTAAGTCTTCAATTGACTGATCGGTTGTGAGGTAGTCAAGACTGACCCCGTAGAAATTAGCAAGCTCTTTTAATACGTTAATGTCGGGCAAGGCATCGCCATGCTCCCATTTCGAAACAGACTTATCCGTATAAGCGAATTTCTCTGCTAATTGGCCTTGGGTCAATCCACGGGCTTTTCTAAGCTCCGCTAAGTTTTTTCCGACTGTTTTTGACAAATCAATCATGCCTATAAATGATACTTCATTTATGGTGGATAAGCAAACTAAGGGAAGATGGCGAGTCTAGCCCTGAAAACATAAAAAAGTAGGCCCCGTGCACTGGGCCTACTTGCATAAACAAAGTCTAAATCAGATTAAAGATTAGAACTGATCCTCACCGTAATCTCCGTCAAGGTCTGCTAAACCGCCTTGGTCAGCAAGCTCTTTAAGAAGATCGGTATATTCATGTTCTTTTCTTTCTTCTTCGATAGCTTGTTCGCTCTTTTTGAAGAATAACATAAGTATTAATCTCCTTTCGTTATTGGTCCTTGCGAGGTCTTTCTTTCCCTCGGGACGACAATACTATAAAACAGAAAAAACAGAAAAAAAGGGGGTTTTTCGTGAAACCCCTTTCTGTAAGGGGTTACCGAAAGCGCTTTCAGTAAAAAGTATCGATAAACACTGAATATTTTGGCATTATTATGTTACCGCTTACATTATACTTTCATCGTAAAAATAGATATTTTTCCTGCTTTTTTAAAAACTTTTTCTTGCATCGATTTTAGATAAAATTTTGCTTTCTAATTTGGTTTTGAACATTTATCACTTTGCTATTTTTTAAGAGATGAACCAAGCATTTCTTTAATTGTTTTTGCGTTTATGATAGAGTAGCAAAGCAATGAGGAGGTTCTTTTATGAATAAAAGAATTATCAGTGTTTCCATTTTATCTTTAGTAGCCTCCCTTTCTTCTTGTGGAGGAGGTTCTTCACCATCTTCCAGCGTTAGTTCTCCATCTAGTGAGAGCAGCACTTCCGCGAAGGAAACATTCGGCTCTGTTAAGGCGGCTATCAATGCTTTAAAAGGAAAGAAGAATTACACGGTCTATATCACTAAAACCAATGCTACCGACGATATCATCGAACAATATGATGTCACCTATACCGCTCAATATGTCTATGATTCCCGTCAAGACCATGAATGGGGTTATGTTGGAAGCGAAGAAGGTGCCTATTCGATTTCTTATTATCAAGAAAAAATCGTCCCCAGCGTTCTTTTGAAAGATCCTCTAGGCGATCCTTATATGGATATTTGGGAAGATAAGCTCTTCAAATCCTTTGCCGATATGTCGAGCGAAAGATTAAGTGATGGAGAATCCATTGAAATAAACGCCAAAGATGTGGTCATCAATCTTTTATTGATTGCTGATGATGCGTCGACAAGCTACGTCAAAGTCGATTCTTGCAATGCCTCTATCACTGATGGGGATATCAATTCTTTAATCTTCTATATCTATTTCGCCGACAATTCCGCTTATGAGATTAAGTTAGAAGAAGTGGGTACCTCTTCCTCATCTTTGATCGATACTTTCCTTAAAGAAGGTGGCAAGCCCTATGAGAATTCCTCTTTATGGACCAAAGTCGTCGAATTGATGGACGAGAATAACTATTCCCAAAAATATTATGATGAGACCGGGGTTTGGATTGGCGACCAAATCTTCATGCCTAGATATATTTATCTAAATCGGGCGCCAACCGCCTCTGGATTAGTCTCTTATGATTTAGTCTCCCTTGATAACGACGTCGTTGACGGAGTTACCTGCACAGGAACTTATCTTTATAACCTTAATACCACAACCAACACCATCGCGGTTTATACCGAAAGGCCCTACAATGCCTCCACTGATTTGGTGAATGATGTTTTCTCTTATCCTTCAACGATGAAGCTTTGGGATCATGAAGAATATTTCTCCGTCGATGAAAGGAATATCTATTCCACCACAAGATTAGATGTCATGAGAGATTTCGCCAGCAATTTCTTCGTTTTATCGCAGATTGATGCAGCCGGGGCTTCTTTGGTCTCCCTCTCCATCCATCTAGGCCAGTTTAAGTCCTATGCGAAGCCGACGATGCTCTTCGATTTGGTCTATCACACCGATGAAGACTATACGATGAATTTCACCCTCACGAACTTCGGAATCTCCAATGTCGCCGCCTTAGATTCTTTCCTTGCCCAACTTGAAGCGGCCAAGTAAATAATCTAAGTGAAATTAAAACCAAAATATCCATGTTTTGTCATGGATATTTTATTTTTAAGCGGGATTTGCAAGGGATTTTGAAAATAAGGTAATAAAAAATCCCGATGGATTGGCATCGGGATTAGTGGGAGAGATGAATTAGGCCTCAACCTTATCGAAGAAGCAATAGGCTTCAACAACGAAGGTGGAACCGTAGTCTTCCTCTTCATAGATGTAGCCGCTTCCCATGAGAATTTCTTCGGTAACGGTCCAATCATCACCTAAGGTTTGTCCGACGGCGCAGACGCCGATTTTGCCAGTGGTGGTTTCGCAAATAATTGATAAGAGGACTCCATCATAAGAGGCACCAGCGGTGACTTTCTGATCGACGGTCTTGATGGTCTTGGTGGCATCATCATACTTATAGCCGAATTCGATAACGATATCATAGGTCATGAAGTCGATGGTTAAGGTCGCCAACTTGTAATCGCTGTAGTAGGCGTTATTGAGGGCGGTCTCGGTGAAGACGATGTTGGAATGGTCGGTGTATTGTCCTTCTGGATCGATGTAGCCGGTTTCTTCATCGATGTCCCATTCACCGACGATGTATTCAT
This sequence comes from Bacilli bacterium, assembly GCA_024683495.1. Classification (GTDB taxonomy): domain Bacteria; phylum Bacillota_I; class Bacilli_A; order RFN20; family CAG-826; genus UBA4951. Next base: position 8,946 of record JAIKYF010000006.1, read on the forward strand.
CTGAGAATGGGTCATTTCCACCGGGATAGACGGTGGCGGTGAAGGTATCGTAGGCGGCTCCGCTCCAATCGCTATTCCAATGTGGCGAATAGACTTGGATGGTGACGGTGGTGATTTCCGTGCAGGCTTTCGAGGTGAAGGTGATATAACGCTTGGCGACATCGACGGAAGCGGAGACTAAATCGGTCTCAACTCCATTGGTTAGGTACTTGAAGGTGATCCCTTCTAATGAACCGGTATCCGTTCCACCATCGGTGACGACGGCGCAGAGATTGAAGGTCAAGGAAGTTCCGCCATACATATTGAAGGTATCGGCAGAGGTGAAGAATTCTTCACCATAGTAGTTGACGAGGTTATTGATGTAGAAGTTGCGGATGGTGCTGAGCTTGACTTCGACGTCAATCGTGCAGGTGACGTCATTGTCGACATGGTTGGAGACGGTTAAGGTTGAGACGCCGGCATTCTCGGTTGAGGAGATCCAGTGATAGCCATAATCGTATTCGGGGCCGATGACGGATTCATTGCTCGAAGCGGTGACGCCATATTGCCAACCATCTAAAGCGGTGGCTGGGGTGACGGTGAGTTGAAGAGTGTTGGTGTCCATGTAGTTCGAAGCGACTCTTTCGCCTCCACCAACGATGTTGGTGCCTTTGGTGCCCTTGATGTGTCCAGCGACCTTGGTGGCGAAATATGGGGTGGTATCGAAGGTTGGCTTACCTTCTAAGGCCTCACCATAGGTGTAGTCCCAAGTGAGTTTCTTGACTCTTGTGCCCGCGGCTTCATTGATGAAGGTGTGGGTGGTGAAATTATAGTCAGCGGAGTAATAGACTTTTTCATCATAGACGCCGCTAAGAGGGGCGCCAGCCTTGGTGAAGGTCATGACGAAGCTATATTTGATATAGGTGTCTTTGCTCATGACGGCGTAAGTGCCGCTTCCGCCGCCGGTTTGTGGGGCATATTCCTTGAAGGAATTGACGGTGGTGGTGAAGGTTCCATCATCATTGGTGACGCTGGAGATATCGACGTTGGCTCTGACTAAGTCTTCTTCGATGGTGAAGCCGGTGTAGTAGGAGCGATAGATTTCTCTAGAGATGGATTGGACGTCATGAGAGAAGGCATAGACGTCGAAGTTGGCGTCGTGGGAATAGGTTTCTCTATCGCAGATGGCCGAATCGGCGGTGTATTGCCAGTTAAATTTGCCATCTTCGAAGGAATCGACTAAATCATATTTGGCTGAGAAGGCGACGGTGTCTTGGTTACGGCCATAGTCGAGGAGGTTGGAATCATCGGCGATGGTTGTGGTGCTTCCTCCGTTGTAAGGGAGGACTTCGGTGATTGGAGCGCCTTCAAGATAGTTATCGACGACGATGTATTTATCATCTTCGATGGACTTATAGACGAAGTTGGTGGGATTATCTTCCCCATATGGGGTGATGGTCGCCAAGGAAGAGTTTTCGTATTTCTTCCAATCATAGGTTCTGCTTAAGGCATCGGCAGGGCGAAGTTCGGTGTATCTGACTTCGTTGACATCATCAAAATAGGTGGTGGGGTCAGAAGCGATTCCTCTAGCATTCTCAAAGAGGGCATGGAGGGAATCGACATCGCTTGGGGCTTCGATGACTTCTACGCGCTTAACGTATAACGGCATGGAGCCTAAGGATGGGTCATAGAAGAAATCGTAGACGGAATTGCCGGCGATTTTGAAGGTCTTATCGCCATAGAAATTGGAGATATCGGCGAAAGTCTTTCTATTATCTAAGGCCAAGGAAGAAAGCTTGGTCCCACCGACGAGGATGTCGATGTTGGAATCGGTCTCGACGCGGACGTTTCTGGCGACGTAGACGCCATCTTCTAAAGCGAAGGCCGCGGAGATGTCACCATTGATGACGACATCGCCTTCGACGCTGATTTGGGATCTGATGGTGACGTCGCGGTTTGGCATTGTGAAGGAGGCCTTGCCGCCACTGACCTCTAAAGCGGTGTTATTCATGGTGAGGGAGGTAAGGCTATAACCGGCGTCTAAGACGATAGTTAAAGTCACGGTCTCACCTTTTTCGGCCGTTTCTTTATCAGGGGTGATGGTGATGCCAGTGGTTTTGATGATCCTCACCATGTATTTGGTCGCGGTGGAGGATTCTTCGGCTGAAGAGACCGAAGATGCTTCTTGGCTAGAAGAAGTCTGTTCTTGGGAACTGGAGGTTTCGCCGGAAGCGACGCTGCTAGAAGCAGGGGCGGACCCGCCTCCGCAAGAAGCGAGCAAGAAGGTTGCGGCGATTACCGACAAGAAGATATGGTTCTTTTTCATAATCTTTCTCTCTTTCTAGATATATTAAGTGAATTTGAAACGACTTTATTTGTTGAGGGTTGGGACGAAGGCGTCCATTAATCCCGAATCATCATAGAGATGGAGCATTTCCCCGGTGTAATGGAGGGTGAAGGCCTCAGGGTTGAAGTTGACGGCCGGATTATCCATGGTGACTGTGTAGTAATAATAGAGATTGTGGGTATCATCCAAGGCGGATTTTCTTTCGTATTTGAAGGTGGCGCCTTCATCAATCTTCAGATTGTTGAAGCGGCCGGTGAAGATGCCTTCGCCTTCTCCTAAGAAAGTCATCTTGAGGTTGTTGCCTTCGTTGAGCCAGTTGCAGCTTGTGAAATAGAAGACATCATAGGAGAGATATTCATCAAGATATTCTTCATTGATGGCATCGCGGCAGGTGACTTTATTCCGGTAATGCATATAGCCCGTATAGTCTTTGACGACGATGATGACGTCTCCGGCAGTAAGGACGGTTCCTTTAATTTGGCTGCCCTCATAAGAGATGGCTAAGACATCAGGGTTGCTCGATTCGATGGTGGCTCCGTTAGTGGTGACGTTGTCGCCGAAAGCGAAACTGAAATAATAATCGTAGCCAACCACTAAATGGCAGCCGACGCCGATATCGATGAAGGGATCGCCGACGGTGATGGAATCGGCCACATAGTCTTCATCGCTCCAGCTGACGGAAGGCAAGGATTTCTCTTCGCTTTCGCTTGAGATTACGCTAGAAACCTCTGAGCTTACGGATGAAGCTTCCTGACTTGAACTCGAGGATGGAGTGGATCCACCGCAGGAGGTAAGGGCTAGAGTGGCTATGGTGAGCAATATACTTCTTTTCATTCTAAAAACCTCGTTATTCCGTGTTACTTTAAATGAATATCATTTAATGTCAATTATTATTTTATTCCTTATGCTTAAGCATAAAAAAAGAGGGCCGATTTGCCATAGAAATCGCCCTCTATTGACCTTTTAGGAGTGGGAGAAGACCTCTCCTTCATAGACTCCATAATCTCCATAACTAAGGGACATCTCAGTCGTGACGATGTTCCAATTGCCTTTTTCCCCGGCGGCGTAAAGAGCATTTTCCATATTCTCGACGCGGGAAACTATCTTATTATCCATGACGGTGATGGTTTTTTCATATGTGACCGATTTTAGCAGGGCTTCTTTAGATTCATCGACATATTGATTGATGAAATAGCTATAGGTGTGCTCACCATCTTCGCTTATATCATCTAAGCAAGAGAAACCGACCGAATATTCCTTGTCTCCTAAGTAGGATAGAAGGGTGCCAGTGAGACTGAGTTCCTCATAATAGAGAGATAAAGAGAGGACGCTTTCTTCATTTTCGGCGGTGTAGAGGATTTTCTCTTCTTCTCTATCTTGCTCATCATAATAATCAGTTATCCGGTAGAAATATTTGCCTTCGTGATAGATTTGCCTAGAGAAGGGATAGGGATCGGAGAACTCACCGCCCCAGATTGAGAACTTATAAGTCCCATCATAGCAAGTGATGGGTCCGACGCTTGAAGAACCGTAACGGACTCCAGAATATTCTTGATAGTTCAAGGATTCCAAAGCACCGCTTTCGCTGAG
>JAIKYF010000030.1 GCA_024683495.1 Bacilli bacterium
TGAGCTTATCCTCATATTCCTCTAGGAGACGAGCCTTCTCTTTATCGACTTCATCATGGAGCTTCTTCTCTTTTTCGGATAGATTGTGCTCGCGGATTTTAAGTTGCCTTTCTAGGTTATTTATTCTCTCTTGCTCCTCTAGGAGGGATTTTTTTAGATCCTCCACCTCTTTATTGGAGGCGGCTAATTTCTTGATGGCGGAGGAGACGGAGAGATCTTCTTTATTGGAGAGATATTCTTTCGCCAAAGATAAAGTCTCTTCGGGAAGGCCGAATCTTTTGGCGACGATAAGGCCGAATGATTCGCCTGGTAGGCCCATCTTGAGGCGATAGGTGGGCTCAAGATTCTCCTCATCGAAGAACATCGAGGCATTGGTGATCTCCTGATGGGACAAGGCATAGGCTTTCAGCCCCTCGAAATGGGAGGAGATAAGGGAGACCGAGTGCTTCTTTTGGAGGGTCTTGATGACGGCGAAGGCGATGGCTTCCCCTTCTTTGGGGGAGGTGCCGGTCCCGACTTCATCAAGTAAGACGAGGTCTTTCCCTCCGCAGGTTGAGAGGATCTCCCCGATATTCCGCATATGGCCGGAGAAAGTCGAGAGATTGTCGCTTAGGGACTGGGAATCGCCGATGTCGACGTAGATATTCCTAAAGTAGGAATGGGCGCAGCCGACGTGGGCGGGTATGGCTAAGCCGCATTGAGACATGAGAATCAATAATCCGATGGTTTTTAGGGCCACGGTCTTGCCCCCGGCGTTAGGTCCGCTGATGACGACCAAAGAGGTCTTCTCGTTAAGATAGAAATCGTTGGGGACCACTCTAGATTGATCTAATAAGGGGTGGCGGGCTTCTTGGAATTCGATGCCCGATTTCTCCAAAATAGTGGCGATATGACAGTGATATTTATTCGAATATTGGGCTTTCGCGCTTAAAAAATCGAGATAAGCGATGGAAGAGTTAATGAGTCGGAGGTCTTCTTCGTTAGAGCCGATGGAGGCGCTTAGCTCGAGAAGTATCCGATGGATCTCCTCCCTTTCCTCGTTGCGGAGCTCGAGCATTTTGGCGTTCAGCTCGACAAGAATCTCAGGCTCGATGAAGGAGGTGCCGCCGCTGCTCGAGACGTCTTGGAGCATGCCTTTGACCCGATGCTTATAGGCGTTGGCGACTGGCAAAACGTAATGGCCGTTCCTCATCGTGAGGGAATCGCCAGAAAGGAAGAGCCTATTCTCCTCGAGGACCGCGCCGAGCTTTTTCTTCATCTCGGCTTCGGTCCTCCGGATGGCTCTTCGGATGGAGGCTAGTTTATCGGAGGCGTTGTCGTAGATCGATAAATCCGGGGAAATGACCGAATGGATTCTCTTCTCTAGATAATCTAGATTAGGGATTTTGCTTACGAATTCTAAAAGTAAGGGCGAGGAATCAACTTCTTTGAAATATCTTCTGATATCTTTGGAGAGAATGATGTCATGAGCGATTCTTTCGATCTCCTCAACCGAGAGACATCCTCCTTTGGCGGCTAAAGTGAGATATTTGTCGGTCTTTGAGGAGACGTCGATCGGGAAAGAGGAGAATCTATCGAGGGCATCGATGGTTTCCGATAAAAAACTTAGCTCCTTTTCGACCTCTTCCTTAGAGGGGAGCATCGAAAGGGATAGAACCATCTCGTTAGCGAGCTCACTATGGGTATAGAGGGAGATTTCCTCCCTGATTCTTTGGAATTCGAACTTCTCGTAGATATCTTGCATGGCAAGATTATAGCATATCCAAAAGAATTCTCTTAAAGAATGCTTTTGGATTTCCCTAGAATAGGGAATCAAGTTAGGGAAGTCCTTTAGACAATGTATAAATTTTCTTTTAAAGATTAATGGACGCCTGAGAGATGTAGATATGCTAAAATATCAAGGATGAAGAAGAAAGTTAACCATTTCGAATTAGAGGTCGATGAGGATACTTACGCGAAGATCCTCTATTTTTACAAAGACTCAAAGGAAGCCTCTCCGAATGAATATATCGAATTGTTCGCTCGCGGGGAGGGATTTACCGTCTCGGTCTATAAAAGAAACAAAAAGGGCATTAGAAAAGCCGTCTGGCAAGGGAATGAGGCCGTTCATGAAGGAAAAATATTCGCCACCCCAAACGATGGGTTCGAAGAGGAATTAGAGATAATTTCCCCTGCAAAACCCTCATATAATCCAAAAATGAGCCTTGAGAATCAATATCCTCAGATTGGCTCAGATGAGGTCGGGACCGGCGATTTCTTTGGGCCCATCTGCGTCTGCGCGGCCTACGTGAGAGAAAGTGATCTCCCCCGCTTAAAAGAATTGGGAGTCACCGACTCCAAACTTTTAAGCGATGAGAAGATTCTCTCGATCGGTCCTATCTTAATTAAGGAATTCCACTTCTCACAGATCTCTATCTCCAATGAGAAATATAATGAGGTCCATCCGAATAACAACATGAATATGATTAAGGCCAAGATCCATAATCAGTGCCTTCTGAATATGAAAAGGAAATATCCTGAGGCCAAAGTCTATCTCGACCAATTCGCGGAGCCCAAAACCTACTTCTCCTATCTAAAAAACGAAAAAGAGGTGGTTAAGGATATCGTTTTCTCCCCTAAAGGCGAGCTTCATTTCCCAAGCGTGGCCTTAGGCTCAGTCATCGCCAGATACTCCTTCTTGCTCAAAATGAAGGCCATCGGGGAGAAATATCAGATGGAAATCCCCTTTGGGGCGGGCGAAGAAGTCGATAAATTCGCAAAAAAGTTCATCGAACGTTATGGGCTCGATGAACTTAGGAAAATCGTCAAGACGAATTTCGCGAATTTCAAGAGGCTTATATAAGCTTATCCAAGACCTCTTGGAAATAAGAGGGGAGAGGGGCTTCGAAAGAAACCTCTTTTTTCGTTCTTGGATGGATGAGGGTCAAGCGATAGGCATGGAGGAGCTGCCCCTTATCATATAGACCACAGTTGCCAGTCCCATATAAGGGGTCACCGATGACCGGGTGCTTGATGTATTCCATGTGGACCCTGATTTGATGGGTGCGGCCCGTGAGGAGCTTGCAAGTCACTAAAGTATAAGGGGCTTTGTAGCGTTTCTCGACATGAAAATAGGTGATGGATTCTTTGCCGTTTCGAGTGTCAATGGCAAACTTGGTTTGGAAGCGTTTGTCTCTTCCAATCGGGGCATCGATTTTCC
>JAIKYF010000083.1 GCA_024683495.1 Bacilli bacterium
TCTTCCTTAATAGATAGAAGACTTCGGCATATTGCGCTCTCGAATATTTATTTAATCTCTTCAGTAGATTGAGGGATTTGCCTAAGAATGAGAAAAGGTTGATGAGGTTATTCTCTTTATTGTTTTGGGCGAGATGTTGGATGATCTGCTTTAAGTAACGGCTGAGCGAAGCATCGAGCTCAGCGATTTTCTTGGAGCAATCGAGTTTCTCCAAAATCTCGTAATGGGCATCGAGCTCATCGAGGAAAGACATCGCCAAACGCGGGAAATGGTAACGGTTGAGACCTAGATAGAGGACGCGGAGGCTAGAAAGGGAATATTCATAGACTTCCTTGTCGCTCAAATTGAGGCACTCCTTCCCATAACGGTAGATGAAGGAATAATATTCGCGGTAATAAAGGGCGAATTCGGGGTTATGGGAATTCTCTTTGATGAAGGATCTGATGGCCTTATCTTCATAACGGAGCAATCCTAGTTGTCCGAAATAGTAACGGAGCTCAAGAGGGGTCCTGATGGGGGAGATATCTTCGATCATGTTATAAAGCGGTTCGATATTCTCAAAATATTCGGGGTCAAGGAGGGAAGTGGCTAATTCTATTTGGTTGGGGGTCAAGCCATCCTTGAATAAGAGATTCTTATCGAAGAAATTGGATAATAGAGGCGAAACCTTCTCGCTTCCGATGGTTATTTCATTATTCAAAATTCTATCTAAATATGTATTTAGATACCGATCGGAATGCGAATAGACGTGGTATTTCTTCATCAGGATATAGCTATGGAGATAGAGGAAATATTGGCTTTCTATGGCCTCGAGGTCGCCTAAAAACTCCTTTTTCAAATCTTCATCCTCGATTCTATCGACGATGTCTTTTACTTCTTTAAGCAAAGGCTCAAGCTCGTTGTAGCGGTTCAGTTTGATGAGGCAAATGAACATCATGTAATAGGAAATCAGGACGGAATAAGTGAAAAGCGCTTGGTTATTGTCATTGATTTTTGAATCATCGCCCTTAAATAAATCCAAAAGGCTGCACCGAACATATTCTTGAAGGGAATCATAATAATTCTCATAATCGGCCAAAGAGAAAACCGAGGATATGGTGCTATAGAGAAGCTCTCTGACGAAGGAGACTCTATTGCTTTCGATAATCGGAGTTAAGAAGTCGATAAAGGAGAAGGCCTTGTCATTGATTATCTTTCTTGATAGATGCTCATAAAGGAGTTTGCGGTTCTCATCGATATCGGTAAGCATCGAGAGGAAATATTTGTCTCTAGCCTTTCCTTTGGGAAGATTGCTTAAAGAGAGAATTTTGCCTCTGATTTGGAAGAAAGAACGACTGTCTGTTTCAAGAATCGGAGCGAGTTCTGCACGGATTTTCGATAATTCTTGCTGATGATTGGCATAGAAATTCTCTTGGAAATCGGTGAAGGCGTGGATGCGGTATCCTCTCGTGTCGGAGACGATAAGGGAAGAGAGATTGGCGATGGCCATCTCGAAATCATAGTTTTTGAAGTCCCATTTGCAAGCCCGGTAAAAATAAATGATCTCAGAGGCCTTGATTGGCTCGGCGATGCTTGTGAATAGAACTAAGAGGCGGTCTAGGAAAAGGCTATCGACCGCGTTGATGGACCTAACGGTCTCGAAGATATTGAGGGCTAAGAAGGTCGATGTGGTCGGGAGAGATTCGATCAATTTGACCTGGAAGTCATCGATGGCCTCCGATCCCCCGCCGTTTTTGGCGATGATGGAATAGTCTTCGTGGCGCATGATGCCAAGACGATTGACGATCATCTTGAGATAGACTGGGGTGTTCTCGCCCCCTTTATTCAAGATGGCCTCAAAGACTCTCGGGGAAATCTGCTTTCTTTCGCTTTCGAAAGCCTTTATCAGCATCTCCCTTAAGCCCTGGTCATTGGAATTGACGATTTTTTTGAAAGATGAGACCTGGAAGAAAGGAAGCTTCCATTCAAGATATTCCTTAATCGGGGATAAGGTGGCATAAAACCTCGGAACGATTGATTCTTCGCTTCGGATGGATTCGATGTCCAAAGGATGATCGGCTAAATAGAGTTCTTCGAGGATGGAGAAAACATGGGCCCCGACCAAATCGAAATTATCGATGAAAAGAATAGGTTTTTTCACGAATTCCCCACTTTTGAGGCACTCATAATAGGATTCGGCGATGGCTTCGTAACTATCGTGAAATTCATTGGTGTAGAATTCTTTCCCATTCTCGTTATAGAGAGATCGAAGAATCAGTAAAATGAGGTCTTTCTCATCGACGATCTTATCGGTGATGCCTAGACAAATCGGAAGAAGATAATGCCCCTCATCGAGCTTCTCCTTCTCCTTATGGTAATCAAGGGCCAGGCATCTAGTTTTCCCTGAGGCCCTCTCCCCGATATAGTAAGTGCAGAAAGGATTATCCAAAGCAAAATCATCGTTCATGAAATTGATGTCTTTGCATGAACGCTC
>JAIKYF010000011.1 GCA_024683495.1 Bacilli bacterium
ATGACGCGGCCATAGAGTTTTTCTTTATTAGCCATAATTTCTCCTATTCTCCGGCGTTGGCGCCACCGACGACCTCGGTGATTTCCTGGGTGATGGCGTTCTGTCGGGCTTTGTTATATTGGATGGTGAGGGTTTCGAGCAAGCGGTCGGCGTTGTCGTTGGCGTTATCCATCGCCATGCGCCGCGAGGCCTGTTCGGATAAGTTGGAATCAAGGATCCGGTCATAGAGCATCGAGGTCAGATATTCGCTTAATAAGACGTGGATCATCGTGCGGGGATCTAAGTCATATAGAGGCGGGCAATAATCCTCATTCGGGCTTCGCTTATAGTGAAGCTGGACGGGGAGGAGCTGGAACCTCGAAGAGGCGAAGGTGATGGAGTTGACGTAATTGGTGTAAATGATATAAATCCGGGAATATTTCTTCTCGTTGAACTGAGCTTTGAGGGATAAGGCGATATTCCTGATTTTCTCCATATTGAATTCGCTTAAGGAGAAATCCTCGAAGGAATGATCGATGTTTTTATAGGTCTCATCGTGGGCGTAATGATGGATGGCCTTGCTCCCTAAGGGGGCGATGACGTCAGTTGGCTTCACGAAGCGCTTGACGCATTTATAGATCTCGTTATTGTAGGCCCCGCATAAGCCTAAATCAGATGAGATGACTAAATAGAGGCTAGGGAGAGAATCATCATTGGGTTTTCCATAATGAGAGCCTTGCTCCGTGGTTTTATCGTGCGCGAAAAGAGCACCCATAAGGTTTTCTAGCTCCCGAGAATAAACGGTCTCTTTGTCCCATTCGTTCTTGTAGCGTTTGATCTTGACCGCGGCGATGAGACCCATGGCCTTAGTGATCTTCGCGGTTCCTTTGATGGAGGTGATCCGATGTTTGGTTTTCGCTAATCCGACTGACATTTAACGGTTATTTCCTATTTTCTTTGAATTCTTTGACGACGTTGGAGAGCTTCTCATTAAGCTCAGGCGAGAAGGCTTTCTTCTCCTTTAATTCATCGATGATCTCCTTATGGGAGTCCTGGATGTGGGAATATAGATCCTTAAGGAAGGGATTGACTTCCTCTAAGGAGAGATCATCGAGGAAGTTATTCTTGACGGCGAAGAGATGGATGACCTCTTCGATCATATCAAGGGGCTTATAGTTGACTTGCTTGAGGGATTCGGTGACGATAGCCCCATGATTGAGGATCTTCTTGGTTTCGGGGTCGAGGTCAGAGCCAAACTGGGAGAAAGAGAGATTCTCACGGTAATTGGCTAATTCGATCTTAAGGGAGGAAGCCACCTGCTTCATGGCCTTGATTTGGGCGGCCGAGCCGACACGGGAGACTGATAAGCCCGAATCGACCGCGGGACGCTGGCCCGAGGCGAAATAGTCGGCGACCAAGAAGATCTGGCCATCGGTGATGGAGATGACGTTAGTCGGGATATAGGCTGAGATATCGCCTGCCTGGGTCTCGATGATGGGGAGGGCCGTGATGGAGCCTCCTCCATATTCAGGGGCTAATTTACATGCTCTTTCAAGGAGACGGGAATGGAGATAGAAGATATCGCCTGGATAGGCTTCGCGGCCTGGTGCTCTTCTTAGCAATAACGATAAGGTACGATAAGAGACGGCGTGCTTGGAGAGATCATCGAAGACGATGAGGACATCCTCGCCCTTCTCCATCCATTCTTCGGCGATGGCCATGCCGGCGAAGGGGGCGATGTATTGCATCGGAGCGGGGCTCGAGGCTGAGGCGTTGACGACGGTCACATAGTTAAAGCAACGTTGGGCTTTGAGTTTGGCGACTAAGTTGGCGACCGAGGAATTCTTCTGCCCGATGGCGACATAGACGCATTTGACGTTTTTGCCCTTCTGATTGATGATGGTATCCAAAGCGATCGAGGTCTTGCCGGTTTGGCGGTCCCCGATGATGAGCTCTCTTTGGCCTCTTCCGATCGGAATCATCGAATCGATGGCCTTGATGCCGGTCTCGAGTGGGGTATCGACGGATTTTCTCGTCATGACACCCGGGGCGATTCTTTCGATGGGACGGGTTTTCTCGTATTTGATGGGCCCCATTTCGTCGATGGGCTCTCCTAAAGGGGAGACGACGCGGGAGAGCATTTCATCTCCGACGGGCACTTCCACCACACGTCTAGTTCTCTTGACGGTGTCGCCTTCTTTGATGAGGCGGTCATTTCCAAGCAAAACCGCGCCGACGTTTTCGGCGTGGAGGTTCATGACCATGCCATAGATGTCATTAGGGAACAAAAGAAGCTCGCCAAGCATGGCTTCCTGAAGCCCATATATCAAAGCGATGC
>JAIKYF010000115.1 GCA_024683495.1 Bacilli bacterium
TTATATCAAGAACTCGCCCCGATGTTAGGCGCCCTTTGTAAAAGCTTCACCTATCGTCGAGACGTCGCCTTGCAGTTTAGCTCCTTGAATAATCTTAGCCGCCTAGTCCAATGCCACTACCCCAATTTAAGCTATGCTTGCTTATCAAGCTGTGATAAGAGAATTGTTTCCGTTCCCAATCTCTTGAATGATGGGTCCTACTATCGCTTGACCTTCAGCCAAGTAGAATCGGTCTCAATCGATGAGGCAGTGTATGGCCGTGACATTTTGGTCTACGAGAACAAAACCGTCAGAAGCGACATTCTCTCGGCTGAACTCTATTACAATAACGATTTAGTCGTCTTCCTTCCGAAGAATGGCATCTACACCTATCGAAGCGTTGGCTCTCAATCAACGACCTTAGATGAAGTCAGGCCTAACGGGGAAATCGTCCCCATCAAAAAAGACATGCTTCCTGAAGGCGTGATCTAATTCTTAGCATAACTAAAATGGTGCGTTCCTAGGGACGCACCATTTTACGTATTTCAAGATTTATTTATTTGCTGTGATAGAGTTTTTTGGTCCCATAGACCGCCTCAGTCGTCGTCTCAACGCCGAGCTTTCTTAAGCAAGAATCATCAACCGGAGAGAGAATGACTGAAGCATGGCACTGAGCGCCTTTTAGTTTCGGAAGTTGCTTCATCGCCATATCCGCGAGAGGATTGGTGACCGCCGAAATCGATAAGGCAACGAGGATTTCGTCTAAGTGCAAACGGGGGTTATGCCCACCTAAATCCCTAGTCTTCAGTTGGCAGACTGGCTCGATGATGGCCGGAGGCAACAAGAAGACATCGTCTGAGATATTGGCGAGGGTCTTTAAGGCATTGAGCAAGGCGGCGGAGACGCAGCCGAGCAAAGGGGAGGTCTTGCCGGTAATTAATCTTCCATCTGGGAGCTCGATGCATGCCCCGGGTCGACCGGTTTTCTGAGCCTTCTCTAAGGCGGGGCCGATGCATTTTCTCTCTTTTAAGGAAATGCCGTTAGTCTTCATCAAGGCATCTAATTTCTCAACGACCGAATCATCGACTTTCTCGTTTAGACGGTCCACAAGGGAATTAAGATAACGTCTAATGATTTCTTGGCGAGAGGCAAGGCAGCATACTTCATCATCATTAATGCATTTGCCAGCCATATTGACCCCCATATCCGTGGGGGATTTGTAGGGAGATTCGCCATAGATGGCTTGGAAAATACGATTGAGGACCGGGAAGATTTCCACGTCTCGATTGTAATTGACGGCGCTTTCGCCATAGGCACTCAGATGATAAGGATCAATCATGTTGACGTCATTTAAATCGGCAGTCGCCGCTTCATAAGCGAGATTGACCGGATGCTTAAGGGGAAGATTCCAAATCGGGAAAGTCTCAAATTTGGCGTAGCCGGATTTGATGCCAAGCTTGGCATCTTGATAGATTTGGGAAAGGCAGGTTGCCATCTTACCCGCGCCAGGGCCTGGGGCCGTGACGACGATTAAGGAACGGGAGGTTTCGATGTAATCATTCTTCCCATAGCCTTCGCTAGAGACAATTTTATCGATGTCATAAGGATAATTGGCGATAGCGAAATGATGGTAGGTCTTGATTCCCTGCTTATTGAGCGTTCTTTCGAATTGTCTGACTTTTTTAGTGGAGACGTAACGGGTCAAGCAAACGGAGCCGACCATTAAGCCCGCCTCCGAGAAAGCATCGATTAAACGATAGACATCTTGATCATAAGTGATGCCGAGGTCTTGGCGGATTTTGCCTTCTTCGATGGAATCGGCGTTGATGACGACGATTATTTCGGCTTGGTCTTTTAAGGCTAAAAGCATCTTTAGCTTGGAATCGGGCTTAAAGCCGGGCAAAACGCGGGAGGCATGGAAATCATCGAAGAGTTTCCCGCCGAATTCCAAATAAAGCTTTCCGCCGAATTCGCCCATCCGTTCACGGATGTGCTCGGATTGCAATTGAATATATTTCTCGTTGTCGAAGCCAATCTTATTCATATAGTTTCCTAATCGTTATCTATTCTATGCCATAATTGCTTTTCTTTTAAAGAAAACTCGAAAAAAGATAGACTGAATGTTTGAAAAAGTCTCATAAGGCAAATGGATTAAAAAGTTAGAAAAAACCAATTCCATGCGGCTTTTGCACGGAATTTTGGAATATGTGTGTTAAAAATAGAGTAAAACGTATTCTTTATTTACTGAACAAACGTCAGATTGGTAGTGTTGAGATTCGCGTCGTAATAAAGGATTACCGAACTCCAGTTTTCGTTCGAATAAGATGGGGAACTGCTTGAAGAGAACTCGTCTTTGGTATAACCCGCTGGAATGATGATCGCTTCAATGAATTCGACATAGGTCGAGAACTGGTTGCCGCTGGTGACGATCTTATAGGTGTTATAACCAGAATCTGTTTGGCCAATCGAAACTAAATACCCCATTCCAGAAGAATCTGGCAAGTTTTCTTGGAAGGTAAATCCCATCGAATTTGCGGTCAAAAACGCATTTAATTCCTCTAATGGGAATTCTTTATGAGCGTTCATGAAGGGGTTCTTCTCGAAACTGATAATCACAAATCCAGAAGTACCGGAATAAACGGTGACGATTATTTGATCGTTCTTTGAAATGTAGCGATTCGCCCCATAGGTTTTATATTCATTATTTATCAATGAAGCGATGTAACCGTCTTTGCCAGTGGCCTCAGTCCCTTCTTCCACTGCGACTTTCACGTAAGAGCCATTTTGATCGCTAACGAGGCTGAAGCCATTATTTTCCCCTTCGTAAGAGGGCAAGGTATCAGTTACTTC
>JAIKYF010000147.1 GCA_024683495.1 Bacilli bacterium
CCCACCACGGTGTCCCCGCGGAAGCCCCTTGATCCAAATGGTCTAGAAAGACCCTTGAATTCATCGATGATCTCAAAAGGATAAGCCGTATAGCAGTCTAGCATATGGTTTGCGCCGTTCATCACGAATTCAACGCCCCTAGCGATGCTGCAAAACTTACCGATGATCAGTTTATCGCCCATGAAGTCATAATGATGGGTGACGTGTTTCTCAAAAGACTCAGGCCCTTCATCCATGTCCTCATAATAAGAATAATCGCCGACGATGATATTGGGACTAGTGACCACGCTTTTGATATAGCAAAAAGTCTTGAACTTGGAGTTTGGGTAGATTGGTTCGCTTTTCTTTTCCATGGGAATATTTAACCAAATAACGTCACCGAATTGTAGGCGCCCTTAATTAGCTAAGATAACAGGATGTAGGAATCTCTATCGTCGCAGCGAATAACGCGTCTATTTTGAATATCATGCCGTCGATTGTGTGAAAAAGCCTAGATAAGTAGCCGCTTTGAAATTGAACGGTGGAGGTAAATGACCCGCCACTTTATGTGTATTGTTCCCCATATTCAGTTTTATCGAATCAAAAAACACGCACCCACAGGGATACGCGTATTTTAGATATTTGGCAAAAAGCTCCAAGAAATGATACAAAATCGGATTTCGACCAAAAAATGCTACAAGAAAGAAGTCACCTTTTTAACAGTGACTTATTTTATTAGAAATCGACTTTCTCTAAACGTTTGGAAGATACTTTATAAACCACCAGGTGAAGGACGAATGAAACAAGCAATGCCCCAGCTAACACGCCGAATTGAATACCGATATGGAGATTATTGAGAAACTCTAATCCAGGAACATAGGGCAAGGCAACGGTGAACACGCCGATATAGATAACAAATCCCAAGATGGTCAATAACGTCGATGCGACAATCGACTTTCCTTTTTTGTAATAAATGGGAAAGAATATCAAATCCGCGATGGCATAGCCGATGATGGCGATTGCAAGAAGAAGGACATAACTATCAAGTCCTAATCCAGGAACGGTGTATTCTTCTGGATGCTCCGTTGATTGCGATATGCTGGTATTAATTATACGGGTAAGCGGATATAAAGCCGACATAATGGCAATAAAAGCCACTTGCATTAGAATGACGGTTATAATCCTTGCCATGACGATGTCCTTTTTGCGGACTGGCAACAAAGTTGAATAAAGCAAATCGTTACTTTGTTGCCCCTTATTGGCGCCTAAAAAGAGTATGGGATAGCAAGTTAAGACGTAGATGAATCCTATTCCCATCGGATAAGAGGGGATAAGGATCATAAGGGGAAAAGCGAGGACGAAGATATAGCAGATGGGGTGCATCGCAAGTCTAAGTTCTTTATAAATCAAAGCTTTCATTTTGCCCTTTGCTCCTTTCGATATGGACCATGATTTGCTCTAGGTCTGGCTCTATTGGCTCAATGCCCTTATTTAGGAATGCTTCCTTTTTATTAGAAGGAATCAATCCTTCGATATGGTCATCGAATTCCTTATAGGAGATATATTCGTTCAGTAGGTCTTTGTTGAAGGACTTGTCTTTGATGAATAGATAGGAAGCGATGAAATCCTTTTTCTTGCCCGTATAGATGATTTCGCCATCATGGATATAGGTGATATCGGAGGCGCATTTATCTAGGTCGCTAGTGATATGGGTAGAGAAAAGGATCGCTCTGTCCTTGTTCTTTACGATTTGGCGGAAGATATCGAGGATCTCATCTCTAGATACGGGGTCTAACCCTGAGGTTGGTTCATCTAGGATCAAGAGTTCCGCGTGATGGGATAAGGCGATGGCAACGGAATATTTCACCTTCATGCCACTGCTAAGTTCCTCTAGTTTCTTATCGATATTGAGGTTAAATAAGCGACACACCTCATCGAATTTCTTCTCATCGAACTTTTTATAGAACCTCTTTGTAACGTTCATGAGCTGACGGATCGTTTTATTGGGATAGTAATTTAGTTCGCTTAAGGCGAAACCGATCCTTTGTTTGTTCTCGAGTTCGTTTTCGCTCATATCGCTATCAAAGGCGGAGATCTTCCCGCTTTCATAATGGACGAGGTTCATGATGCATTTCAAAGTCGTGGTCTTACCTGCGCCGTTTCTCCCGATGAAACCCATAATCTGCCCTGGCTTCACCTCAAAGGAAACGTCCTTTAAGGAGAAGGAGGGGTAGGCCTTTCTAACGTTTTCTAATTCAAGCAAAGAATTCATTTAAACTTTTCCTCCGCCATGGCATAAAACGCATCCGATTTTAAGATGGCAATGCCTCTTTCTTTGTCGCCTAATACCATCAAGGTTTCGCCTTCTTTGATGTCGAACATCTCCCTGACTTCCTTAGGTATGGTGATCTGCCCTTTTGGGCCGACTTTGACGCTTATGATAAAGCGGTCCTGCTGTATGTCCTTCATATTCTTACTTTTCTTACTTTTCTTACTCAATCATAGAATTATTTTTATGGTTTTACAATAAAAAAACAGCACTGATTGCATCAGGATTGTGGTTTACATTTGGCAAAAAGCTCCAAGATTGATACAAAAACGACTTTTGGCAAAAAAATGCTACAAAGCACCCCCCAAATGCTAAAAGATTTGCAGTTAGATCTATGCCGTTATAACGCTTTAATTATAGACGAATGTCCTAAAATCCCCGTCACTAGTCTCATTGGTGACGTGGTTTGAGTACCGGCCAAAGAAGACATTGCTATTCCTAAACATAATCCATGTCAGATTCTCACTTGGGCAATAGGAGAGAAGCTTATTCGATGAGGATTCATGATGCATCATTATTATTCTGCTATATGGGTCCTTTGGTCTTCCCCTTGAAGCGGTGAACCCAATAATCAAATCATCTTTGAATTGTCCAACGCCCCAATATTGATAACTCAAATCATCGGGAAGAGTGAATTCGCAAATCTTGTTTGACCTGTTTTCTTCCGTTTTATAAAAAGCATAGGAGTCGCCTTTTTCTAGATATGATAAGGCATTAAGTTTATCTCCAACGCTTAGGCTAGAAGCAAATCCGGGTATCGAATAGACCCCAACCTCAATGGAGTCATCATGGTTCTCCTCCCACTTATAGACTTTCGTTTCTACGCATGAACTTGAATCCCCATCA
>JAIKYF010000151.1 GCA_024683495.1 Bacilli bacterium
AAATTCTTCTTTCATATATTTTTAGTTCGCGTATGGAACATCCTTCACTAGATAGAAATCTATATCGGTCATATAAGGCGTCGTGAGTTCTTTCTCCGACTTATAGATATCGGAGACCTTGACCCCATATCCATAGGTGTCGTGGATCAAGAAGTTATGGCGTTCATAAGATTTAGGCTCACTGTAACTAAGGGTGAGTAGAGTAGAGACGAGGCTTTCCCTCATGACGCTTGGGACGACGATCTGGAAATAAGGGGGTTTCCCATCAGTCGGCGGGGTGGTCCCATAGATGAAGCCCTTATCAGAGGTTAAGCCTGGGAAAGCAACTTCGTTTTTTAGATATTCAGCGGCTTTTTCGATAGGGAACGACTCCGTATAAGTATATCCGCTCCGAAGATAATCCCGGCACCACTCAGGATAGTTCGAGTAGTTTTGGGCGCATCCCATCAAGAGGATAGGAAAACTTAATAAAGAAAGTAATTTCTTTTTCATATGGATGCCTAGATTATATAGTATTTAAAAATCTAAAGATACTCAAAAAGGCTTTTTTGCCTCCTTTTGGAAGCGTTTTCAAACAAGGTGATAAATTTTGTAGTTTATCTATCGTTTATCTAACGCTTATCTAACTAGATAAATAAATAATTCCGTCAAAAAAGAGGCCTGTTGGGGCAGGCCTCTTAGAGGAAAGAAACGATTATTCGATGACTTCTTCGGCGGCTTCTTCGCCTTTGATGCCAGCGATATCCTTTTCAAGGTTGGCGATCATCTCTTTGTCGTCATCCTCAACTTGAGGAACGGCAGCTTCGACTTTCTCGTCTTCTTTTTCCTTAAGCTTGTCGGCGATGTGTAAGCACACACCGAAGGCGACAAGGGCAAGAATGGAGAAGACATAAGCCAAAACGGCTAAGACGTTATAGGAGATGGTCAAACTTTCTTTCAAAGCTTGGGCTTTGGCAAGTTCTTCGCCAGTAAGTTTAATCATCCTGACGTTATTGGCGCTATATTGGGCATAGATATCTTTCGATATGAAGTAGCAGGCAAAGGCCGCTGCGACAAGAGCCACAATAATCACGACATAGAGGATAGTTCTCATTCTTTTATTCATAATGATAACCCTCCTTCCTTATTCAGCGTCTTCGATGATTTCTTCGCCTTCAACGGGTTGTTCCTCATGATAGATGAGGTTGTATTCGCTTTCGACATCGAAGAAGTGCATGGCTTTGCCTTCGAATGTGATGTAGAGAGGTTCGCCAGCGACCAACTTGGCTCTTTCCTCATCGTTGAGGTTGAGGGTTGGGACACGGACGATCAATTCGGTGCCATCTTCGGTCAAGACGTGGAGATGGTATTCGAAGCCCATCATTTCGTTGACCAAAATGGTGGTTGGGATGGCGGTTGGGCCAGGTCTAGAGGCAATCGCGACGTGCTCTGGACGGACGCCCAAGATGATTTCGCCTGGGACGACGTCTTTCTCACGGAGCAATTTGCCCTTCTCGCCGTCGACTTCGATCTTCGCGCCGAATGGAGCGACGAAGTACTTATCGCCTTCTCTAAGAAGTTCGCACTTGAAGGTATTCATCTTCGGAGCACCGATGAATTCGGCGACGAAGAGGTTGTCTGGAGTATCGAAGACCTCAGCTGGGGTGCCGACCTGCATGATGAAGCCATCTTTCATGATGACGATTCTATCACCTAAGGTCATAGCCTCAGTCTGGTCATGGGTAACGTAGATGAAGGTGGTATCGATCTTCTTGCGGAGAAGGATGATCTCAGCTCTCATCTGATTACGGAGCTTAGCGTCAAGGTTGGAAAGAGGTTCGTCCATCAAGAAGACTTTGGAATCTCTGACCATCGCGCGGCCAATGGCAACACGCTGTCTCTGACCACCGGATAAAGCCTTTGGCTTACGGGTGAGATATTGGGTGATGCCTAAGATCTTGGCGGCGCTGGTGACTCTCTCGTAGATCTCATCATTGCTCATGCGAGGATGCTTTTGAAGTCTAAGAGGGAACGCCATGTTTTCATAGACGGTAAGATGTGGGTATAAAGCGTAGTTCTGGAAGACCATGGAGACTCCACGATCTCTCGGCTGGAGGTCATTGACGACGACTCCGTCGATTTCCACGGTCCCTTCGCTGATATCTTCGAGGCCGGCGACCATTCTGAGGGTGGTTGATTTACCACATCCGGAAGGACCGACGAAGACGACGAATTCTTTATCAGCGATGTCGAGGTTGAAGTCATGGACCGCCGTGACTTTACCTTGATAAATTTTCTTTACGTTAGTTAATTTTACAGTAGCCATAATTCAATAGCCTCCTATCCTTTGACAGCACCGCCAGTAACGCCTTCGACATAGTACTTCTGCAAGAACATGAAGAGGACGATGACGGGAACCGCGACCAAGACGCCGCCGGCGCAGAAATGCGTGTAGTGATTGTTAATCTGGTCTTGCGTGAGCCAGCTCCAGAGACCGACCGCGACGTTGTAGCCGGAAGGTTCACCAAAGGCGATATATCTTGCGAAGATGAAGTCGCCCCATGGACCCATGAAAGCAGTCAAGATGGTGTAGATGATGATTGGTTTCGCTAGCGGCATAATGATCTTATAGAAGACCTGGAATCTCGTCGCGCCATCGACACGGGCCGCTTCGTCCAAGCTCTTCGGAATGGTGTCGAAGAAGCCTTTGCAGACGTAGTATCCCATACCAGAGGAAGCGACGGAGACGAGGATTAAGCCGCCAACCGCGTTGCCCTGAGTGAGGTTGAGGAGTTTCAAGACCTGATACAAGACGACCATGGTAAGGAAGCCAGGGAACATGCCAAGGATGAGCATGATGTTCATCAAGGCTTTACGGGACTTGAATCTGAATCTCGATAAGGTGTAGGCCATCATGAGGATCATGATTGTCTGGAGCACCGCAACCGCGAGGGAGATGATGAAGGTATTGAAGTACCAAGTCATGAAGTTGCAATCGGGAGAGAACAAGAACATGAAGTTATCGAATCCGATTTTTTTCGGTAAGAGATAACCGACTTGGGCGGTCGTTTCCACTCTAAGAGACTGGAGAACGATGAAGACGAATGGAGCGATCCAAATGATTGAGATAAGGACCAAGAGGATGTGGCCAAAGGTATTGCCGATGGCACGGGAGGCTTTAAGCCCCATGGATGGTTTTCTTGCCATTATTGGAAATCCTCCTCGTTCTTAGTAGATGGAATCACGTTGTAGACGATGGTGGATAAGAGGGCGACGACGATGAAGATCAAGATACCGATAACCGCGGCCAACTTGTAGTTGGTGTCATCGACGGTCAAGGAGTATAACCAGGTGATCAATAAGTCGGTATGGCCCGCGCCACCATAGAGATTGATGTCGGTAGGTCCGCCACCCGTAAGCAAGAAGATGACGTTGAAGTTGTTCATGTTGCCAGTGAAGCTCGTCAAGAGGTATGGACCGGTGATGAATAACATATAAGGCAAGGTGATCTTGAAGTATTGCTGGGCGGGGGAGGCACCATCGATCTTGGCCGATTCGTATAAGTCGGCGGGGATGTTCATCAAGATACCGGTGGTGATCAACATTAAGTATGGGATACCAATCCAGATATTGATGATGATGACGGTGACTCTGGCATACCACTGGTTGGTCCAGAATGGAATTCTTTGGCCGCCCATATTCATGATTAGACCATTGATGAAGCCGTCGGCCGAGAACATCTTCGAGACATAAAGCAAGGAGATGAACTGTGGGATGGCGATGGAGAAGACCAAAATGGTTCTCCATAATTTCTTGAGCCTGATGCCTTTCTTATTGATAAGCATCGCGACCATCATGCCTAAGAAGTAGTTCGTGAAGGTGGCGAAGAAGGCCCAAATGAGAGTCCACAAGAGAATTTCGCCGAAGGTGCCGCCGAAGGAGGCTCCGCCGCCGGTATTCCAAGTGAAGAGCTGATTGAAGTTAGTAAGGCCGACCCAACCGAAGAGGTTCTGAGGTGGCTGATGGTTCTTATCGAAGTTAGTGAAGGCGACAAGGACCATGAAGACGATTGGCAAAATCGTGAAGACGGTGATGCCGATGGCAGGCAAGGACAACATCGTCTTGTAGAAATCCTCATCGACCAAAGCACGTAAATCGTCTTTGGTGGAGACGAGTTTCTTTCTTTCCTTGATGATTTGCTCGCTAATATGGTTTTGCTTGATGTTCAAATACCATGTGTAAAGTATGGCGATGATAAAGAAGATGGACAAGACGCCATAAAGCAAGATCTTGAAGGAGTTGTCGTAGTATTTGGTGACGGTGACTTCAATGCCGCCGATGACAACGGTCTCAATAACCGCAGCTTTGGTACCTAAGGTGCCTAACTGAGCCAAATATTGGCCTCCGAAGAAGACAATATAGAGGATGAAGACCACTTCTAAGGCTAAGAAGAGGAGACCGCGGAGCCATTGCCCGCGGGCGATGCTTCCGAAGCCCATGACCACATAGGAGACTTTGGTTTTCCAATCACCATGAATGAAGTATAAAACAATATTCTTGAAGA
The DNA here is from genome assembly GCA_024683495.1 of Bacilli bacterium. Taxonomy (GTDB): domain Bacteria; phylum Bacillota_I; class Bacilli_A; order RFN20; family CAG-826; genus UBA4951. The sequence goes on from JAIKYF010000151.1 coordinate 4,544, forward strand.
AGTTGGCGATTCCCAACCCGATTTTTTTGAAGAATAAGCCGATTTTGATGCCGACATTCTTGAAAAAACCAGGAATGGAAACAAAGAATAACGTGATTTTATACACGAATCTTTGCCACTTGTTCAGACGTAAATATTCTAAACTATCTAGTCTTTTCATATTTTCTCCTGTTTTGAAGGAAAGGGGCTAGCGAAAGAGTTCGCTAGCCCCCAACTGTTATAAAGTGTTAGGCCAGCAGGGCAAATTAGCCAAGCATGCCTTCGAGAGCGGCGTTGTAGGTATCGAGGATGCCTTGGATATCTGCATCAGCGGCTCCGGCGCCAAGATCCTTGAGGGAGTTGCCGATAGCACCGGCGGTATCCCACCAGGCACCAGGGAATTGACCCTGAGGTTTGGCGTTGACGTTTTGTTCGGCTAAGGCAACAAGGGCTGGGTTGGCGACGACGGCTGGGTCGGCGGCAGCGACTTTGTTGGATGGACCCCACTGAACGAGGTTGAATCTTTCAAGCTGTCCCTTGGCGTTGGTCAACTTCTGAGCGGTAAGAGCGCAGACAGCGGACTTAAGGGCGTCGGTTTGTGGCTTGACGCCGATAAGCTTGTTACCAGAGAAGGAACCGGTGTGGTAGGTTTCTCCGTCAACGGTGAAATCTGGGAGAGCGGCGCAGCCGATGTTATCGCCAAGGATATCCTTGGTATCTTTATAATCCCAGGTGCCGGAGACGCAGGCAGCGGCGTTGGATTCGAAGGAAGTTGGAGCGTTGGAGCTATCAACATAGGCGGTAGAGGTGACGACTTTGAGCAAGCCCTTGGCACCTGGCATGCCATTTGTGGCATAGGTGTCATCATAGGCAGTGAAAGCGCCAGAGGCATCGGCGGTCCAGACGGAGTCGGCACCACCACCATAGAAGAAGCCGAAGTTGTACCAGGCAGAGGAAGCGTTGAAGGCAAGGTTCTTGTTGGCACCTTCGCAAGCGGCAATGAGGTCTTCCCAAGTATCGACGTCTTCTTCGCTAAGGACGCTCTTGTCATAATAGAGGAAGTAGCCGTTGTCGGAGGTCATCGGGAAAGCGATGAGCTTGTCGCCAAAGGTGGCGGCGTTGACGCCAGAAACGTCATTTTCGGCCTGGATGGTTGCCTTGAGGGTACCAGTGATCTCGGTTAAGGCACCGGCAGAGTAAAGACGGGCAAGCTGGTCTTGGGCGAAACCATAGATGTCAGCGCCGGATTCGACGTCGGTAATCATGTTACCGGCAGCTTCGCCTTCACCGACAGGATTGACGGTGTAGTTGATGGTTTTGCCAGCGAAGGCTTCCATGCCTTCGAGCTCAGCCTTGACTTCGGCGAGCTGGGCCTTTGTTAAGTCGAGGATGTTTTCGGCAACCCAAACTAAAACGTTGATAGCGTTTGGATCGACGGACTGGACGGAGCTCTCGACAGATGCACCGCTGGAGGCAGCTCCACTTGAGGCAGCTCCACTTGAGGCAGCCTGGCTAGAAGCAGCTGGAGAAGTTCCGCCGCAAGCAGTCAAGGCGAGGAATGATAAGGCAAGAATGCTGCCTTTCATAAAGTTCTTTTTCATCAAATAACTCCTTTCGTTAGAAAATGATAGGGAAAGATACAATTTATGTAAAAACCCTTTTTTAGATAGAAATATAATAAGTCCCCATCGGATAAGTTGCAATAGAAAAGAAAGAAGTAAGGTAACAATTTTGGTCGTTTAGACAAAATAGATAAATAAGTATCTTTCTTATAAATAAGAAAAGGCCGATGGTTTTTCTTCCATCGGCCAAAAATCAATATATTTTAGTAAGAATTTAATTCTTTCTTAAGATAACTGACTGGTTGGGGTTGAGGGCGATCGTGCCGGAGATATTCTCCATCTCGGCAAGAGGCTGGTTGGAATAGATGACGGAATAGGTCGCGCCTTCATCTAATTCATAGCTCTTCTCACCAAGGGAATGGATGACTTTGACGTCATTTTCTTCTCCTTCGACGCCTAAGACATCGAAGCTCACGTCGCCATCGGGGTTGGTCTTGGAGGAATAGACGTTGATGTTCTTGACTCTCTCCTTGACCGCTTCCCTATTCTCTAAACGGAGGCCCGCCACTTGTTTTCTGGCTTCGATGATGTCTATGAATTGCTCATTGACGGCGAGATTGGCGATCTTGAGGTCATAGTCCATATTATTGACGGAGTCGCCGGACTTATAAGAGTTATGCTCATAGACGGTCTCTTCAGTCAATGGATCGATATAGGCCTTGCTTCTCATGAATTCATCGCCTTCCTGGAAGAATGGGACGCCTTGGGAGGTGAAGACCATGGTTTGGGCTTGGGTGACCATATCTTCGAGGACGCGGTCCTGAGAATTGGTCTGGATGAGTTGATCGTGGAGGGTGTTATTGTCGTGGCAAGAGACGTATTGGATGACTTGGGAAGGTTCGGGCTTTTTGACGTTCATCGAGGAGAAGATGCCCTGGATGCCGGCTTTGATGGCCATATAACCCTTATTGGGGTTGCCTTGGATCCAGCCTTCTGGCCATTCCCCTTCATCCATCCAAACCGAGCCCTTGATGCCATCTCTCATCTGGTCATTGAAGGCTCCGACGAGGACGCCATCACCACAGAAATAGGCTTGGCCTAAGGAATTCTGAACGGTTTGCTGGGATTCTAGGGCGTCGGCGTTAGTGCCAGTGACAAGAGTCGAGGTCCCACCGCACCATGGCTCACCATAGACCATGATCTTAGGATCGATGGCCTTTAAGGCGTGCCAGACATCGATCATGGTCTTATTGTCTTCACAGCCCATAAGGTCGAATCTAAAGCCGGATAAATGATATTCTTCGGCCCAGAAGCAGACGGATTCGATGATGAATTTCCTCACCATCTCGTGGTCGGAAGCGACTTCGTTGCCGCATCCGCTGCCATTGACGAAGGCGCCTTTCTTATCTAAGCGATAATAGTAATTAGGAACGATGAGGTTGAAGTTCGAGGTGGCGTTATCGAAGGTATGGTTATAGACGACGTCCATATTGACGTTGAGTCCTTTATCATGCATGGCCATGATCATCTGCTTGGCCTCGATGATGCGTCTTTCGCCATCGGTTGGATCGGTGGAATAAGAACCTTCTAAGGCATTGTAGTTTTGTGGGTCATAGCCCCAGTTATAGTTCTCATCGTCCATTTCGGTCTTGACCTCGGATTCATCGACCGACTTATAGTCATACATCGGCTGGATTTGGACGTGGCTGACGCCTAATTCGGCGATGTGGTCTAAGCCAGTGGAGACGGTGACTCCCTCGGAAGTATGGGTGGTGCCTTCTTCGGCTAAGCCTAAGAAGGTGCCAGGATATTGGACATGAGAATTAGGATTGATGGTCATGTCGCGGACGTGAAGCTCATAGATGGAGGCATCGACGGGGTTGCCACTCCATTCGGGGCGGGCATCGCTGCTCCATGCCTCTCCGATATCGGAATTGAGGCGGCTGAAGTTGACGATCATGCCACGGCGTCCATTTAAGCCAGCCGATCTAGCATATGGATCCACCACTTCATTGGTGCCTAAGACGTTAGAGACGGTGTAGGTATAGTATTTGCCATCTAAATCCGCGTCGACGGTCACGGACCAGACGCCTTTTTCGCCTAAGGTCATCTCATAGACCTCAGGATCTAAGTCGACGGTCTCATCATCGCCATATTGATAGACGTTGAGGGAAACGGCGGTCGAGGTCGGGGCCCAGAGTTTGAATGATGTCTTGGTAGGAGCGGTCTCGCTATCGAAGGTCACGCCTAAATCCTCGCCATCATAATAATATTTCTCATTGAAGGCGTCGCTAGCCATATATTGGAAGGTTTGGACAGCGGCCCTATCGGTCCAGCTCTCATCGAAGACGTAGGAGACTTCGTATTTCTTAGTGAGGTCATATTCCTCTTGGAAAGTGAGCACGACGGTTTGCTTAGCGGAGTCGAAATCGCCGATAGAGTAGTCGGCAGTCACTTCGCCATCGACATAGACAAATAATCTTTCGCCTTCGAAAGTGAAATCATTGCCTTCGAAAGTCACTTTGACTTCGTGAGTGTCGCTAGCGTTTAAAACCGCAGAATCAATCGTGGTTTTCAAAGCGTCTTCCTCAGAGAAATAGACTTTCTCGGAGCCGGATTTGAAATAGATATTGAGGATTCCGCC
>JAIKYF010000047.1 GCA_024683495.1 Bacilli bacterium
GAAGTCAACTTCTACGCCGCCTAAGTCTCCTTCTTCGACTAAGCCTCACCCCAAAGTGAGGCTTTTTCTTTGTTTCGATTGCGATTTTTCCACATTTACTTCAAAATTAGAGATACAAAATATCTCTATGGAAAAAGAAGCAATCGCCAAGGCCTGGGTTTGGGAAAAAGCCAAAGACATCCCTTCCTGGCTCACCCCCAGCAAAGACGTCTATTATCTCTCTCATAAATGGAAAGAAGAGGGCAAAACCTCCTTCATGGATTTTGGCACGGGCTTAGGAAGGCACGCGATCTATTTCGCGTCGGAAGGATTTGAGGTCAAGGCCTTCGATCTATCCCCTGAAGCGGTGGAGACCCTCAAGAAAAGAAGAGGGACTCTTCCGATCGAAGTGAAATTAAGCGACATGCATCATGTCGATTATCCCGATGAATGTGTCGATGCCCTTTTGGCTTACCATGTCGTCAGCCACACCAATAGGAAAGGCATCGATTTGGTCGTGGGGGAAATCTATCGCTTACTCAAGCCTCAAGGTGAATTCTTCTTGGATTTATGCGCAAAAGACGGCTGGATGTTCACTAGCTCCGGCTATCCGAAACTAGATGAAGACACGGTCATCTCCCAAGAGGAAGGCCCTGAATATGGCGTCCCACATCTCTGCGTCAATCTCGAGGATATTAAAGCCATCTTCAAGAAATTCTCTCTCCTCTCGATCGAGAAAATCATCTCTTTTGACGAAGAGGGGAAAGAGAAATACCGTCACTACTGGATTTTAGGAAAGAAAGAATAAAGCTAGCAAAGGAGAATATATATGCATTGCGAGTTTAAAATGGATGAGGACCTTTATTACATTGGTTCAAGCGATAGGAGGATCCATCTCTTCGAGAACGTCTATCCTCTTACGAACGGAGTCTCTTATAACTCCTATCTTTATCTAGATGAGAAGACCGTCCTTCTAGATACGGTCGATGAATCGGTCAGCAAGGTCTTCTATGAGAATATCGAATATCTTCTAAACGGAAGAAAACTCGATTATCTCATCGTCAACCACATGGAGCCTGACCACGCGGCCAACATCGGGGAAGTCCTTCTTAGATATCCCGATGTCACCGTCGTCGTCAATGCCAACTCCAAGAAATTCTTGCTTAACTATTTCCCTGACTGCAAGGCCAAATTCCTCATCGTCAAGGAAGGCGACACCTTGAATACTGGCAAAAGAACTTTCACCTTCGTCATGGCTCCGATGGTCCATTGGCCTGAAGTCATGTTCACCTACGAAACGACTGGGAAAGTCCTCTATTCCGCGGATGCCTTCGGCACCTTTGGGGCGGTGAGCGGCAATATCTATGCCGATGCCGCCTCCTGGGATAAGCTCTATTTAGAGGAAGCGAGACGTTATTACACCAATATCGTCGGCAAATACGGCCCCCAAGTCGTCAATGTCTTAAAGAAAGCGGCGGGCATCGATATCGCGATGATCTGCCCGCTTCATGGACCGATCTACCGCGATAACCTCAATGTCATCATCTCCAAATACGTCAACTGGGCGACCTATACTCCCGAAGATCCCGATGGCGTGATGATCGCCTATAGCTCCGTTTATGGCGATACCGCGAATGCCGCGGAGATCTTGGCGAGGGATTTAGCCCTCAAAGGCATCAGGAAAATCGCCGTCTATGATGTTTCGAAAACCGATTCTTCCTATTTAATCGCCGAAGCCTTCAGGGTGAAGACCATCGTCTTGGCCGCGACCACCTATAACATGGGGGTCTTCGTCAAGATGGAAGACTTCCTCCATGATTTAGCCAATCACAAGATCAAGAATAGAACCATCGCCTTCGTCCAGAATGGCTCTTGGGCTCCTAACGCCACTAACTGCATGAAAGAGATCCTAAGCGGCTTAGATGGCATGAACTATATCGAGAAAGAAATCACCATCAATAGCGCCTTAAAGAGAAACCAGCTCGAGGATCTTGATATCTTAGCCTCGGCCATCGTCTCGACCATCGCCCCGAAAGACAATGGGGAAACCATCCGTTCCCTCCTTGATCCAACTGTCGTCTTTAAGCTCACCTATGGCTTATTCGTCGTCACCACCAAAGATAAGAATGGGGTCGATAATGGCTCTATCAACAATTCCTTCTGGCAAGTGGCCGATAACCCTCAAAGAGTCCTTCTCTCCGTCAATAAGAAGAATCTCACCCATGACACCATCAAAGAGACCGGCGTCTTCAATGTCAGCATCTTGACTGAGGAAGTGAAGTTCGATCTCATCAAGAGATTTGGCTTCCAGACCGGAAGAAGCGCCAATAAGTTTGAGGGCACTAAGGAAGAGAATTTCGCTAGAAGCGAGAATGGCCTTTATTACCTAAAGAAATATTCCAATGCCTATATCTCCGCGAAAGTGGTGGAGACCATCGACTGCGGCAGCCATACCTTATTCGTTTGTGAGCTCGTCGAATCGAAGACCCTCTCTAACGCGAATAGCCTCACCTACGCCTATTATTTCGCCAACATCAAACCTAAGCCCGTCCCCGAGGAGAAAAAGAAGGAAGGCTGGGTCTGCAAAATCTGCGGATACTTTAAAGAAGGTAGAGACCTCCCACCCGATTTCATCTGCCCGCTTTGTAAGCATGGGGCCAGCGACTTCGAGAAGGTCGGATTCTAAAAATCCCAGTCAAAAACCGCTTAAAATTGCTTGTATAGCAAAAAAGATTGCCCTAAAACGGGCAATCTTTTCTTC
>JAIKYF010000088.1 GCA_024683495.1 Bacilli bacterium
CCGAACTTCTCCTCAAAGATATCTGTTACAACAACCCAAAGGAGATTGTGAAATGAAATTAGATGATTTTAAAGTCATTCCAGTCGTCGTTTTAAATGATGAAGAAGACTGCAAAGCCAAGATGCAGGGCCTCATTGAGGGGAAATTGCCCGTCGCGGAGATCACTTTCAGAACCGCTTACGCCTACGAAGGTATCAAATATGCGATTAAGCATTACCCAGAAGTTATCGTTGGCGCGGGAACTGTCATTAACAAAGAGCAGTGCGAAAAGGCATTAGAAGCCGGGTGCAAATTCATTGTCTCTCCAGGATTATCTGAGGAAGTCGCCTTAATCTGCAAAGAAAGAGGCGTACCTTATTTTCCTGGATGCGTGACCCCAACCGAAATTATCAAGGCTATCAGCTTAGGGATCACCACAATTAAGTTTTTCCCTGCCCAAGTTTATGGCGGATTGAAGGCTATCGACGCCTTAGGCGCCGCCTTCCCTCAAGTGAAGTTCTTGCCTACTGGTGGCGCGAATGCCTCAAATTTGAAGGAATATCTAACCAACCCTAGAATCAAGGCGGTAGGGGGATCTTGGATGATGAAAGGCGATGTCAAAGCCAATTGCTTAGAGATCGACGCCATCGTTAAGAGCCTCTAATTGATAATTTGTAACAAGGCCCTATGAAAACTAGGGTCTTTTCTTATGATAAAACTAAGAGGCAACATAAATACTTCTTAGTTTTTATTTTATATAACAATATGTTACAATACATATGTATCAATGGTTAATCATTGAGGCGAATTCGACCTCGCAAAAATCTTTACAGCTAGACTGTTTATAAGAACCATTGATACACCTATATTTATACTGGCTAAGAGATTATGGATGACCTCTTAGCTTTTTTGTTTCCGAAAACAGAGTAAACAATACAAATTTGATAGATTTGTTCAATTAACATTTCGAGACAAATAAAACTTAACTGCAATGAATTAATTATGTGTAGCATGATTTTTCACAATTTACAGTGTGGAAATATCATAAAAAAGCGAAAGGAAGCAAAAAATGAAAAACAACAAACTCCTCGTCCTCTCCTCTTTGGCACTCGTATTGGGCTTAGCCTCATGCGGAGGACAATCCAGCCAAACCAGCACTAGTTCTCAGGCTGCAAGTTCGGCTGCTGAAACTACTTCGGCTGTTGCCTCAAACAGCCAGCCAGATGGCCCAGGCCATCAATCTGAAGGTTCCGCTTCTTCTGAAGCCGATGAATCCTCTGAGGATGTAACCTCAACCGCGACATCGGCTACTGACATCTCTGGTATCAGCAGTGGCAGTGCCTCCGTCAGTTTCAAATATGGCAATCAGACCACAACTAAAACCATCAGTGCCGCATATTTAATCGATGGCGTTGATGTCACAATTACTTCTGGAACCTATGCTTCCGCCTCCTCCTCTTCTGACCAAGTGGTCTTCTTGGTCATCAACGGAGGCTCCTTAACCATTACTGGCACCTCCTCTAGTTATGTGGAAGTCACTAAATCCGGTTCTGCCGCAAGCGGTGGACAGGTTGGCGATGACTATAACTTCTATGGTATCAACTCCGGTATTGTTGTTGCTGGCTCTGGTTCTAGCGCCACCATCAAATATTGCAATATCACGACCACTTCTAATGGCAGTAATGCCGTAGTCGCCACCAATGGCGGCGAAGTTGATATCTCTTATTCAACTATTTCTTCTTCTGGCAGCGCCGGATCCCGTGGCTTGCACACCACCTATGATGGTGAGATTGTCGCGGACAACGTTATCATCACTACCCAAGGTGCTTCTTGCGCTTCCTTAGCCAACGATAGAGGCGGCGGAACCATTACCGCTTCTAATATGACCTTGACCACTAATTCCGCTGGCTCTCCATTGGTCTATTCCACTGATTATATCAAGGTTACCGATTCCACCGGCAACGCCAACGGTGCCCAAGCCGTTGTTGTTGAAGGCGGTTCCTCGGCCTATTTAGATGGTTGTGATTTCACTTGCACGGGCGCTGGTAATAGAACTGGAACCTCTGATATCAATAGTTCCTCCCATACCGTTGATGCCGGCGGCGTCTTCATCTATCAGTCCGTTTCTGGCGACAGCGAAGAAGGAACTGATTACTTCTATTGCTACGACACCACGATCACCGTTACAACCTCTGGCGTTCCGATGATTTATCTCACCAACATCACTGCTGAATTAGCTTTATCTGGCAATACCTTCAATTCTGCTTCGAGCAGCGATTACTTCTTAATCGCCGAAGCCACCAACCAATGGGGCCAAGGTGGTGCGGACGTAACTGTTACGGCTGACTTCGCCAAATCATCAGTCAACACTTACACCGGCGCGACTTCATCGCTCTCCTGGACAGTTGCCTAATCGATAATTCTCATGGATTGATGAACCGCTCCGCAAGGGGCGGTTTTTCCGTGCAAAAAAATAAAATATAATGGTTTTGCACGGAAATTTTTATTTCTATAAAAATATAAGATTCTTCACTGATGAGCAACCTGTCTAAACAATTTGATAATGGCCCCGTATTGGATGGTAAATCATAAAATGGAAACTAGGATTTTTATTTCAGTATTTCATTGTTCAATCTACCTAGATAAAAAGACAATATTTGCTATTTATGTGTCTTAACTCAGTATTTTTTCACAATTTCTACCGAATTAACTTCCAATATTTTTAAATAAGTGGATAATAGAAGATACAGAGGTAACATAACAATGAAAATGTTCGACTTAAAAGGGGTTGCGCTTTCTTTAAACAAACCCAACATCGTCAGCTTGCTCAACTCGATTGAGCTTTACCGGGGCAAAACCCTCGGTGTAAAAGATGCCAAGAAATTGGACATGTTGAAAATCATGGCACGTCGCAGTGCGGTAACTAGTTCCAACGAAATCGGGAACGTTTATATCGCCGAAGACCGCGAGAGTGCCATTTTTGTTCGCGGTGCCCAGCCACAAAACTTCCAAGAACACATGATGGTTGGCTATTGGAACGCGACCAAATTGATTGACGAAGTCTATAAGATCCAAACCTTAGACAGAAGCTTCGTCTCCACACTCCATTACTATATCTATAAGGATTACAATCCTGAATTCGGTGGCCACTACAAAGACACCATCAACTACATTCAGGAAGCCTTGCCAGATGGATCGTTCAAGACTATCTTCGTTCCAGCCGCTCCAGAGGAAGTCGTTCCTTTGCTCGACAATTTGATCTATCAGTTCAATGCCTGCGCCAACGATGAAGAAGTCAATAAGCTCATTCTTATTGCCACCTTCATGTTCGACTTCATGTGTATCCATCCATATAACCATGGCAACGGAAGAACTTCGAGATTATTGCTCACCTTCTTGCTTAAGAAGTTCGGCTATGACGTCGATGATTATTTCGCCATCGCTTACTTAATGAAGCAGCATTTAGGCGAATATATCGATGCCTTCAAGCTTTCCGGCGAAGGTTGGCACGGTGGTGACAATAACTATGAACCATTCGTCACATTCATTCTCAAGAGGATCTTAGAAGCTTATCGCAAACTCGATTACATGCTTGAGATCAACGAAGAAAAAGGCACCGCCGAAGAGAAGACCTTGAAAGTCGTCAACGATTCTGCCACTCCAATCAGCAAAGTCGTCGTCTTGAGAGTCTTATATTCTCTTAGCAAAGTCACCGTCGAAAAGGCCTTAAGCAAATTGGTCGATGAAGGAAGAATCCAACTCATCACCAAAGGCAGATATTCGAAGTATTTCAGAGTGTAAGGAGATAAACAATGAAAGTAGAGAACATTCGTAACGTCGTCATATTAGGCCACCAGGGCAGTGGCAAAACCACGTTGGCCGAAGCCTTGGCTTTCACGGCTGGAGCAATTCCAGAAAAAGGTGAAATTGAAAAGAAAACCACGATTTCTGACTATACCCCTGAAGAACAAAAACGTGGTTCCTCCATCCAAACCGCCGTCGTCCCTTTTAAATACGGCGACTATAAAATCAACCTCTTGGATATCCCAGGTAACGACGACTTCGTCTCCGAAGCCATCGGCGTCACTGGTGTCGTTAAAGGCGCGGTCTTAGTCATCGATGCCTCCATCGGCGTTCAAGTCGGTACCGTCAAACATTATAAGATGCTCCGTAAGAAGGGCGTCCCAACCTTCATCTTTGTCAATAAGATGGACAAAGAAGATGTCGATTTCGAGGAAGTCCTTGAAGAAATCAGACAAAAACTTGGTAACGAAGTCATTTCCTTCTGCTACCCATTAGGTCATGAAAAATCCTTCGATGGCTTCGCGAACGTCATCGACTTAAAGGCTCATATCTTTAATGGCAAAGAATGCGAAGAAGCCGAGATCTATCCCGATAAGAGAAATCATGTCTTAGAGCTCTACAACACCATCGTTGAAGAAGTTGCCAAGACCAATGACGAACTTTTAGAGAAATTCTTCGGCGGTGAACAATTCACTCCAAAAGAAATCCACGATTCTTTGAGAATTGGCGTCCTTAACGGCACCTTAACCCCATTGATCGTCGGTTCTGCCACCAAGAATATCGGCATTCATACCTTACTTAGAATGTTTGTCGATTATTATCCCGCACCAAACGATTTAAAGCCTCTCGCCGCTCATGACGAAGCCGGTAATGATAAAGTCATTCCTACCAGCGTTGATGAGCCATTCTCAGCTTACGTCTTCAAGACCGTTTGCGATCCATATACCGGCATCACCAACATCATTAAGGTCTGCTCTGGTGTCCTCCATCCTGGCGATGAAGTCTTAGTCAATGGCGAAGTCCAAAAGATCAGCGCTTTATATGAGATGTGCGGTAAGAAACTCGAACCAGTCCAAGAATTGATCGCTGGTGATATCGGCGCTGTCAACAGAATGGATAAACTCCGCTCTGGCGATACCTTATCCTCTCCGAAAAACCCAGTCATC
>JAIKYF010000104.1 GCA_024683495.1 Bacilli bacterium
GAAAACCAAAATGCCTTCAGAAGCGCTTGCGAAGGCACCGCCATCTTCTTCAAGCATGGCAAAACCTTAGTCAAGAACCTTGGAAGAATCTTCGGAATGGGCTTATTGTCCCTCCTTCTCATCGGTGGTCTATTCGGCTTAGTCGCCTACTTCATCTTCACTTTATTGCCTGGCTTCTTCCAAGCCTTTGCCAATGAGATCGCTGAATTCGCCACTAAAGAAAAAATGAACATCCCCGACTTCTTCAAAGATCCTAGGGGCCTTATGATCGTCTCTGCCATCATCACCGGCGTCATCTTCTGGGGAATCCTCCACAGCGTCTTCGTTAGACCATTCGTCTTAACCGGCGTCATCCGCAACTTCATGGCCGCCGGCGTCAAGGACATCCCAACCGAAGCCGATTTGGATGAACTTGAGAAAAAGGCTCCAAAGCTTGGCAAGATCCGCGAAAGAGCCAATCAGGAATAATCCTCATATTCGCTAGATAACGCTCATCGATTGATGGGCGTTTTCCTTTTCTATGCTAAAATCGACGGCGATGGTAGAATTTCCCTATGAATTATAAGATCGTCGATTTTAAAAACTGGAAAAGGAAAAATCTCTATGAGGATTATCTAAAAGGATCCCGCATGAGCTTTTCCATCACTTCAAGGATTGAGGTGACTAATCTAATCGAAATCCATGGCAAAACCGGCTTAAAATTCTATCCTTTGATGATTTATTGCATCGGAAAAATCTTTAATTCGAGGGAGGAATTCCGTTATGGATATGATGAGGAAGGTAATCTCATCATTTTCGATTTTATATCCCCTTCAATCGCCGATTTCCATCCTGAGCAGGAGGAATTCGTTAAATACGTCGTACCATGGAATGAGAATCTTAAGGAATTTCACGATACATATTTATCTCTCCATGAAAAATATCTCCATGAGCCCTACTTTTATCAAAGGGACGTGAAGAACATCTTTAACGCCACTTGCCTCCCTTGGATAGATTATGAGGCTATGGATACGGTCTCTCATAATAACGAGATTAACTTTTCGCCTTTTGTCTGCTGGGGTAAATATATAGAGAAAGATGGCCACTACTACATTTCTTTGACCTTGGAGGTCAACCATTTGGTTGCCGATGGTTTCCATGCCTCACGCTTTTTCCTCGAACTTCAAAAAACCATTGATTCGTTCTTCGCTGGTGAATAAACCAACACTTTATCATTTGGGTTAGTTATATCTAACTTAGTGCTTTACTTTACCGAAAATAAGTCTATCTTATACGGAGGAGGTAAAGAAAAATGTCCCAGAATGACCTCATAATATTAATAATAAGCCTAGCAATACCTTTCTTAGGAACCACGCTTGGCAGCGCGATGGTTTTCTTTTTGAAGAAAGATCTTAGTCCCCGACTCCAAAAAATACTTTTGGGTTTTGCATCAGGAGTCATGGTCGCCGCCTCGATTTGGTCTTTGATCATCCCGTCAATTCAAATGAGCGAGGAGGATTATGGTAAATTGCGTTTCATTCCCGCGGTCGTTGGATTCTTAGTCGGTATCCTTTTCCTCTTAGGAATCGATTCTTTGGTTCCTCACCTCCACTTAAATAGCGATGAGCCAGAAGGCATTAAAACTAGAAAAGTCTCAAAAACCTCGATGATGATGTTCGCCGTCTCCATCCATAACCTTCCAGAAGGAATGGCCGTCGGCGTTGTTTTGGCTGGGGCTTTGTACGGCAATGCCACGATTTCCATGATGGGCGCTTTCTCCTTGGCCTTAGGCATCGCCATCCAGAATTTCCCCGAAGGGGCCATCATCTCGATGCCTTTATATATGGAAGGCAAAAGCAAAGCCAAATCGTTCTGGCTAGGAACTTTATCAGGGGCGATTGAGCCTCTTGGGGCGGGGCTGATGATCCTTCTCACCCATGTGATGACCCCTATTCTCCCCTACATCTTATCCTTCGCGGCCGGGGCTATGTTCTATGTGGTCGTCGAGGAATTGATCCCAGAAGCCCAAAATGGAAAACATTCCAACTTAGCCACGGTTGGCTTTGCCGTCGGATTCGCTTTAATGATGGTGTTGGATATTGCTTTAGGATAATTATTTTATGGCTTTTACGTGGAATCTGCCATAGATTTTGCGTAAATCCATCACTTCGACAAAGGCTGATTGATCAGTCTCTCTAATGACTTCGATGACCTTCGATAACTCGCTATTGGCGATGACGATGGTGAAGATATATTTCTCATGGCCCGAGAAGACCCCGGTGCCTCTTTCAGCGGTGACGCCATGCGGGAAGAAGTTGATGAGGATATCGCCCATCGATTGGACTTCGGTGACAACGCGGACTTGCACTTTCTTGTTCCTGACGTTGATATGGTCGATCATGATCATGCAGGTCAATAGATAGAGGGCGCTATAGAAGACTCTGCCGAAGGCTTCGGCCACGGAGACGGATTCCCAATTGGCTAGGGCCGAGGTAAATAAAGTGAAGACCAAAACGGTGATAGAATTCAAAATAACGTTGTATTTGCCGGCTAAAACGCCTTTCTTAAGAGCGATGTAGTAAGAGATGACATCGACTCCTCCGGCTGAGATATCGACCTTGAAGGCCAGGGCCGAGGAAAGTCCGGTGGTCACGCCGGCGAATAAGGCGCGGGCCAATAAACCGCCATTGTTATTGATGAAGGTGGCCAGAGTTTCTAAACCAGGGATGTATTGGACGGTTATCAATTTGATGAATAAAGATACTTCGGCGACATTGATGAGGGTGAAGATGGCGAATCTTTTGCCAATCCCAAACCATGCCAAGAAGATCAAAGGGACGTTAAGCCCGAAATAGATGATGGAATAAGCCAGATGCTCATCGAAATCATTCCATCCACAGAGATGGAAGAACAAAACGATGTTCTGAGAGACGCCAGACATCCCGCCGGCAACGAGCTTGGCCACCGTTTGGCCACCGACTTCCTTCACGCCCGGATCCATGAAAGCATTGAACCCGAAAGCGAAACAAAGGGCAGAGATGGTCGAAACAATGAAAACCCAGGCATTATCTAAAACCGACTTGATGAAGGGGTGGTCATAGAGCCAGCTCTTTTGTTTTTGACGAAGATTTTTAAGGCCAAGTTTCATAAGGCGAAATAATTATATTCTTAACCATGTTAGATACAAGATTCAAAGATGGTGTTTTCCTCAATATTTCTCAATTTTGCTTATTGTTTAGCCCCTTCCCTTTCTTATAAGAAAGATATTTTGTTTTATTGTTGCTTGTCACTTTTAGCAATGGTAAGATATTACCGCTGTTTAACCAGCCATCCTTTTTATTGCGGAGGGTACGTATATTATGCTAATTCTAAAATCTATTGGCGGAATCTTCGTCAAACTCTGGCGTTGGATCAAAGAAACCGCTTGGGTCCAGCCCCTTCTGATTGTCGGAGCTATCTTCGCCATCATCTTCTCGATCCCTTATATCACCGACTGGGCCAAATCCCTCAACGGCGAATCCACCAACTCCTTCTATAATGCCAGCAAGATGACATTGGAAGGCGAGAATCTCCCCTTGAGCACCGAGAAGTCCAATGCCGATGTCTTCACCGAAAGAATCGACGCCAACCGCGCGGCCGTCGCTAGTGGAGCCACCCTCGACACCACCAATGGCGAAAAGTTCTTCCTCATCTTCGCCAACTCCGCCGAATCCGCTTCTAGCGGCACCGAAACCGCCTTCAAGTATCTCTCCGATCGTTGGAATACCGGCGTCTTCGGAATCGATGATGGCAACCCAACCTTAACCGAATTCAAATACTACGTCATCTTCTCCGACGATACCTCCTCGAATGATGATGATATCGAAATCAAGGATCATGGAACCGCCTTCGACCGTTACTTAACTAGAAACCTCGACGTCTTCCAAACCTCCTTCGATACCCTCTCCCTTGCCCCTTACATCGATAACACCCACTCTTCCTTAGACAACTACGAAAAATTCTGCTTTGCCACCATCGATACCACCAAGTCGATGTCCGCTCAGTTCGTGGTCCCAACCGTCGCCTTAGTTGACTTCTCCAAAGCCGCTATCGAACAGCATAGATACGGCATCTCCGAAGCCATCTTCTCCGTCGAAGGCTCCACCGACTCCGACAAAGCCAAAGTCCTCTTGGATATGTGGAACCACACTGGAGACGACAAACAAAATAAGTTCTCCAAGGCCTACCAAGGCTAATTAGCCGAACTATCAACCGTCTCCCTTCGAGACGGTTTTCTTTTAAAGAAATTAGAAAGGATACCCCTATGCCCAGAATCATTCTTGTCGGAGGAGGTTCATCTTCCGGAAAAAGCTATCTCACAAGCGAGGCCATCAAAGCCGTCGGGGAGGATAAGGTCACCCGCATCAGCTTAGATGACTACTACAAAGACCAAGCCGATATTCCTTTAGAAGAACGTTATTTGGTCAACTACGACCACCCCACTGCTTTCGACTGGAAGCTTCTTAGAAAACAGCTTTCGGCCTTGAAGAATGGGGAAAGCATCGAAAAGCCCATCTACGATTTCAAGATCCTGACCAGAAGCCAAGAGACCGAGACCATCGTTCCCAAAGATCTTGTGGTCATTGAGGGCATCATGGCTTTGACCGACGAAAACGTGAGAAAGATCGGCGACTTGAAGATCTTCGTCCACGCTTCAGCAGAAAGAAGATTACTCAGACGTATGTTCCGCGACAAAAAAGAAAGGGCGAGATCCTATGAGAATATCGTCCATCAGTATTTCGCTTCGGTTCAGCCGATGTATGATGAGATCGTTGAGCCTTCAAGCATGTATGCCGACCTCATCATCAATAATGACGGGGTCAAAAATCTCTCATTGGAAGTCTTGACTTGCTTATTCAAAGACCAGCTAGATTTGGTCCATAACCCCTCCAAAGTCAAACCCAGCAAAATGAAAGAGGATTTCGAAGTCGGTTCCTTTGATGACTTGCTCGACTAGAGGAGACTCCTTACTTCGTCTATAATACCTATTATATAAAGGAGCCCTTATGTCATATTCCAATCAGCTTATCGAATTATTAGATAAATCCCATTCCGCCTTCCACGTCGTCTCCAATATCGAAGAGAGACTAAA
>JAIKYF010000116.1 GCA_024683495.1 Bacilli bacterium
AAGATCGATATCATCCCCTATAGCGAAGTCACCGCCCTATATCTCGCGGAGTCTTTACGCCCCGCCCACGTCCTAGGCATCAAGATCGTCGATGAGAAGGCCCTTCCCACCCCCAAAGCCATCGCCGTCGTCAACGATGGAGACGATTATTCCGTCGCCATCGGCCGCAAAGGGGCCAACGCCCGCTTAGCCAACCGCCTCACCGGCTGGAACATCGATATCCTCGAAGAGAGCAAAGCCCTCGAAGAAGGCATCGATTACATTAAATTAGAAGAGCTGAGGAAGATGGACGAGGAAGTCCGCCTCGAAAGAGAAAGGGAGGCCTACCGCGCCCGCTCCGCCTCCTTGGTGAGCGAAGAGATGAAAGCCACTCCGGCCATCGAAGAAAACCTCATCGAGATCGATGAAGACTCCGTCGAAGACGAAGAATACGCCCCAGTCGAAGAGAATAAGACCGAAGAGAAAGTCGAAGAGCCAGCCGAAGAGACCAAACTCGAAGAAGAACCCGCTAAGCCAGAGAAGAAAGAGACTAAGGTCGAAGAGCCCATCATTAAACCCAAAGAGCCCGTCCAAACCACCGAAGTCAAGACCACGACCACCCTCGAAGACCTCGAGAAAGAACTCGAGAAATCCAAGAAGGAAACCGGCAAGAAAGGCTACCAGAAAGGCGGCAAGAGACGTCCTCCGAAGATCACCGAGGAAGAAGTCGAGCACGTTAAGCCAACCGAAGTCACCCCAGCCGTGGCCATGCCAATCTATTCTCAAGAGGAGATCGAGCAATTCGAAAGAGAAGAAGCCGAACTCGAGGAAGATTACGAATACGACGATACCGACATCGATCAGTATGATGAATACTACGATGACGACGACAAATAATGCAGATAATCAATCCCCGTTCCTCATCCTTATCAAGGAAGAAGGGGAGAAAGGAAGACTTTCTCCGCTTCATCATCCTTGACGATAGACTCGTCTATGATGAGGGACGCAATCTCAAAGGCCGGGGGATTTATCTCCTCAAGGAAGAAATCCCCCTCGCCCTCAAGAAGAGGTTCTTCTCGCGTTATCTCCACCGAGAATTGAACGAAGAAGAACTCACCTTACTAGAAAGGATCAAATAACGATGACACCCGCCGAAAAAAGGCTCGGATTCCTGGGACTCCTCTATAAATCCCATAAAGCCCTGATCGGCGAGGAAATCCGATTCAATCTACCTAAAATCCGTTTATTGATACTCCCTAAAGGAGAGACCTCCAGGAATATCGATAATCTCTTATCTAAGGCTAAATCCTCTAATATCGAGATCATCCAGGAAACCTATTCGAAAATAGACCTAGGACGCTCTCTCGGCCATGAGGAAGTCGCCTTAGTGGCCATCACCGACAAAAAGGCGGCTTTGGCCTATTTAAACAAAACGAAAGGAGAGCAAGCATGAAGAAAAACAAGAGTTTCAAAAAGAAAGATGAGGGACGCCGCGTCTCCAACGTCCAAGAAAGACCCCACAACGCCAAAAAGGCCGACTACGCCAAGGTCAATGGAGGAGTCTTCGTCTACACCAAACCCATCTCCGTCGCCGAACTCTCAGCCGCCATCAACGTCCCGGCGACTGCCATCATCAAATACCTTTTCCTCCAAGGCAAAGGCGTCACCATCAACCAGATCCTCGATGATGAGACTATCGGCCTCGTCTGCCTCCAATTCAACTACGACTTCAAGAAAGAAAAACTCGTCGATGCCGAGCACTTCGAGGAAATCGAGATCCAAGACGATCCCAAAGACCTCAAGGAAAGAGGCCCGGTCGTCACCATCATGGGCCACGTCGACCATGGCAAAACCTCCATCATCGACGCCATTCGCCATAGTGATCTAGCCTCTCATGAGGCCGGAGGCATCTCCCAAGCCATCGGCGCCTATCAGCGTGAAGTCCATGGCAAGAAGATCACCATCATCGACACCCCAGGGCACGCCGCCTTCACGGCCATGCGAGCCAGAGGCGCCTCGGTCACCGATATCTGCGTCCTCGTCGTCGCCGCCGACGATGGGGTCATGCCGCAGACCCTCGAAGCCATCGACCACGCCAAAGCGGCCGGCTGCGAGATCATCGTCGCCGTCAACAAGATGGATAAGCCCGGGGCCAATCCCCGCCACGTCAAAGAGCAGCTCCTCTCCCACGAAATCGTCGCCGAAGACTATGGGGGAGACGTGATGTTTGTCGAAGTCTCGGCCAAAACCGGGGCTGGCATCCCCGATTTGCTCGATGCCATCGCCCTAAAAGCCGAGATGCTCGAACTCAAGGCCAACCCCTCTAGATACGCGATGGGCACCGTCTTAGAGGCCAATCTCGATAAGGGGGAAGGCCCCAAAGCCACCCTCCTCATCCAAAACGGGACCCTCAAGACCGGGGACTCCGTCGTCGTCGGGGAGATTTATGGCAAAATCAGAAGGATGACCAACGAATATGGTCAAGTCGTCAAATCGGCGGGCCCCAGCACCCCCGTCTCCGTCATCGGCTTATCCGCCGTGCCGGCGGCTGGCGACCGCTTCATGACCTTCGCCAATGAGAAAGAGGCGAGAGACATCGCCGAAAAAAGAGCCTTGGCCAAGAAAGCCCAGGCCCTCGCCGGCACCTCCGCCATGTCTTTGGAAGACCTCAATAACCTCGTCTCCCAAGGCGAGATCCAAACCATCAACGTCATCATCAAGGCCGATACCGATGGGGCCGCCGAGGCCCTTAAGCACTCCCTTGAGAAACTCGCCAACGACCAAATCAAGATCAAGGTCATCTCCGCCGCGGCGGGGGCCATCAGCGATAATGACGTCACCCTCGCCAGCGCCTCCGGCGCCATCATCTATGGCTTCAATATCCGTCCTGATGCCCGCGTCCGCCAGAAAGCGGAGGAGGAGCATGTCGAGATCCGCCTCCATCGCATCATCTACGAATTGATCGATGAGATGACCGCCCTCATGAAGGGCATGTATAAAGCCGAGCTCGTCGAGAAAGTCACCGGCCAAGCCGAGGTGAGAACGCTCTTCAAAGTCTCCAAAATCGGGACCATCGCCGGATGCTATGTCACGATCGGATCCATCAAGGCCAATTCCAAAGTCCGCGTCCTCCGCGATGGCCAAATCGTCTATGAAGGGGAGCTGGCCTCCTTAAAGAGATTCAAAGACGACGCCAAAGAAGTCAAGCAAGGCTATGAATGCGGACTCAACATCTCCAACTTCAACGACATCAAAGAAGGCGATATCGTCGAAGGCTACGAAATGGTGGAGAAAGAAGAAGACTAGTTATGGCCGACCGTTCAAAGAGGGTCAAATCCCTCATCGCCAAAAACATCGCCGACATCGTCCAATTCGAGATCCACGATCCCAAAATCGGGATGGTCTCCATCAATGAAACGGAAGTCAATAACGATTATAGCTTAGCCAGAGTCTACGTCTCCTTCCTCGGGGCCAAATACCCCCATCAGAATTTCGAGGAACTCAAAAAGAGCGAAGGGATGGTCAGATCCCGCTTGGCCAAAAAGCTCGATCTCTACAAAGTCCCGAAAGTCATATTTATTTACGATGATATCTTCGAGAAGGCCGATTCTCTCGATAAGGCCCTCAAAGAAGAGGAAGAAGCCATCAAGAAAGCCAAAAAAGGCGATAAATGAATCTAAGCAAGGCCCGCGTCGTGCTCCATGAGTCAAATTCCCTCGATTCCGTCGAGGGTTTTTTGTTTTCTTGGCCTACGCTGGACCTACAAAAATTCGCCATTTTTTCTGGAGACAAAATTAGGCTTGAAAGAACGAGCGAAACAGGCTTCTAATCGTGCTTCCGCAAATTCGAACACAGATTCTTTTTTGTGACAATATAGTGACATTTATCGTGACATCTTTTTTAGATTTCATTGGGCTTGCATGATGCGCTCACCATTTCCTGCTTCATTTCTTGCTTCATTTCGTGCTTCATTTGCTGCTTCAAAATTAAGCAAGAGAGGTCGGCCTTCCAGAAATCAAAGCTCGATTCGATAGATTCGTTTCAGAGGAAGGCCGGGCCTGTAATAAATCCAATCTTTGGGCGGATATGAGATTTCGAGAAGGTGGCCGCCGCAACGTTCGATGGTCTTGTGCGAAGCGGCGTTGTCCTCATCGCAAGAAATAATGAGATGATCCATGCCATGAGCCCGGGCCAAAGGAAGGATTATCTTCAAAGCAATGGCGGCGTAATGATGGCCACGATAAGGCTCGTCGACCTCATAACCGACGTTGCCGTTCCAGTAGGAATGATAGTTATGGCCGAGGCGAAGGCTGATCTTCCCGACGGTAGCGCCGCTGGCGTTTTCCACGATGGACCACCAATAGAATGGGAGTTCGTTCTTGTTGCCTTCGACGGTTTCGATGAGCCGAAGGGAAACGATGTCGCCATCGACGGAATAGAATTCTTTTTTGAAGGCGTTATTCTGCATGGGGTTTCATTGCTCGGAACCGTTGTAGATGCGAACGGCGGTCGCGGCCAGGTCAAAGGCTTTGGGCATTTGCTTGGCTAGCCGATTGACCATCGAATATGGCAGCTCTTCAAAGAGGGTTTGTTTTTCGATAGAAAGGTCGAATGGATTGATGTTCTTCTTGATGCAAGCGCATAAGAGCATGATCTTCGCCGCGGGAAGGTAGGCGTTGTTGGGGTTGAGTTTCATCCCGACGATATGACCGGAGATGCTTTTGAATCCCTGAACGTAATTCGGATAGTCTTCGGTCTCGAATTTTCCCCACGTGAGGATGCATAAAGCGGCGCGGAAGGAATCGTCTAAGCAATCCTCATAGGAAGCGGATAAGCTACGATACCCGATTTCGTCCTTGGCCGTGGCAATGTATGTTTTTCGCACCAAGGAGAAGTCGTGGCACGCGTCGAATAACGTGGCGACGTCGAAGAATTGCTTGATCACCTCAAGGCGCTTGTCGTTGCTGAAATCCTCGTTGAAGAAGCTAATGCCGATCGTATGCGGGGCGAAGGCGGTCAGCTTGTCACCGAGGAGACATTCGGGGCAGGGGACATTGACCTTGACGGGCTCTCCTCCGTCATCGATTAGGAAATCATTCTTCAACGGCAACGCGATCCGTTTTGGATACCGATTCTCCGCGAAGAGAACGTCAACGATGACATTGACGGGATATCCGGTTCGTGGGGATTGGTA
>JAIKYF010000150.1 GCA_024683495.1 Bacilli bacterium
AACTGGAAAGACGATATAACAGTTGTCAATTTCGAAAAATAAAACCGCTTAAACGAATTTTAAGCGGTTTTTGCACGGAATTTTACATCATGACTTAGATGGTCATGATTTCTTTTTGCTTCTCAGCAAGAATAACGTCGATCTGTTTATTGGCTTCGTCAACGAATTTTTGGACATCCTCTTCGACGCGATCTTTATAGTCATCGGACATCGAATCGTCTTCTTTGATGAGTTCCATATATTCACGACGAACGTTTCTGACTGAAACTTTGGCTTCATCGGCTAAGCCTTTTGCTTGTTTGGCAATTTGCTTACGGATTTCTTCGGTGAGGGCAGGAACGATGATTCTGATCACATCAGCCTCAACCTGAGGATTCAAACCAATGTTGGCAGCGTGGATCGCGGCGGCGACAGTTTTAAGATCTTCGCGGTTGTAGGGCTTCACCAATAATTGGCGAGGTTCGGGAAGTGAAATGGAGCAAAGGTTGGAAATGTCCATTTTCTCACCATAATAGTCACACTTGATGCCATTGAGCATCGCGGGGTTGGCTCTTCCGCTTCTGAGTCTGCTTAACGCGTCTTTGAAGGCGTCAATGCTCTTGCCAAGACTCTCTTGGGCTTCTAATGCGATTGGATCCATAAATTTCTCCTTATTCCTTTGTAATTATGCTGCCGATCTTTTCCCCACACAAAACTTTGATGAGGTTTTCTTCGTCAGCCATATTAAAGACATGAGTAATTATATCACTCTTCTCAAGCATTGCGGCAGCAGTTAAATCCATGACGCCCAATTGCTTGGCGACTAATTCGTGATATGAGAGCTTTTCGATGAGTTTGGCATCCTTATTGACCCGTGGGTCGGAATCTAAGACCCCTTCCACTCCGTTCTTACCCATGAGAATGGCATCCGCGCCGATTTCAAGGGCTCTTAAGGTCGCTGTCGTATCGGTGGTGAAGAAAGGATTTCCGGTTCCGCCGCCGAAGATTACGACACGTCCTTCTTCGAGATGGTGGATGGCTTTTCTTCTAATATAGGCTTCGCAGACCTGAGGGATGGAGATGGAGCTCATGACTCTAGTGTCTAAGCCTTGACGCTCGAAGGCGCTTTGGAGAGCCATCGCATTGATGACGGTGCCAAGCATTCCCATGTAGTCGCCAGTGGCTTGTTCGATGCCAACGGATTCGGCGAGCTTGCCTCTCCAAATGTTTCCAGCCCCCACCACGACTCCGACCTGGATTCCAAGAGCGGAGATCTTCGCGACGATCTTGGCGATTCCATTGAGTTTGTTGTGATCGAGGATGGTGCGATCAACATTATCTGCCAGCGATTCGCCGGAGATTTTCAAAATTACGGTTTTATATATTGCTTTCATGACTTAATTATACAAAAAGACGCACAACTTGTGTGCGCCTTTTTATTGAGAAGTTAGTTATTCTCTTCTTCAGCGGCTTTGGCGATGCCTTCGCCGACGAAGAAACGGGTGAACGATAAGACTTTGTTACCAGAAGCTTTGAGGACTTCACCGACAGTCTTACCCTCTGGGCTCAATAAGTAAGCTTGGAGAGTTAAGCAAGAAAGGGAGAGCTGCTTGTCGACTTTTCTTTCGACAATGCCAGCCTTGACGTTTTCTGGCTTGTTGACGAGCTTTGGATCATCGGCGACTTCAGCGACGGCGATGGCTTTTTCTCTTTCGCGATCGGCGGCTGGGACGCTTTCAAGATCAACATAGGCTGGAGCATTGGCAGCGATGTGCATAGCAACGCCATTGGCAAGTTCGGGATCGTTCTTTTCAAGAGCGACGACAACGGCGATCTTGCCACCCATGTGGATGTAAGTTCCTAAGCAACCACCCTCGGTTGGATGGATGACGGCAAATCTTCTGAGTTCGAGTTTTTCACCGACGGCGACACCGGCATCACCGAAATCGTTGGCGGTTAATTCTCTGGCCTCTTCCAAGGAAGCTGGTTCGTTCTTAAGAAGGATGGTGAGAACGTTGTCGACTAAACCCTTGAATTTGTCGGAAGCGGAAACGAAGTCGGTTTCGCAGTTAACTTCGACAATGGCGGTTTTGCCACAGGAAGCGCAGGTTTTGGTGAGAGCTAAGCCTTCAGCGGCGGTTCTATTGGCACGCTTGGCTTGTTTGGCAATGCCCTTTTCACGGAGCCAGTCAACGGCCTTTTCGATGTCGTTGCCGCTCTCTTCGAGGGCTTTTTTGCAATCCATCATGCCCGCACCGGTTCTTTCCTTGAGGGCTTTGATGAGTTCAATAGTGTTCTTGTCGGCCATTATTTGTCTCCTTCAGCTGGTTTTTCTTCGGCTGGTTTTTCTTCGGCTGGTTTGGCTTCGCCGGTAGCGGCAAGTCTAGCGGCTTCTCTGCGGGCGGCACGTTCCATTTGAATCTTGGCATAGCGTTCTTCGCGCTCTCTGCGTTGTTCACGGATGGCCTTACGGCGAGCTTCGCTAACGGCATCGGCATTTCTGACGGCGTCCTTCATGGTGGCTTCTTCGCCTTCATCTTTGGTGTAGGCGGTAGTTGGGATGCCACCCTTGCTCTCGACAACGGCGTCGGCTAAGACGGAGATGAGGAGCTTGAGGGCGTTGCTTCCATCGTTGTTGGATGGGATGGCATAGGTGACGGTGTCTGGATCATCGGAGGTGTCGCAGATACCGAACACTGGGATACCGAGCTTGGCGGCTTCGGCGACGGCGTTGTGCTCGACGGTTGGATCATCGACGACGATGGCCTTTGGAAGGGCTCTCATCTCTTTGATGCCTTCGAGGTTACGTTGAAGTTTCTCTAATTCTTTGCGGAGGATGGCGACTTCCTTCTTTGGAAGCTTTTCGAATTCGCCAGTCTCTTCCATCATTTCGAGTTCCTTTAATCTCTTGGTACGGCTGAGAATGGTACGGAAGTTGGTGAGGGTGCCACCGAGCCAACGGTGGGCAATGTAGAAGGAACCGGATCTGACAGCTTCATCGATGATGGTTTGCTGAGCAGAATTCTTGGTGCCGACAAAGAGGACTTTGCCGTTCTTGTCGCAGATATCCTTCAAAGCGACATAAGCGTCATTGACGCACTTGACGGTTTTGGTCAAGTCGATTAGATAGATACCATTTCTGGCGCCGTAGATGTAACGGTGCATCTTTGGGTTCCATCTTCTGGTTTGATGGCCGAAGTGGACTCCGGCTTCAAGGAGCTTCTTGACGGTCATGACGGGAGCGTTCTCGTCGTGGATCAAGTCAGCCATAACGGTTTTTTCTTCAGGGACCGCTACAACCTCTGGGTTTTTGATTTCGTCACTCATTTTGGTGACCTCCATTTGTTTGTGCCTCCCCCACTTCGAACAACTGACCACCCTTCTGCTTTTTAAGCTTTTTCGCCCAGAAGGGAACACGGCGTTGAATCCATGAGGTGCGTATAAGCCTTCTTTCGAAAGCCGAGTGTGATTATATCATTCGCGCACGTATAGGAAAAGCATTTTTATCGCCGAATGGTTTCTAAAAGAAAAATGGATGAAAAATATGCGTTATTTGTCACCTTTTTTGCGTTTAAAGAATTTTTGGTAATCATCCACCATCTTCTTGGTGGAAATATGAGTATAGATGGTTGTCGTATCGATTGAAGAGTGGCCAAGAAGTTCTTGGATATAACGGAGACTGGCCCCTCTTTCCAAGATATCGGTGGCAAAGGTATGTCTCAATTCATGGGGGTGGATATTCATCGAGGAGGCCGTCACCTCGCAGATGTGATCAAGGATATATTCAAGTCCTCTGACGGTTAATTTGGCGCCCCGATCGGAAAGGAAGAATTCGTTGTTGTTTTTAAGAGCGTCGCCCTTGCTTTTAAGTTGGGGCCGCAATTCGTCCCTATAGCGTTCCATCCAGCCCTTGGCTTCTTCGGTAAACGGCACAAGACGATATTTCTTGCCCTTGCCTAAGACATTGATGGTTCTTCTTCTAAAATCGACTTGGTTCAAGGTGAAACCCACCACTTCGCTAGCTCGCATTCCGCTTGCAAGCATAAGCGTTAAAATCGCTTGGTCGCGGAGCATCAAATGGTCGCTCCTTTTGGCGTTCTCTCTTATAAGAGTGTCAACTTGAGTATCGTTTAAAACCTCGGGATATCTGACTGGTTTTTTGGGCGTTTTCACAGTCAAAAATGGGTTAATTTTGATAATCTGCTGGTCAACGCAGTAGTCATAGAATCCCCGCAAAGCGGTGATTCTTCTCTGACAAGAACGTATAGAAATCGAGTTGGCTAGCTCCTCGCTTAGGAAGTCGCGAATCGTCAATCTATCCACTTGATCGAACTGATATTCATTCCGCTCAAGCCAAGCGAAAAACTTGTCGATATCCCTTTGGTAGGAATCGACCGTATTTGGAGAATATTGCCTGATTTTGCTCAGGTAATCTAAATATGCGCGTTCAGGCTTATTCATTGACCATTCTCCAGAATTCATCAATCTCTTTTAATGAGGCATCGATGGCGTCCTGGCGGTGATCTTTGGATGTTCCGGGGATTAACTGCCAATTGGCATTCATCGGTTCGAATCTTGAAAGCTGCGGAGTGGAAATATAGGAGATTAGGGCCCCTAAGATCGTGTTTTTCGATAAAAACACCGGGTCTAATCCTCTGATTTTGCGGTCAATATTGATAGCGGCCATGATTCCACTGGCGGCGCTTTCGACATATCCTTCAACCCCGGAGAATTGTCCGGCGACGAAAGTCCAAGGGAATTTCCTTAAGGACAAGTCGTGATTCAAAAGGTCTGGCGAATTGATGAAGGCATTTTCATGCATTAAGCCATGGCGGATGAATTTGGCGTTTTCTAAGCCGGGAATCATGCGGAAAACCCTATCTTGTTCAGGATATGTAAGATTAGTTTGGAAGCCAACGAGGTTATAGCAAGAGGCTAATTTATCGTCTTGGCGGAGCTGAACGACCGCGAAAGGACGATGCCCTTCCTCTCTTCTTAGGCCTTTGGGATTTAATGGCCCATGCGCCAAAGTGTCTCTTCCTCGACTGGCGATGACTTCAATTGGAAGACAGGCCTCAAAGAATTGGTCTTTGCGGCCGTGCTGAATTACTCTTTCGGCTGATTGGAGGGCGTTCCAAAAAGCGTAATATTCTTCGCGGCTCATCGGGCAATTGATATAAGCGGCATCGTCTTGCTCATAACGGGATTTAAGATAAGCGATGTCCATATTGATGGAGTCGGCGGTCACAATTGGAGCCGAGGCATCAAAGAAGGAAAGGGACTTCGCACCGATCTTCTCGATGAAGAAATTGAGCAAAGGTCCGCTGGTCAAAGGACCGGTGGCTACTATAGTAGGAATAGAGAAATCTATCTCTGAAATATCTTCGTTTTTGACAATTAAGCACGGATTTGCACGCAATTTTTCATCGATATGCTTAGCAAATCCGTTTCTATCAACGCCTAAAGCGTTGCCAGAAGGAACTTCGTTGGCCAAGGCTGATTCCATTAAAATGGAGTCCATCCTCCGCATTTCTTCCTTCAATAGGCCACAAGCATTGGTGAGCAATTTCGACTTTAAAGAGTTGGAGCAAACGAGTTCTCCAAACATTCCCGTCTCATGGGCTTGGTCATCAACT
>JAIKYF010000170.1 GCA_024683495.1 Bacilli bacterium
CCCCTATATTTGACAAACTATTTAGTGGGCACTAAACTAATATCAAGCACAAGGAAAGTAACAAATAACGATACGTTGCTTTCCAATCTGCGGGAATGGTTGAAGAATTCTTCCCGGGCAGGAAGAAAAGATAGGCCATTCCTCAATGGGTACACGTTTACAATCGTTGGCTTAATGCGATTATTTTTTGTCGCATTGCGCTATGTGTGTCTTAGGAGGCACTACTAAGTGGCTAAACAAACAAACACTCCGGAAACGGGTGGCGCCGAAATTTTCGGCAAGGCTAAGCGTGTCGCACGTACGCGTACATTACGCAAGATAGGTGTTGCTACGCTCTCCACCGGTGTTGCTGGGGTCGCGGTGTTACTTCTCATCTCAATGTTTGCCGGCGGAAACAAAGGGTTCATGGTTAAAGTGGACGATGATTCCTCCGGTTCTTTGAGCTTGCGCACAAGCCCTTCTGGTTCCACAGAGGAGCAGGGGGTCACCATCTTAAACGCCGAACCGGCGACTAATATGGAATGCGTAACCGCCAAAGAGGTTATGAGCTACATGAATACCCTCTATGAAGTGGAGAATCTTTCTGGAGCCAATAACTTAATCTCTGTCGAAACGGGAATGCAACAGGCACTGGTCTACACCTTCTATCTAGCTAACGCCGACAAGGCAGCCGCTCAGGCATTCAGCTATTACGTCTCACTTGACAGCTATTTCTCACCGACCAATGGGGCGGTGGAACCATATTCTTATCTTCGCGTCCTCATATTCGAAAATGTCGCCTCCAGTGGCGAACATAATCATGCATGGTATGGGGCCCTCAACTCCTCAGGAGCAGGGACAATCGAAGATCCGACCGATTTACGGGAATGCATTTCCAGCGTCCGTAATGAGCAACCATATGATTACACAACACCGAGAACCCCAATCTACAAAGACGGTGATATGGCTTATTGTGAGCCGTTTAAAGATGATTCACGCCTAGTGGAAGTCCACAACAGGTCCATCGCTCCAGGTGAAAGCGTTCGTTTCACGATCGTCACTTATTTTGAGGGCGAAGACCCCGACTCGAGAAAGCAATCCCCCAAAGGATCTTCTCTTGCCTTATCTGTTCATTTCGGATCTGAAATCACGGAATGACCTTTTTCATTTTTAAACCACTCGCAACCTAATCAATGCTTAAACGCTCAAGATTCAGAAAACATAAACTCAACAAGTTTTTCGGGCTCGCTTTAGCGGCCTCCGTTTTGTCGTTCTCTGCTTCTGTCACCGCGACTTATGCTTGGTTCTCTTTAAATGATGTTGCGGTGGTCCAAAACCTTTCAATGGACATCTCCGGGGAAGATAAGTACCTTCACATCGGTTGGAAAGACGAAAACGGAAACATCATCAATTCCGACTCGTTTGACGAAAACGATCTGGAAAATATCTTCCCCGGATTCTCCAAAGAGTC
This sequence comes from Bacilli bacterium, assembly GCA_024683495.1. Classification (GTDB taxonomy): domain Bacteria; phylum Bacillota_I; class Bacilli_A; order RFN20; family CAG-826; genus UBA4951. The sequence continues at coordinate 1,451 of JAIKYF010000170.1, forward strand.
CGTTCTCGATCCATTAACGAGCAATTATCAGGATGAGTGGCTCAATTCCTCGACCGTTTTAGCAGATGCTAGACCAGTCCTGAGAAAGAGCTACCAGCCAACTTCGCCTAGAAAATCAGAAGTCGCGGATAAAGGTTTCTTCCAATTTGACTTCTATTTCACCTGCGATGAAGATTCCTATTTGTTCTTGGCGGATGGATCAAAGATGGAAACCAACGTTGAGAAAAACCGGGACACGGCGGAACGGTTCGGACTCAATGTCGAGGATCTAAACAAAGCGATCGATGCTTTAAGGATTTCCTTCCTCTCCGACGATAGCTTCCACATTGCCGAATTCGGCGAAGAAGTCTCTAATACCCGCTTAGGCGGACCGTTAGATGTCTGGTTAGGGGATGGATATTACGATTCAAGCAATGGCAAAGAAACTATCTATGGCGAATATGAAGGAGAAGTCAATTATCTTCCTGCCCTTCCCGAAGATAGCGAAGGCTATTCCGCGGAAGATCGTTTCTTCCCCGCTAAGCACCGGGCCGGCATCGAAATAGCCGATTTAGAAAACGTCGCTTTCAAAGAAGAGGACACCGTGACCTTCTCTTCGATGATTCTTCCCGAAAACGCCGGAACCTTCTATCCCGACGTCACTCACCCAATCACTAGACTCAAGGCCAACATCCCTCAAAGGGTCGTGGTCACCGTCTATGCCGAAGGATGGGATTTGGATCACACCAACCTCATCGCTCGGGCATCCTTAACCATGCATCTATCATTCACCGCCTTGATCATGCCAGAGATTTAAGGCAGTTTCGTTTCTCTAGACCAGAACTACAGGAGGAGTTTCGAATGGAAACAACTTACTTCAATTACCTATGGGAAAGCCTCAATTTGGTTTTCACCTACTCGATATTCACTAACCCAGCCGGCACCTTGCAGAAAACCGGCGCCGTCTTCGCCGCCTATAGCGGAGGATTCAACGCCATCGGATGGATTTTATACGTCTTATTCATCATCCTCGTCGTCGCGGCTTTGGTGGGACTTGGCTTACTCGTCTATATCCTCATCAAGAAAGTGGCCGCCAAACACGGCAAAGCCAATAACGAAAAAGAAGCCAAGATGCTTGAGGAAATCGAGAGATTGAATCTTGAGCTTTATGACGCGGTCCGCGAAAAAGATCGTTTATTAGGGCTTAACACCATGGACCGCGTGGGTAATCCTCGTGTCGGAGGAGGCAAGGGAAAAGCCGCCGAAGAAGATAACCACGGAGCCCGCTTCACCAAACTCATCCAAATCGATGAAGACTATAAGGGTGAGATGACCAAAACCGAGATTCCTGCCGATGCTCAGGATATCGATTTGAAGGGAATCTGCGAAAGATTCAGAGATTTCGCCTGCTCCCAGATGAAACTCTATTACACCATCGACACGGTCAGACAATTCTTCGCCGCGATGGGCACTGGCAAATTAATCATTCTCGAAGGTATCTCCGGCACTGGTAAAACCTCGATGCCTTACTGCATGGGCCGTTTCTTCAAAACCGGCGCCAAGATCTGCTCGGTACAACCCTCCTGGAGAGACAGATCTGAATTAGTCGGCTATTTCAACGACTTCACCCACAAATTCACCGAGACCGAATTCCTCGCCTCGATTTATGATGCCACCTATCATGATGATAACTGCTTCATCGTCTTAGATGAAATGAACTTGGCCCGTATCGAATATTACTTCGCCGAATTCCTCTCCATCATGGAAATGCCCAACCCCAAAGAATGGTATGTCGATATCATCGCCTCTCCTCGTGAAGACGATCCTAAGCATTTAGAAAAAGGCAAACTTCTAATCCCACAGAACGTCTGGTTCGTCGGCACCGCGAATAACGACGACTCGACCTTCACCATCACCGATAAGGTCTATGACCGTGCGATGTCTCTCTTCTTCGAAAATAAAGGCCAACCCTTTGAAGCAAACTACACCGAAGCCTTGCCTCTCCCATATGATTATCTTGCTAAGCTCTACGCCAAAGCCAAGGAAGAGAACCCCATCTCCCAAGATGCCCTCGATAAATTCGAACAACTCGATAATTATGTCATCGAGCACTTCAGACTCGCGTTTGGCAACCGTATCATGAAGCAAATGAAGGAATTCGTTCCTTGCTATGTCGCCTGCGGCGGAACCGAGCTTGAGGCCATCGACTACATCTTCAAGATCAAGATCTTAAAGAAATTCGAAGTCCTCAACGTCGCCTTCCTTAGAGACGAGCTCGGCGGACTCGAAGAAGAACTCACTAACCTCTTTGGACCCAATGAGTTCCTCCTCTCCCGTCAGAAGATCAGAGTCCTCATCAAGATGAGCAAATAGGAGACTAGACCATGAAAGAAAAAGAAGCCTTCGTCAGCCTTGCTGATGTGAAAAAACCCGTGCAAAAAGGGAATGAAATCCTCCAAAACGAGGCTTCTTTTTCCTCGTTCTCCCAATATTTATCCGAGCATGGCGATAATTATCTCCGCCAAGCCGAAAGAGTCGAAAACAAAGCTTTTGATTCCTCTTTCATCGAAGAGTTGGAAAAAGGCTTAGAAGCGGTGGAGAAGATTATCTCCAATCCAAGGACCTTCTTAAAGGAGCAATCTGAATTGGTGAAAGCCGAACTTGCCAAAAAGATCTCGGCCTTATCCGTCACTCACTTAGCCTCCCATTCCCGTTACGTTCGCTCAATCGACGATAATGGGGATGTCATCCCTAAACAAATTCTCACCATCAATGCCGAGACCGATTCCCAAATCTATGAGAATAGGTTCGTCATGACCCTCATCAGAAGATGCCTTTCCTTCATCAATACCCGTTATTTCTATATCTTAGAGCATGGCGAGACCTTCAATTCCGACATCCTCTTAGTCCATAACAAGGTAGTCATCAATGGAGTGACCTATGAAGTCGATACAAGAGTTCGGGCCTCTGTCCCCTCTGATGACGCTGGGCAAAGCGAATCGAACCGCTTATTGCTTGAAAGGCTCGTGGCCCTTAAGGAAAGATGGACCTATTGCCTTAATTCCCCCTTCATGAGCGAAATGAAAGGGGCCAAGGAAGTCTCTTCCCCCATCCACATGACCAATATGATCGTCAAAAACCCTGACTATCATGCGGCCTATGTCTTATGGGAATTCATCTCTAATTATGATTCCTTAGGCATCAGCTATGAAATCAACGAGACCGATAGCAACTTCACCAAAGAGCAGCTCAGGGACATCTACTCTCTCCAAACCCAAGCCATCCTCACTCTCGAAAGCGGGAAGATGAAAGACAGCAAAGTGCCTCTAGTCACCGACACTCATTTAGTCGAGCCAAAAGTCATCTTCTCTTTAGAGGATGAGACCTATAGCGACGCCAAATATCTCTATGACGCCTACCCCGCCGCCAAAGAGGCCAAGAAAAACCCCATGGCCTACACTCCTGAAGAGTGGGCCAAAGAGAAAGCCGCTTTCTTAGAGAAATTCGAGATTCAGAAAGTCGCTAAGGAAGTTATCGACAAAGCCATCTTATCCGACAAGGATCAAGTAGCCTATCAAGAAGCCTTAGAAAGAGATGAAAAAGCCAAAATCGCTGCCAAAAACCTCATGGAATTAGGCAAGAAGAAAGAGACGAAGAAAGAAACCGAGGGCGATAGTCAGCATGAAGAGACCCTCGAAGAAGTTCGGGAAAGAATCATCAAGAAAGCCCGCAAGAAGAAATAAACCCTATGGAAGAAGTGACCAAGCAAGAAGAAACACCTAAGAAATTAAGTGCGGGCAAGATCGTCAGCTATGTCATTGACGGAATTCTTGTCCTCTTCATCCTTTTCGTCATCTCCGTCCAAATCCAGATGGTGGCCTCTAGAAACAGCAACTTCGGAGTCCCCCGCGCCTATGGTCTCTCCTTCATGTATGTCGCGACCGACTCCATGCAAGGGGATCAACCCGATTCCTTCAATAAAGGGACTGGCATCGTCATCAAACAAGTCAACCAATCGGAAATCAAGCTTGGCGATGTCGTGACCTTCTATGACGAAAGAATCAAAGCCCCCAACACCCATCGAATCTTCGAAGAACCGACGATCGATGAGAATAACGTCTACCATTTCCATACGATGGGCGACAACGCCAAATCAGAATCGGGATCCTATTCCTCCCTTGGCGAATTCTGGACTGGCGATAAGCTCATTGGCAAAGTCATCGCCCATAACGATGCCTTCGGCGCCATCCTCTCCGTCATTTCCCCAACCGCCTCCGGCATGAAGTCCGCGGTCGATGGGAAAGGGGCGAATACCTCCTGGGTCTTCCCCGTCATCCTCTTAATCCCCATCGCCGGGATCACCGTGGTCACCATCATTGACTTCTTAAAGAAAGCCAAGAAGCAACGCCTAGCCGAAGAGGCTGAGATCCATGCGGCCATGCTTGAAGCTGGAGTGGACCCCAATAATGAAGAAGATGCGACCTATTTTGAGCAGAAATACCGTTTCAAGATCGAATTCAGGGAGCAGCTTGCCAAAGAGAAAGCCAAAAAGAAAAAGCAGTTTGAAAAGGAGCTGCGGAAAAAGAAAGGATAACCCATGAGTAAGAAGTACAAGATTCTCATCCTCTTAGCTTCCGTCCTTTCGGCCGCTGTTTTCGGGATTTTCCTAGGCGTGGGCATCGCGGGCTTCTTAGGCAAGATGAGCATGAGGAATCTCTCGGTATTGACGATGATCCTTCTTGCCGCCTTATTGCTCTCTTTGATTTTCCTTGGCTTTATGACGATGTTAGGCTTCAGGGAAAGAAGACAAAAAGAGATGTATGAGGCCTATTTCGAGGAGCCTCCTTCTCATTTATCATCCCTTTATGACTTCCGCCGGCTCCTCGAAAATAAAAATAATGGGGTTTTGCTCGGTATTTCTTATCTTTTAGATGAAGAATCATATTTAGCCAAGAAGATCATTAATTCCAAAATCTACGCCGCCTTCAAGGATCTTCATCCATGCTTCAGATCGCCAGACGTCTTCTATCTATATTTAGACGAGGGCGAGGACATTAATAAAATCGAAGAGATAATTCAACAATCCCTTAAAAGCGAGGAGATCAAGATCAAAAAGATCCTCATCTCCCTTACGAGGATTAACGAGAGACCTTTAAGCGAGACCTTGGCTTTATCTTTATATGGTTTATTAAGAGGCTCCAAGAAAAAAGATTCTCTTGTCGTTATCGATTCCGAGAAGTTGATGGAGGGTAAAAAATGATCTTAGTCGTTGGTAAAAATCTGGATGACATCCTTTATCTAAAGGAGAAATTCATCGTCTTAAAAGAAGAGATTCTCCCTTCAGGAAGAACCTTATTCACCGTTCAAGGGGAAAAAGGGCCCTTCTTACTTGTGGCTTCCGAAGAATCCAATTACCTTTCGATTCTTTTATTGGAAGAAGTCTTAGCCAGTCACAAAGTCGAGAAAGTCTTCTCTATCGGCGGGGCCGCCTCCATTTCCCCGAAACTTCATGTTGGGGAAATCGTCATTGCGACCGCTTCTTATTTACACGGCGTCAATTACCAAGAGGAGAGCAAAGAATACGGGGCTTTATATAAATATGGCCCAGCCTTCCCCTCAAGCGAAGAGCTTTCCCATCAATTAGATATCATCCTCACCAAAAACGGAGTCAAGCACGTTTTAGGGGAAGCCTTATCTGGCGAGAAGATCATCTTCTCCAAAGAAGAATTCGACTCCATCAAGAAAAGAAGATATCTCGGTAACGAAAACCTCCTTATCTATGATACATATTCTGCTGGGCTGGCTTTGGCCTCCCAAATCAGAAATATCCCGTTTTTGAACGCGAAAATCGTCTCCTTCGTCCCAGATGGAGGGGAAGGAAGAATCACTTATCGGAGAGATGCCCTCAAATATAGCGACATCCTTTCCGAGGCCATTCTCGAGATGATGTAGAATGATTAATTCACCAAGAATAAAGAATATTTAAATAAAGGAACGCAATGGAAGAAAGAAACTTTATTGAAAAATTCTTCCCTCGGAGAAAACCACGTCACGTGGCAGTGAAAGGGAAAGCCAAAGCCAAACGTCTTTTCCGCGTGGAAAAAGAGGCTGTTCCGACTTCCATCGATGCCGTACCCCCAAAAAGATTCGAGGATGCGATTAACCTCTTCTTAAAGAATTATCCAAGCGAAAGATCTCTCCTCGTCAAAATGGAGATCCCTTCTAAAGACAAAGATTATATCGACGCCTTATTCCTTAAAGCCAAAGAGAGCCTAAGATTCAATCTTTATGCCTTAAAACAAGATGGCCTATATCTCTTTAAGCCCTTCTCTGGGACTAGACAGGAAGAATTAGAAATTCTTAAAGCCTTCTATTCTCATCTCACTTTAAAAGGAAGCGAGAACAATGAAGA
>JAIKYF010000048.1 GCA_024683495.1 Bacilli bacterium
TGAAGAAGAGATCTTGAAGAACACCCTCAAGAGGAATTATCGGAATAATTCCATCATCTCCTACCACGATTTTTCTTCTTTCACGGAAAGGAAAGAGGGGGAGATGGTCTATTGCTATTCTAGCGAGGTGGCTGAGCATAACTCCTTCTATCAAGAGACGGTGAAATTAAAAGCCCTCAACGAAAATAAGACCCTCCACCTCTTCGATTATTCTCTTTTCGAGGAAGAAGAGAAAAATCTCCTCTTCAAGGAATTCTCCTTTAAGGATGGGGAACGTTATTACTCCGAATAAAAACGCCATCAAATTGATGACGTTTTTTCAAAATCCCCTGCAAAAGGGGCTTATTTTTCTTTATGGACGTTTTTATAGATGAAGCCGACGAGGAATAAGACGAAGGATAAGATGAGGAAGATCAAGACGAAGAAATTAATCTCCTCGTTCCATCTAAGGATGATGAGAGGAATATCTAAGGCCAAGACCAAGGCAATCGGCCAATAGAGGAATAAATCATCTTTGCCTGAGAATAATAGAACCATTAGATAAGTGAATGTGGCAACCAAACCGATGGAAGCGATGGCTTCTAAGACATGGAAGAAAACGTGGAGATCGATTTGGCTAGGATACATGACGGGGATGGCCATCGAGAAAGCGACTAGATAAATTAAAGACATATAAGAGAGGGCCCGTCTTTTATAGACTTTCTGCATCTCGATGACTCGGAGGATAATCCCAAGAATCAAAACCCCATATGAGGCGAATTGAAGGCCGCTGATGGTGTATTCGGTGTGGACCATCCCCGATAAAAGGAGGATCCCGCTGGCGATGCAGATATCACGGTAATCTAACTCAGTATTCACTTTGACTAAGGCTTTGATGTTCTTTCGGCACCGAAGGAATAAATAGACAAAAAAGGCCCCGATCGAAAGGAAGACGACCGTATAGACATAGCCATGGAAGGCCGAGCCATAAAGGGAGACTTTCTTATCGCTATAGGAGAAGATGACGCTTAAGACTCTCTCGACGAGAAGAAGAAGGAAATAGACGAAAAAGAATAAATTGATCAAATAAGAGAGGGCTTTAGATTTCTTATTCATGGGAGACTCCTTAGGTTATCCATTACATTATACCAAGATAGAAAAAGAAAAAATATCGAAGGTTTGCCGGGAAAAATTCTTAGAATTTAATCATTTTCCCTGGCAAAAAGGCCATATTTTTTCTTTTTGGGGTCAAAAAAGACATCCTCCGAAGAGAACGTCCTTTGGAGTGAAGGCTTATTTCCTCAAGAGTTTTCTGAAGAGCTCGACGACTTGCTCATGGGTGGCTTCTCTGGGGTTGCCAGGATAACAGGCATCCTTGAGGGCGTCGCTAGCCAGGGAATCAAGATCGCTTTCCTTGATCTCTTCGCAGACGAGTGGGATTCCGACATCGGTCCCGAGTTGCCTGACGGCGGCGATGGCGGCGTCGCGATATTCTTCCTCTGACATCTTATCGACGTCTTTGACTCCGAAGACGCGGGCGATTTCTCTATATTTCTCGCCTGTATAGTCACGGTTGAATTCCATGGAAATAGGAAGGAGCATCGCGCAGGCTTTGCCATGAGGGACATCATAATAGGCGCTTAAGGTATGGGCCATCGCGTGGTCGATGCCTAAGCCAACGTTGGAGAAGCCCATGCCAGCGATATATTGGGCGAGGGCCATATTCTCTCCGCCTTTATCTTCGCCAGCGACGGAAGACCTGAGGTTTTTGGCGATGAGCTCGATGGCTTTGATATGGAACATATCGGACATCTCCCAGGCGCCTCTAGTGGTATAGCCTTCGATGGCGTGGGTGAGGGCATCCATGCCGGTGAAGGCCTTGAGGGATTTAGGCATTGAGGCCATCATATCGGGATCGACGATGGCGACGATTGGCATATCGTGGACGTCGACGCAGACGAATTTCCTCTTTTTCTCGACGTCGGTGATGACGTAGTTGATGGTGACTTCGGCCGCGGTGCCGGCGGTTGTGGCGACGGCGATGATGGGTAAGCAAGGATGCTTGGTGGGAGCGACGCCTTCAAGGCTTCTCACATCGGCGAATTCTGGATTATTGATGATGATGCCGATGGCTTTGGCGGTATCCATGGAGGAGCCTCCGCCGATGGCGATGATGCAATCAGCTTCCGCTTCTTTGGCGGCTTTGACGCCGGCTAAGACGTTTTCGATGGTGGGGTTGGGTTTGATGTCGCTGAAGAGCGAATAAGGGACTTTCGCTTCATCAAGGAGGGAAGTGACCTTCGCGGACACGCCGAATTTGACGAGGGATGCATCGCTGCAAACCAAGACTTTTTTGAAGCCTCTGGCCTTGAGTTCTGGGACGATGTTATTGATCGCGCCATGACCATGGTAGGAGGTTTCATTGAGGACGAACCTATTTGCCATTTTGTATAAACTCCTTTATTAATAGCGAGTTTATTTTATCACTTCTCTTCTTCTTTAGTAGGAATATGCTCATAGAGCATTGGGGGGCTAGAGATATCGATGTTCGAAAAAATGGACACGGTTGGAAACTGCTTTGACAATCCATTATATGGGGAAATATAATATTGACAGTGGTTAGACATTCTTAAATGAATTGCATAGCAAGCTCTAGGAGTATGTTTCTACGATAGCTAGAGGTTGGTTATGTATTTGCTCGATCTATCGATCTCGCGAAGTAACCACTTTTTTTGAAAAATACGGGGGTAAATTATGCTTTTCAATCGAAAAAAATCTCCAAGCATCGGCGTTAGCCTAGGTGAGAGCACCATCAAAGTGATGGAAGATTATCTATTGACCCCCGATAAATATGTCTTTCCTTTCAAAATCGCCGAAAAGAATAAGGAAAGAGAGATCGTCACCTATAACCAAGATCCTAATTATGGGGTGAGACTCAGGGCGATCCATGAGGATCTTTTGAAGGATTTTGAGGACAATTTCCATCAAAGGAATCCCCACTCCTTCGCCTATCATAAGCACGTGAGGACCTTGGATTCCTTGACCGAGCACATGAATTCCTCCTATTTCATCAAGCTCGACATCCATCATTTCTTCGAATCCATCACCTATGACAATTTCTTTGACGTCTATGGCGAATTCTTCAATAAGAATTGGGAGAAGATCTTATCCTCTTGCTTCTATAAGGGCTCCTTGAGCACGGGCTACGTCACCTCCCCGACCTTAAGCGATTTCTATATGTCGAGATTCGATCGGGAAATCGAAAAATACCTCGCGGAGCGGAAGGAGCTCCACTACTCCAGATATAGCGATGACATCCTTCTTTCTAGTGAAGGCGATGACGATAAGTCAGTAAACGAATTATTTGCTTTTATTGGGGGTTTGCTAGGGAAATTCCATTTGGAAATCAACTCCAAGAAGACTTTTAAGATTCATTTGGACGTCACGAAAAAGAACTCTTTGACCTTCCTTGGGCTCAATATCTCCAAAGAAGACGAGAAGAAGAACAAAATCACGATTTCCAAGAGCTATATCCTCTTCTTATTGCAGTTAATCGAGAAAAGTAAAGGCCTTGATAACAAGAACCGCCGCCTCGTGGAAGAGATCAAATCGAGAGCCGCCTATCTCTTGCAGAATAGCCTTATCTCCTATAAGAGGTTCTTAAGGAAGCACATCAATAAATTCGGCGAGCCTTTCGCCTATGCCCCGAAAGGCATCGAGGTCAACGATGACCGTCCTTTCAATAAGATCAGCGAAAATCCGGATATTGCCTCCTATCTTTCCGTCTTCCATTTCAACATCCATAAGAAAATCGTCAACCCCTTCAATGGCCATATCTTGGTCAAAGACGGCATTGAGATCGATCGATATCTCGATGGGTCCGCCAAAGAAGTCAAAATTCCCGATTTCGTTGATTCCATCGGGCCGAACGCCTTCGCACAGGCAAGGAATTTGGAGAAAATCACCATCCCAGAGAAAGTTAGGCTCATCGGTAGCAGCGCCTTCTATGGATCCGGCCTCAAGGAAATCACTTTCTCGAAGGGCCTAGTCGTCATCTCCAACGATGCCTTCATGAGAAATTCACTTGAGAAAGTCACTTTACCTTCAACTTTAAAATATATTTTGCCTCGGGCTTTCTATGGCTCAACGGAACTTAAGACTATTTCCTTACCAAAATCTTTGGTGGCTTTGGGCAGTGAGGCTTTCGCCGAATCCGATTCCTTGGAGAAAGTCGTTTATCCTTCCAATCCGAAATTCCAAGGCGGGAATATCTTTAATAAATGTCGCCGCCTCAGGAAAGTCACCTTCTATGGGGATAAACTCAGTTCCTTAAGCGAAGGAACTTTCTCTAATTGCCAAAGCCTCAGAGAAATCTATCTTCCAAAGGGCTTAGCGACGATCGGAAGCCACTGCTTCGATAAATGCTCTAGCCTTAAGAGCATCAGAATCCCTAAGGAAGTCCTCAATATCCCGACTAGCGCCTTCGGAGGGCTCAATATCTCCACTTACGAAGTCGATAAAGACAATCCCGTTTACTATAGCGATGAGAAGAAGACCTCCATCATCGAGAAAGGGACTAACCGCCTCATCGCCATCGTTCCAGGCGCGGAAATCCCCTCTTCCGTCGAGATTATCGCCGGAGGCTTATTCAAATACGAAGCCCATCGATTTAGAAAAACCTTGTCTTTGCCTGAAGGGCTTAAAATCATCGAAAAAGATGCCTTCGGCGGATTGCGCCTCATTAAGGAAATCGTTTTGCCTAATTCCTTAGAAAGAATCGAAGAAGGCGCTTTTAAGAATTGCTTATCTTTGAAGAAAATCGCTCTCCCTAATGGCGTAAGCGAAGTCGCCCCCCATCTATTTGAAGGGTGCCAAGCCTTAGAGGAAGCCAAATTAGGGGAAAATACCAAGAAGATCGGGGAACAAGCCTTCTGCCACTGCCCAAGCTTAAAGGAAATCAACCTCAATGAGGGCTTAGAGGAGATTGGCTACCGGGCCTATAGCGGATGCAAGAACGTCGAATCTTTGTCTATCCCTGCTTCCGTGAAGAAAATCGCCCCTTATGCCTTTGATACTCTCTCAATGTCCTTAAAGGCAATCAAAGTCGCCGACAATAACGTCTCCTATCGCTCGATGGAGGCCAATATCATCGTCGATAATAAAGACAATGCCTTATTGCTAGGCTGCGTCAATTCCCTCTTCCCCCAAGGGATCGAAAGCGTTGGCTCCTATGCCTTCATGCATTCGAAGATCAAGAAAGCCGTCTTGCCTTCTTCCCTCAAGATCATCGAAGAAGGCGCTTTCTATCATTGTGACGAATTGGAGGAAGTCGCTAGCGATGACGTCTATGAGATCAAGGACCTCGCTTTCAGAAACTGCGAATCCCTTAAGACCTTCCATTTCCCCGATTGCTTAGTCAATATCCAAAAAGAGGCTTTCTATAAGACCTCCTTAGAAGAGGTTAGACTCCCAAGAAGCTTAAATAAAGTCAGCGTCGATGCCTTTAACAAGATCGCTTCCCTAAAAGCCATTTATCTGCCGATGAATCTTGATGGATGGTTCCATAAAGAGATTTTCGATGAATGCCCGAATATCGAGAAAATCGAAATCGAGGCGGGAAATGCCACGTATTTCAGCGATTCCCATAATGGCGTCTATCGTAAGAAAGATAAAAATGAAAGCGCGTTGGTCCTAGGTTGCAAGAACACTACTTTCCCTATTTCATTAACGGAAATCTCCGCTAATGCCTTTAAGGGCGTCTCTAAGCTAAAGAAAGTGATTATCCCCGAAGGGGTCAACTATATCGCTTCCTGCGCCTTTAGGAAAATGCCCGATTTAGAGGAAGTCGTCTTCAAATCTGAATCCCCGTCTTTATCCGATTCGCTTTTTGAGAATGATTTCAAATTGAAGAAAGTCGTCTTGCCTACAAAACTGGAGAAATTGTTGTTTAAAACCTTCCATAACTGCCATTCCCTCAAAGAGATCTCTCTCCCCGAGACTTTGGAAGAGATTGAGGATTCCTGCTTCGAAGGCTGCGACCTAAAAGAAGTCGTTTTCGGCAAAAAGATCGAAAGAATCCAAAATAGAGCCTTCAAGGACAACCCCAATTTGAAGAAGGTTGATTTCGGCGAAGTCGAATCATTGGAATCCATTGATAGATACGCCTTCCTTAACTGTGATCTCTCCGCCTTAAAGCTACCTATTTGCCTAGTTATCCTCAATGATTTGGCTTTTGGCGGGAATAGACATCTCAAGTCCGTCACAATCGGAAAACGCTTGAGCGCCATCGGAACCAATCCTTTCTACGAATGTCTTGAACTTGAGAGTCTTTCGATCGATAAAGACAATGAGACTTTCTCGGATATGGGCGAAAACCTCATTTTCCAAGTGGAAGACAAATCTTTGGTGACTGGCACAAAGAATAGCCACATCGATTTTGAGATCGAGACTATCGAACGAAGATGCTTCACCAACATCAAGATTCCTACTCTTCGCCTCCACGAAGGTCTCGTTAAAATCTCTGGCGAAGCCTTCAGAAATTGCGGGATTGAGCATCTTGAGCTCCCCAATAGCCTTAAAACCATCGGCGAAGGGGCTTTCATGGAAAACGATAAATTGGACGAGGTCCATTTCGGCGAGAAATTGTCCGAGATCTCACGATTGGCCTTCTATGGTTGCTCACTAAAGGAACTGGAGTTCCCTGCCTCGGTGAGCCTCATCGATAATAGCGCCTTCCTTATGGCTTCTAGAACTTTAGAAAGAATCTCCGTCAATAGAACTAACCATATTTATTCTGATGGAGAGGGGTCGAATGTTCTTTGTTATAAGAATGGCCGCACCGTCATTCTTGGCTGCAAGAATTCGAAACTCCCGGCAAATTGCCGCAATATCGGCGCTTACGCTTTCTATTGCTGCGATGGTTTAGACGATTCCTTCTTCGAAAACCACGATATCAACACGATCGAAGACAAGGCGTTCGCTAAATGCCTTGGCTTAAGAAAACTCGATCTGACTGGCGATAAGAATAATGCCGACCATCATAAGAGACTCGAGACCATCTCCTATGGCGCCTTCGAGGATTGCACCAATTTGACGGAGGTCCATTTCCCTGAGACTTTGAAGAATCTTATAGATGTCGCCTTCTCAAATTGCGAGAATCTTGAACTAATCGATATCGAAGATGGGGCCCTCAACTTCAAGTCTTTGAATAAGAAGGGATTAATAAGGACCAATAACAATTACTGCAGTATATTGGCCAAAGGCGAAAAGATTCCTGAAGGGGTTATGGCCGTCGAAGATGCGATTGTCGATATCCAAAACCGCAAAGAGATCAATGTCCCCGATTCTCTTGCCGGCTTTGACGATAACCTCTTAATCAAAGGGGAGAATCTTGAAAAGATCATCGTTGGCGATAATCCTTATATCGAGACCGAAAACGGTTGCGTCTATTCGAAATCTAGAAGGCTTCTATTCGCTCCTAAGAAAGCCAGAATCCCTGAAGGAATCAAGGAAATCGGCCCAACTGCCTTGCTTCACGCAAAGGAAATCTATATTCCTAATAGCGTCCATGTGATTAAAGTCTTCCCCAAACATAAATATGCCTTCGACCACGTGGAAGTCGCAAAAGACAATCCTTATTTCATGGCAAGTCCCGATGGGAAGGCCATCCTCTTCAAGAAGACTGGAGTGACTTTCCTAGGAGGCGATATCTATAAACCGGCGGAGAAGGATGTCCTAAGGCAGTTTAGTACTCCTAGAAGTTTTCGCTTCTAGTAAATAGTATCCTTATAGAGGGGCGAATCTCGCTCCTCTTTTTTACCCTCATTTTGATTTTAAGGAGGTTTTGATAGGTATTTTCGTTTCATGATCACAATTAGTTAGATAAAAATAGAATGAATCTCTATTGACAATAATTGAGGATAGTTATTAACTTTAGGGCAAGGAGGTAACACTCATGTCACTTAAAGAGAAATGGAAAACGGCCGGCAAGAATATCGGCGGCGCCTTCGGACAATTAGGAAGAGCCATCGGCACCACCGCGAAGACCGTCGTCGGCAAAGAAGAAGAGCACGAAGAAGGGCAAAACCCCACCAAGACCGCTTGGAAGGAAGTCGGACATCGATTTGGAGATGCCGGCAAAGCCCTTGGAAAAGCCGCGGTTGGAACCGTCGATAAATTAGACGAAGAGACAAAAGACCCGGAACCAGATCCTAAGAAAGAGGCGGTCGAAGCCGAAGCCAAACCCGTCGATGAAGGAACCGAAGATAAATAAAGTCCTATTCTTAAAATAACAAAAATAGTGCGTTTAGTGGTAAAATACCGTGCAAAATCGCACTATTTTTATTATATTATATTTCTTGCGAGGAGAAGGTTTCGCCATCGATGACGACCGAGACACCTTCATTAATCGTGAGAGTCAAAGTCTCTTTGGAGCCTCTCACGAACGGATCGCTCCAAATGCCTTCGCCAGTCAATGAGCCACCGGTGATAGAAATAGTTTTGTCGACCTTCAAGACCGATTCGCAGTTATTGATGACAAAGGTTCCACCGCTCATCAAGACTTCGCCGTTTCCAGAGCTTGTGGAGGCTTCGATGCCCTGCGAGAGGGTATTATTTATCGTGAAGTTTCCACTGAAGGTCCCGCTATTAGCGGTATAGAAAGAGTGGCAATGGAATCCATCGTGGCCCGAAGAAAGATAGAGGCTGCCTGAACCGATGAGTTTGACGTCTCCATCGGCTTTCAAAGTGTGGCCGTGGACTGTGTAGAGATTTAGTGAGCTACCGCTCTTAAGGTCTAGTTCGACGTTATTTTGAGAATAAATGGCATCGCCTTCATCATTATCTTTGGAGGTATTCACAATATAATTAGTGGAATTTTGAGCGCTTATTATCTCGATGTTCTTTTCATCGACGGCATATTCGATGACGGGAGAATCGTCATATTTCAAAAAGCAATCTGATAATAGCAAGGTGACGCCTTTGAAGGTCGATAGATTATCTTCATTCTGAATAACGATCCTGCCTTCTAGATAGCCTTTTAAGGTATAGGTCAATTTGCTCGAGGCGACATTGATGTAATAGACTCCGTCGACGGGGCTAATTTGACTCTCCCCCTGAGTTAAGGTGAAGTCACCATATTCTTCTTTATAGGCCTCGTAATCGAGTTCGAATTCATTGAAACCTTCTAAACTATCTTCGCTTGAGGAAGATTCGTTGACGCTCGAGGAGGAGGCGCTTTGGGTGCCGCCGCCACAGCCTGCTAAAGAGATGATCCCAATAAGTGAAAGAAAAGGAAAAAACGCTTTCTTCATAATCAAAACTCCTTATGTGATGGTCCCCTTAGCCATATTCTATCCTTTTCTTAACAAAGTTAAATGGATATTTGCATGAATTATATAAAAGCGAAATGTATCTAAATAACTAGAAAATAAAGGGATTTTGATGGGGATTTTGCAAAATAAAAAGATCATCTTATCGGAGAGTGTCGGATTAGATGATCTATTTCTTTTCGGAAATGCTCTTGCTATAAAGAGTGACGTTGCTACGTCCGTTTTCTTTGGTGGCGTATAAAGCGATGTCGGCTTTCTTGAATAAGGTATCGGTTGTATCAAGGTCTGAGCCAAAGGCCATGCCGATGGAAAGAGAAATCTGGATTCCTTTCTTTGAGGTGACAAGTTCCTTATTGACCTGATGGCAGATGGTCTTGATGGTCTCGGCTTCTTCTTCCTCGATGCCATCGATGATGACGGTGAATTCATCGCCGCCGATACGGGAGATGTATTCATTGGATTTTGAGAAGTATTTCTGGAGGAGATCAGCGACTTTCTTTAAGACTTTATCCCCTGCCGCGTGGCCATAGGCATCGTTGACGTCTTTGAACTTATCAATATCGATGAGGACGAAGAGACATTTGCCTAGGTTGACTCTCGAGAAGATATTCTCATATCCCGTGCGGTTTAATAAACCTGTCAAACGGTCATGCTCTGCATGGAAGGTCAAGTTTTGCTTGGCTTCGATGTTCTGGCGGCGGATCTTATTGTAAGTCTTAGCCAAATACTTATATTCTTTGGCTCCTTTGACGATGGCGTAGTCATCGTTTTCCAAATCGGCGATCAAGACGTTAATGGGGCGAACGACATAAAGCAGCAAAAGGACGATAGATATCGAGACGAAAATGACATTCATTCCGACGAGGATGGACTGGAAGATGATGATCCTGTTCAGGTTTTTAGAGGTGTTGATGACATCATTTTCCATCATGTCGTCAAGGGTATTAACAGCAGAATCGACCCCACCGATGATGATGACTTTGGAAGCGATATATTCATCTCCGAAGACATAATCGATGGCCAATTCCTTTTTGGCTTCGACGGTCTTAATCGCATCTTCTTCCTTATAGTTAACGCTCCGAACTTCTTCGGGAATCTTGGTATCGCTGATATCGCGGCCGGTGACATCGATCATCAAGCGCATCGCGTAATATTCGCGTTCCATCAGCTGCATCGATTCATTCAAGGAAATCTGAAGCTGAGTATAGACTGGGGTGCCATCTAAGGACTCTTTGATCTGCTCGAGGGCTTTTTGCCTTCTTCCGGATTTAGATTCGGCGAAATACCCATCCATGTATTCGCTTTTCTCGGTGATGACATACATCCTGACTTGGTCAGTGAGCTCATCGGAGCCGTGCTGGACGGCCAAGGCGGTATCTTTCCAATTGATATAAGCCAGAGTCGAGTCGCTCATCTGCTTATAGGTGTTGCTCAAAGAGGCGATGGAGGCAACAAGAAAAATGGACATGACAAAGCCTAAGCCCGTCAATATCCATGCGATGAATTTAAGGGAGAAACCTTTCTTATGTTTTTCCTCTAATGTATTTAATGATTCTGCTTTCGTCTGCTCGGCTACATCTGACATGTGAATTATTTTACACAAAAAATTCACAATTGTGAAAAGGTTCTTCGCTTTATCTATTGTTTTCTTTAATAGTGAACTCGGGTTCTTCAATTATATTTAACAAAACAACGCAAAATATGGTGATGATTAATTTAATTAAAATGACAAATATTGTTTCAATAAAGTCTATTTACGTCTCACTATTTTTGTAAAATCTAGTGTTCATCGAATAAATTTCTACTTCCTAATGACATAAATATCTAAGTCCCATCTGAATAATTTAATTGCCTGCAACAAAAAATATTTTTTTCGAAGAAAAATAAAAAAATGCGGCTTCTCTTCTAAAGAATCCGCATTTAGAGGTTATTCTGGGTCTTCTACGATCTCGATTAGAGGCTGAATTCCGCCGATGGTGTACGTTATGAAACCAATATTGTAGAAATGGAAATCTATCATGCTCCCATCATAGCTGAGGGAAGCCATGCGGTTCATATTATGCATATACGTGCTGGAATAGACGAACTTGTCATTATAGTCGATTGAGTCCGCTTTCATGAATCCTTTCACCAAAGCGTAATCGGTGTGATTTGGCTTTCGGTCTTTTTTGGACGGCAAATAAGAAAGAAATTCATCCTTGGTGGGGATTCTGATGTCCTTAAACCCATGAATCTCGTCGTTTAGATGAGCGGTTTCTCCGAAATGCTGACGCATCCAACCGAACATAAAAGAGGATTCATAATCGAAGATCGGACTTCTTTCAAAATGCATCGAACCGGCGTCCAGGACTTTTTTGGAAAGCAAAATTTTCTTGCCGTCTCTTTCATAGGAATACCATTCTATCGGCTCATATTTGAACCAATAAGGCGTGTTCAATTCAAAGCCATTATTTTCTTGGGCATTATCAAAGCTTCTAGCGACGTTAGAGCCGAAGTCCACCGGGCGATAGGCTTTTAGATAAACTCCTCTATAGCGTTCTCCGCCGAATTCAACGTCGATATAGAGATTATATTCGCCCTCAAAATCATTGGCTTTATATCCAAAACCGACCCATTTTGAGATATCGGAATACTTATCGTTAAGGGCTTTAATGATATTTTCGTCCTTGACTTGGCTTTGGGGATAAGAAGCTAATTCAGTCGTTTTTAGCGGCAAATCCCTCTTCTTTTCGCATTTGGCGATGACTTCTTCAACATATTCATCAAGCGTTTTAGCATCTTCTTCGAAGATAAAAAGGAAGCGTGGGGCAATACGTTTAGGCAAAACATAGGCGATAAGGGCGAAGACATCTTTAGAAGAAATGTGCTTTGCGGAATCCATATCGTTTATCTCTGAGAACACATCCTTAGCATCAGATAGATTTCCGTAACATGCCATAAATCTTTCATTATCCTCATCGTCATCAATCATTTGGATGTCAGCTAGATTATATCCGCCGAAGAACATCCCGTAGTTCAGTTCTTCGTCTACGCGCATTTTATATAAATAAGGAAGGATCCTTTGATATCTTTCTTTCATTTCCTCATCGAATTTTAAGGAAAGAAAGATCTTTTCCTCATCGCAATCCTGGGAAAGGGAAGAAGATGAGTAGATAACACATCTATCTTCGTTAATTATGATTTTTGACTTATCATAGGAAAAATCATCATCACCGCTACAAGAAATAATAAACATTTTAGAATGGAAAATCATCATCTTCGTAGCCTCCTATATCCCCGTCGTCATCATTTTTGAGGAAACATTTAATTTTTTCTTCTTCGATATAATCGTCTTCTGCGATCGCTTGAGATAAAAGCTTGTTGATTTCTTCGGAGCTCAAACCGAGATAATGTCCGAAATCAAGACTTTCGAATCCGATATCTTCCCCTTTCGATCTATCTCTCCTGATGACTCCGTTGTTGCTATCCAATAGATGGAAGAGATATGCCATGAATTCGTCAGGCTCTTTGACGTAATGCAGATCACCCTTATTATAGAGGTCGGCTTGAAGAGGAGTTTCCTCATCCGTTTCGCTCTTTAATTTCTCAAGGTAATAGATGACTCGTTCCATATTTTCATGGCTGACCATCTTGAGATTTTCATCGAATTCATTACCTTTTTCATCAAAGAATGAGTTATGTGCATGGACGGTTATCGTAGTTTCTCCTTCGAAGTAGTAGGAAGAAAAGGAAATATCGATATCGCCTTCATAGGCCAACCCATTTGGAAGTTTCGTCTTAATCGATAAGGCGATCGTTCTACCAATCAAAGCTTTTCGGCCTATATATGCATTAGGACAAGATGAGAAGAGCCTATCATAAACTGGTGATTCGTTTTCAAAAGATATTTGTTTTAGATTTTCGCATCCAGTGATGGCATAGTCGGGTACCCAAGAGATGTTTTTAGGGAAAACGACGCTCTCTAAAGCGTTGCACCCATCGATTGCTCGAGAGTTAACGTAGGTTGTATCTGGGTGGATTTTCAATTCTTTCATTTGGCGGTCGAAAACCTCAAAAAGCGTTTGATAAGGATTATCTTTATCCCCTAGATAATAAGCCCCGTTATGGGCGATCAAATCAATGCCTCCGAAGATGGTTTTGATTCGTCCATCAGTGTAATAAATGTGTTCGAAGCTGTTCTCAGAGATTAGGAAATTCTTGTCAAATTCCAAATGTTTTGGCAAAGATAAGGACTTAACTCTATTCAGTTCTTCGAGTCGAGAGATATGCTTAAGAGAAGATGGGAAGGTGACTTCCTCTAGAGATTTTAGACAATATAAATCCAGTTTCTCCAGCCCTTCGTTCAATTCAAGTCTCTCAAGGCTATTTAAGTCATTTAGACAAAGTTCTTTAAGAGTATTTGGACAGGTGAGGCTCTTCAAAGAATCACAACCACTAAATGAGCTCTGAGAAATTCTCTCTAGCCCTTCGTTAAGGACGATTCTCTCTAAATTATTGCAACGAGCAAAGCATTCCTCTGGAATTTCCTTAACGTTTTTGGGAATGACGACTTCCTTAAGCTTGTCGCAGGCAAAAAATGTCCCGCGGGCAAAACCAAAAATAGGATTTTTGCCAAGGCTAGTTAGGGATTCGGGGAGAGAAATCTCTTCGAGCCCGCTTTCATTGAAGCAACCGTGTCCGATTTCTTCCACCCCTTCTTCAAGGACGACTTTCTTTAACGATTTGCAACCAGAAAAGAGATTAGGCTTAAGCACTTTATGGTCACCGGTTACGGTAAGAGAAGTAAGCAATTCATCCCCAATATAGAGATTGCCAGCGACTTCCAAAAGAGTGGCCTTATCGTCATCAAAATCAATGGATAGCCACTGTTCAAGCGAGGGGATGACGACTTTATTCAAGTTGTAGTTATAGCCATAGTAATCAGTGGCCACAACTGAACCTTTGATGTGTTTGAGAGTCGAAGGCAAAATAATAGTTTTGGCTAAATTCATATCACTGAGGGCCCCTCTATCGATTGTTTCGACACCCTCTGGGATGATGACGGTTTCATCTTGCCCCTGATATTGCTGCAATACCCCATTTTTGATGAGGAACTGACTTTCGGTTTGGCCCATGGAACCCCTCCTTATGTTTTATTAAAGTTGATTATATGTTATCACTTGTTCGGAAAAACTCCCACTGAGGTGTTCAAAAATCATTAGTCTCAATGAAAAATATATATTTTTCTTTCTTTTCCAAATAAAATTACCTATAGAGCCACTTAATTAGGTGTAACAAAGAGACAAGTATGGAACTATTCACGAGTTTATTGGCCTTACTGGCTGGCATCGGCGTCTTTATCGTCGGCATGAATTTCCTTTCCTCCTCCCTTCAAAAGGTTGCGGGGCCGGGAATGAAGAAATTAATCGGCAAAATCACGAAGAATAGATTTGCCGGGGTCGGAATCGGCGCGACCGTCACGGCCTTGATCCAATCAAGCGCGGCCACGACGGTCATGGTCATCGGCTTCGTCAACATCGGCACGATGACTCTCGCCCAGGCCACCGCCGTCATCATGGGTGCCAATATCGGCACCACCGTCACTGGTTTACTCGTCTCTTTGAATAGCTTAGATATCGGTCTATATCTCTCCGTTTTGGCCTTCATCGGCATCATGATGCAGTTCTTCTCCAATCAGAAGATCAAGAATTATGGCGG
>JAIKYF010000041.1 GCA_024683495.1 Bacilli bacterium
CACCGATTCTGAAGAGATCATCCCTTCTTTGCGCGAAGATGAATATGATTTGGTGTTGACTGATATCATCACCAAAAACCGTCATAACGTTTTGGATGTCATCCCGCAGATTAAAAAAGAATTCCCCAATATCAAAATCGCTCTCATCACCGGCTTCCCCGATGTCTCCTTCATGGAGAAGGCGAGAAAAGGCGGGGCCAACTCCTTCATCTATAAAAACGTCCCTTTGAAAGATCTCATAAACTTAATTAGAAACACTAGCCAAGGTTATAGCATCTATCCCACTTCCGAAAGGACCAATGCCGAGATATTGTCCAGCCTCACCCCAAGTGAGATGAAAGTCCTCCGCTTATTCTGTGCGGGGAATGATCGAACCGAGATCTCCAAGATGCTCAATTGTTCAATTTCTTCCGTCAAAAACCACATAAGTTCCATTCTTGAGAAGACTGGTTTCCCATCTTTGATCAAGCTTGGGATGTATGTCGTTAAAGAAGGATTGATCCTTCCTGAATAGATATGAATAAAGCGAAAGCGAAATATTTTCTACTTGGCGGCATAGCGGCCGCTTTCATCGTTGCTTCCGCTTTATCGACCATCTTCCCAGCCGGATATCTTATCGGCGGGGATTACGAATATTTATTGACCTTATTAATCTCCTTCATCCTCCTTTTCTGGGGAATTACGATGATTTATCGGGTCCAGTTCAAAAAGCAGAGGAACTATATCATTGCCTTAGTCCTCTCCTTTTTCTTCTGGATTATCCTTCGCTTCATGAAGTGGCTTCCGAATATCCATTATCTAAGCATCTATGCCGATTACCTATATTATCTCCCCACTTTAGCGATTCCTTTGTTGTTCTTCATGATGACAATGGATACCTTCTATCCGGATTTTCGGTTTAAGAGAATTATCTATCTAGTCCTCATTATTTTGGCTTGCGTGTTGATTGTTTTGGTCTTGACTAATGAGTTTCATTATCTAGTCTATCGGAACTTCAAGGTCACCTATGGCGATGACCCCCATATCGAAGTTATCAAAAGCGATTATGGCCCTCTCCATTATGTGGCTTTAGGCTATGTCGGATTCATCTCTTTATTGGTCTTCTTGACCTTTATCATCGGAAGTAGGAAGAGGCTTTCATTCATCCAGATTTTCATTGTCTCCTTAGCCACGGCCTTGATGGTGGTCTATATCGTCTTATTCACGGTTGGCCTCTTCGGAAAGACTCCTCTTCTTAGGGATTTTGCCTTATGCATCACCATCTTATTGAGTTTGATCTTAGAGTCTTTACTAGATATCGGCCTAATTATAAATAACGGCCGTTACCAGGAGAAATTCTCGAAAATATTGACCGATATGTGCATCTATGATGAGAACAATCTCCCGATTTATAGCAGTCAAGGATTCCTTGATAAAAACGATGAGAATACGAAGATAACGATTAAAGAAATCGGGACTTACAAAGTGAAGATCATCGAAGACCTCACTAGCATCAACGCCCTTCAGAAAAAATTATTGAAAGAGGCTGAGGAAGTCAAAGAAGCCAACCGGAATCTTGAGGCCTTAATCAAAATCACCGATGAAGAAGTCTCAATCAATTACCGTTTATCCTTGATTGAGGAAATCGAGAAAAGCATCTCAAAGACCAAAGATGAGGTTCTTTCCTTATCTTCTTCTCTACCTGATGAGTTAGATGAAAAGAGCAAAAAGAGCCTAGGCTATATCGAGATGCTTCTAGGCTATATGAAACAAAAATGCATGCTCCTACTGAAGGCAAAGGAAAGTCTAAAGATCGAAAAGGAAGCGGCCGTCTTGTTAATGGACGTCATCTCCAAGGATATCTTGAGCGCCGGATATGAGGATGTGGCGGTCAATATCTCCTCCGATGGGAGTTTCCCCACTTCTTTTATCTCTAACGTCAATGATTTCATCCACGAAGTGGCGAAGGCCTATTGCTTCACGAATTCCTCGATGCTAATAACCGTCTCCAATAAAGATTTTACGTGCAAAATCAATGTATTTTTAGAAAATCCGCCTTCAAAGAAGATTATTTTCCCGATCGGAAAAATCACTTCGAAAGTCAATGAGGAAGGGGTCTACTATCTTTGGGAGAGCCAGCATGAATAGCATCTTCTCTTTGCCAGCTTCCTTAAGGATAGTGATCTTCATCTTCATGATGACATCCTTAGGCTTTTTGATGTTCGCGATCGCCTTAGCCATCATCTCCAAAAGAGAAAAGACGATGATTCTTTATCAAATCAGTTTATTCTCCGTGCTTCTATTCGACACGATCGTTAGAACTCCCGTCATTCAAGGGATAAGTCCAATCATTTGCGATTATCTTAGCCTCATCAATCTCTTCCCACTTGGTATAGGAATATATTTCTTTATCAAGAAAAAGGATTTCTTCTTCCTGATCGATGGGGTTTGGCTACTAATCAACATCACTTTATTCGGCTTCATCCCTTACTATGGCTACATCGCTTCAGGTTCTATTCTTTATATTCTTCTTAGAAGCGTTCTCATCTATTATAAGATGCTTTCCAATAGCAGATCTTATCCTGGTAGATTGGCTATCAAATATGCTTTAGATGATTTGGATGAAGGGGTCATCTTCGCGAATTCCTTCCATCAAATCACATATCTAAATGAGGCGATGAGAAATGCCTTAAAGGCCTTTGATATCGATATTTATAGTAAGATCAGCCCCATCTATGCCTCACTTCTTCGAAAGGCTTCAAGAAAAATCGACGAATACGATTTCATCGTTAAGCACGAAGGCGTCTCCTACCGTTTCATTGTCGATAAGAGCATTACTCAGATCGTCTTCTTCATCGTCACTTATGAAGAAGAACTCCTCAGCAAAGAAGAAGAGAACAATGGGATTCTCTCTAATCTCAATAAAGATTTGAACGCCAGATTAGAAGAGGCTGACAAAATCCAAAAAGAAAAAGAATTATTGAATGTCAAAGGCTTCATTCATGACTCTTTGGCCCAGAAGCTTTCCATCCTCCATTCTTTCCTATTAAATGAGCAGTCGACAGATTTAAAGGAAATCAAAAAGATGCTGAGCGAACTAGACATCTCTGAGAATCTTAAATACAGCATCGACATCGAATATTTGCAAAGAGTCCTGAAAGATATCGGGGTGAATTTGGAAGTTAAGGGGGATTTGCCGAAGAATTTAAGAATTCGGTCCCTATTTAACAAGGCCATCAAGGAAGGAACCACCAACGCGATAAGGCATGGCGGCGCCAAAAATATCAAAGTTGAGATGAGTGAGACTCGCCTATTAATCACCAATGATGGGAAAAACTCAAAAGATTTCAATTATGGCAACGGCCTTAATGGCATCAATATCGAAGCGGAAAGAAATTCCTTCCTCATGAAGGTGGAAAACGGTCCTTCTTTCACCTTGATTTTGTCTCCAAAAGAATAAAATATTAGGGTTTTGCTGGGGATTTTATCCTAGATGAGAGATTATTTGCTCATATCCTTTTCTCATCAATTCGGCGAGCTTTTTCGGGGCGACTCTCCCAGTCGCTCCACCGAAAGCCGGGATAACGATTGATTTGACTTTTAGTCTAATGGCCTCCATCAGGGTAACTCTCATCGCCTGATAGACGATGAAGGGATCTTTGATGAGGCTTGGCGTCTGCATGGTTGGGGTATGGATTAGTTTCTTATTCGTTCCGGGGATAGTAATGCTTAGACTAGTGGCGACCGGTTGTTCACCATAGCATTCCTGACGGATCAGTTTTTGGATTTCTCTTTCGACTTCCACCCCAAAATAATCTCTGATGGCTAAATCATATCCGCCCGAAAGCGAGCCATAGGCATTCGCCGGGCTTACCACCGCTTCCACATCATGGGTATCCATGAATCTCTTGAAGTCCTCATGAACGATTTCGACTTCGGGATAATCCTCGAATTCTTTCTTCCATGCTTCGATTATTTCTTTATCGATATCTAATAAATAGATTTGTAAGCCAAGATCAAAAGAAACGACCCGATAGCCTTTGTTCGAAGTCATAGTATCTTCGACCAATTTTCTTTTTATAAGATATGTTAGGACAAGAGAAGCCTCTTTTTCAGAGAGCCAAAAGCTTTCTTGAAGCGTCTTTTCGTTAACAAAACGTTCTTCTTTAATCCATTCTTCGATGACGTCTAGTAGTCCGGCGGCTTTTAATGAATCGAGCGATTTATCCATAATGACTCCTTATCAATATTATATTCTAGAATGGCATCTTTTATTTTAATTAGAGGCCCCTAATTCTATTTGTTTGTTTTTTTCTAGTTTCGATTATGGGCCCTGAAGATTTAATAACAAGTCTTGACAAATACTTAACTATGTTAAGAATTCTCGCCATTTTTTAGACAAATGTTCGTTTTTTACTTAGTAGTTTTATTAAGGTTTTGGATATTTGGGTTTTCGCCCTATAATTAACTAAATTATGGTGACGAAGAAATATCTGAATTCATTCATCAAGGATTTTGAGGCGTGCAAGGATTCCGACGCCGATTGGAATGCGAAGCTCTTCGAAAAGTGCGACTCCGCTTCTTGGAGCGAGACTTTAATCTCCCGCAGCAGCCATCTAAGGAAGAACTTTGAGGAGAATGAAAAGAGAATTTCCGAATTGGAGTTAGCCATCAAAGGGCCCTTAAAGGATAAGGAATACAAAAACATTGCCGATGCGGCGATGAAAATCTATCAAGACGGCTATGATGACATCAGGGTCTTTGATCTGATGCTTAGCCCCTGCATTGAGCATTTTAAGGAAACCAAGGACCTTGAATATCTCATACCCGCCATCCACGCCTATTGCTTCGAATATGAGCAAGTCGACTATGAGCTTTCAGTGACCCCCAAATACCGCTACAGCGATATATTGGTCTATAAAGACGAATACCCCAATCTTACTTCTAGATACTCTAGATTAACCATCCTTAAGGCCGCCTCTAACGTCATCGCCCGTATCCTCTATTCCGAAGCTCCTAATTCTTTCCTCAATATGTATCATCTCTATCTTGAGATGAAGGCCCTATGGGAGAAGGAAGAAGTCCAAAAACTCGACGGAGAAGATGAAGAATTCCTCTATTACATGGATAGAATGCTTCAACCCCTTTCTCTATATGGGAATCTCGATTCGCTAAATGAAGAGGAATGGGCCATCTACCAAAGAATTATCGAAGAGCAGCTTAAGCATGAGGATTCTGAATATTATCCTCTCATCCTTTCCCTCTCCGAAATCGTCAAAAACCACAACCACCTCATCAGCGATGGCGAATGCGCCGATTATCTGATCCATAGATTCGATGAGACATTCCAGAAGATCTCCGAAGAAAACGATGACAATGGCCTTCAGGATTATTTG
>JAIKYF010000110.1 GCA_024683495.1 Bacilli bacterium
GGCGTCCAGTCACTATGTTCTTCACTTTCTGGGGATTAACCGCCTTACGTAAGCCAAAGAAAGTCAAAGTGAAGAAGACCTTCATCGAAAAGATGTTTGGCTTCATGTTGCCTAGAGGTGCCCGCAAGCTTAAATTGTCCAAGATGAATATGGGAGGAATGGGCTCGAAGATGATGAAGGGCATCATGAAGAAAAAGAACATCGATTCTTTGGAAGAACTCATGAAGAAGGCCATGGATAATGGCGTGAAGATCATCGCTTGTTCCATGAGTATGGATGTCATGGGAATCCACCCTGAAGAGTTAATCGATGGTGTCGAAATCGGAGGCGTTGGAACCTATCTTGGTGACGCCGAAGAATCAGACGTTAATCTCTTTATCTAAACGTTTCTTATAGTCGAAATGCCTGCCTTTGATGGCGGGCATTTTTCCATGCAAAACGCGGTTAAATTTTTAAAATCCCGTGCAAAACCGTCATGTTTTGTCGTAGTTTGAACCTTGATAGAGTTTTCGATATTTATTCGGAGTTATTCCTCTAACCTTTTTGAAGACATTTTGGAAATGGCTTTGAGACGAGAAACAAAGCTTGGAGGCTATTTCTTCTATTGAGATATCTGTGAATCGAAGCAATTTCTTCGATTCCATGATTTTTCTACTGAGAATGTATTTGCTGACCGTGGTGTTGACTTCCTTTTTGAATAAAAACGCCAAATATTCAGGCTCGATTCCGATTTCATCTGCGACTTCCTGGACGGTGATTTTGTTATAAAGATTTTCATCTATATATTTCGTGGCTTTGAAAACATGGAGATTATCGATTTTTGGTAAATTTATATCACGGACTCGCGTGCAATAATCCTTCTTGATGTTCCTTGAGACGCTTGATAGTTCCGTTAGTGAGTAGCAGGATTCAATTCTTTGAGCGTAATATTCACCTAAAGCATAAGATGTCTCAACATCCAACCCCCCAGAAACGGCCGCTCTCAAACATATGGAGTTAAGGATAATCAATCCGTTCTTTAAACTCCTCAATTCATTTGGGCCGAGTTTGCCCATTTTTCTCATTTCTGGCTCAAAGGTGAGGTTCTTTAATTCTTCCACCATCCCGTTTCGGATGATGTAAATCAATCTTTGTTCGTATTTGCCATCATTGTGGGCACGGTTGATTGAGAACATTTTTTCTTTTTTCGCAGATTTTTGCTTGGCCTCGATTTCCTCTTGGTCGAGAGAACCAATGAGGGATTCCACATTCATTTGCTTGTTTTTGACCATTAGGTAAATCAAGGCAATGATTGATGTGATTTTTTCGGTTGAAATCAAAGGTATCGAATTGAGGAAGGTAGAGATGTATGTCTCATAAATTCTTGGAAGGTTAAACTCCTGAATTATTCGTTTTATATCATCGTTGGTGGCAACGCCAATTCTAATTGGCCCGATCAGCATGATGCGGGATTTATCGTTGTTTCTGATGAATCCCATTAGTAAATAGTCATGTATTTCAACTAAGCCATATTCAGTATCGGGGTAGTTGTAGGAGAGAAATCTATCCATGGCCGCCTTGCTCTTTTCATCAAGAAAAGCACTTTTTTCGCCAAAGAATCTATAGAGTTCCTGTTTGGGCGATAAGTTATAAATTCGGATGTTAAAACTGTGGATATTGGACAATAACGATAATAATTGATCAATTTTCTTATTCATATGTTTTCTATTTAAAATTTTGCAATGAATATTAGAAATATGCAAGATTAAAGCGCTTACATGGCCTAATATTTCCTAAACCAAATCAAAAAGGAAACTTTTATGAAAAATTTCACCCTCGCGTCGACCAGCGAAGATCGCTCCGAAAGGGAAGTGGTTAATCTTTCCTTATCCGAAAAAATCGCTACCGAAGGCATCGTTCTTTTATCTAACGACAGAATGCTTCCGTTAAGGAATAAACGCATTGCTTTATTAGGCAGCGGCGCTCGCCGCACCATCATCGGTGGAACCGGTTCTGGTGCTACCCATCCAAGGTCAACCGTGGGGATCGAAGAAGGTTTCAAAAATCTTGGTTTTGAAGTTGCGACAACTTCTTGGCTCGATAGATATGATACCTATTATGATAATTCTTACGCCAACTGGAAAAACAACATCGAAGAAAAGGTTGCCGGTTTAACTGATATTTTCGCGGTTTTGGGTGTTATTTCCCATGACCGTTTTGTTTACCCTACAGGTATTCCCGTCGAAAAAGAAGATTTAGTCGAGGGAGTGGAAGATGCGATCTATGTCATCTCTCGCCAGGCTGGCGAAGGCGCAGACCGTCACGTCGTTCCTGCCGACTATCTATTAGATGATATGGAGAAAGAGAATCTTAAGAGAGTCTGCTCCCATTATAAGAATGTCTGCGTCGTCATCAATGTCGGCGGATTCATCGATTGCTCTTACTTTGATACCCTCCCAATTAAGTCCATCGTCTATGTTGCCCAATGCGGTCAAGCCGGTGGAAACGCGATTGCCCAAGTGTTATCTGGAAAAGTAACTCCATCTGGCAAATTAACCGCCACCTGGCCAAACGATTTAAACGATATCCCATCAACAAAAGAATTTTCCGAAAACGGCAATCCTTTCATCCAGGATTTCAAAGAAGGCATCTTTGTTGGCTACCGTTATTTCGAGACTTTCGGAGTCGCTCCACGCTACGCCTTCGGACATGGCCTCTCCTATACGACCTTCGATATGGACGCTGAGTTCTCTTTAAATAAAGAAACCATTACCGTGAGAGCCAAAGTCGAAAATACAGGCGACGTAGGAGGCAAGGAAGTCGTTCAGATTTATGCCTCTAGCCCAGAAGCCAACGCCGAAAGAAAAGGCTTAGTGGCTTTCGCGAAAACCAAGGTCTTGGAACCCGGCGAAATTGAAGTGCTCCGCATTGAATTCTCCATTCGCGATCTTGCTTACTTCAACGAAGAGCTCGCTTCTAGGGTCTTAGTTGCCGGAACCTATGAGCTTCTTATTGGTGATTCTTCCGATAACGTTCAACCCTTCGGTTATCTCGAAGTCGAAGAAGATAAAGTGGTGGAAAAACTCAAAAACCTATGCAAACTCCGCGCGGATTTCAAAGATATGGTTCCACCAGCCAAGCGTTTACTAATCAAGAAGCCCGGCCTCAAGACCGAAAAAGTCGATCTTAAATCTATAAAAGTAGTTACGCACACGTACGTAAGGGAAAATAACATCTTACCTCATGAAAGAGCCTTCTTAGAGTCGATGTCTAATGAAGAATTGGCCACTCTCATGATCGGAGCCAGCATTAGACCCTCCAAAGAAGAAAGAATCGTCACGGTCTTAGGCGCTTCAGGTATCACCTCTGGTCTCTTATCTGAGAAATATGGTATTCCCAACGTCGTCTTCTCCGATGGTCCCGCCGGATTGAACCTCACTCCCCGCATCGTTGTTTGCCCCGATGGCGAAGTCAAATCCAGAGATATCTATCCTCAATATGACTTCGGCTTACCCGGCAAGATGATGAGAATGTATGGTTTAGGTAAACCCGAAGATGGCGAATGCCGTTACCAATATGCGACCACCTGGCCATGTGGCGTCATCCGTGCCCAAACCTGGAACACCTCATTAAATAAAGAATTAGGAAAAGCCATGGGCGTGGAAATGGAAGAAATGGGCGTCACGATCTGGTTGGCCCCAGGCATGAACCTCACCCGCAACACCTTGTGTGGAAGAACCTTCGAATATTGCTCAGAAGATCCAGTCTTAACCGGTGAAATTGCTGCGGCGGTGACTCTAGGCGTCCAAAGCCATAAAGGCAAAGGCGTCTCCATCAAACACTTCGCTTGCAACAATAGCGAATACGAAAGAAATCAGATGACCTCTAATGTCTCTGAAAGAGCCTTGAGAGATCTCTATCTCAAAGGATTCGAAATAGCCGTGAAGAAATCCCATCCGAAAACCGTTATGGCTTCCTATAACAAAATCAACGAAGTCTATAACACCAATAACTATGACTTGTGCGTCGATATCCTCCGTAATGAGTGGGGCTTCGATGGACTAGTGATGTCGGATTGGGATGCCGTCTCTCCAAAATCCGGCAACATCAAGCTTGCCGCCCCATGTGGAGTCGACATCGTGATGCCTGGCAATAAAGAGCAGCGTCAAAACGTAATCGACGCGCTAAATGCCGGAGAAATTTCAAGAGAAGACGCTTATCAATGCGTCCATAACGTCTTGAAATTAGTTCAAGAAAACACGGTTATCCCCTGGGATTATCCCACCAAGATATAAAACGGCCACTCGGTTGTTTATATAAATAATTTTCCAAGAAAAGAAAGGAGGAAAAATTATCAGAAAAAAAGAAACACCACCGACAGGGACGCTTAAGGTAGCTAGCATCGATCAAGTTAAATACCTCAAGTATCGCAAGGTCGGATGGAAAAAGGATTTCAAACACAACTGGTCTATCTACCTGCTATTTATACCGGTTGCTGCTTACTTCATCATTTTCAACTATGTGCCTATGTTAGGCATATTGATGGCGTTTCAGAAAGTCGATGCAACAAATGTTGCGTTATTCGGAAGCAATTGGATCGGGTTCGATAACTTCGTCTCGTTGTTCACCACCTCGGTTGGCTCGAACTTCGGGAACGTTATCCGAAACACCGCGGTCATGTCCTTACTCAGCATCACCGTGGGCTTCATGTTCCCAATCCTTCTTGCGATTCTCGTCTCAGAAGTGAAATTACGCTTCTTCAAGAGGACCGTCCAAACCGCAACATACATGCCTTACTTCGTATCCGCAGTCGTTGTCTGCGCGATTATGAAGGAACTAGTTGGCAATTACGGTGCCATCACCGAAATCTGTAGATGGTTCGGCTATTCAGGAGGTAACCTCTTGGCACAATCCGACCCACCCACCTTCTGGCTTATCTACTTGTTTATCGACATTTGGCAAAACGCCGGTTATTCCTCCATCGTGTTCGTCGCCGCTATCGCAGCTATTGATCGTTCATTATATGAAGCTGCCGCTATCGACGGAGCCAGCCGCATCAAGAGAATTCTCCATATCACCATCCCATCAATCTTACCGACTATCGTCATGATGTTCACGGTCAAGATGGGCACGATGATTACAGCTGGGTTTGATAAGGTCATCCTTCTCTATAACACCGGTATTCTCGATACAGCTGATACTATCTACTCATACACTTACCGTTTGACGACAGGTACTCAAGGAGCGAAGGCCGACTTCGGTTTGGCCGCCGCCAGTGGTCTATTCCAGTCCTTGATCTCGGTTACCCTCTTAATGGGTTCCAACTACCTCTCGAAAGCGGTTGCGAAGAGCTCGCTATTCTAGGAAGGAGGATCGAATGTTTTTCAAGAAAAAGAAACAGCAAAATACCGTTTCGGACGCCGATAGTTCCAGCGATACCTCTCCTAGAATCGCACCAAAACCCGTCTCTCCCGTCGTTCTTCCCATCATCAAGCATGGCAAGAACCGCCAAAGAGGGACCGGAGGAATGGTAGTTGGTAAGGATCTCTCCAGCAGGGTCGTTGACATCGTTATCTACTTCATCCTCACCATCGCCTTATTTGTCTCGATTATCCCACTCTGGCACGTGCTTATGGCTTCGGTCTCTGATCCTAAGCAAATCGCCTTTGGTATCGGTAACACCTACAAGTGGGGCGTCGTCTGGTGGCCAGTAGGGGATGGACTCCACTTCGAAGGCTATGAATATATCTTCAAAGATGGCTCTATCTTCCGCGGTTACCTCAACACCATCATCTATGTCATCTTGGCGACTGGCATCGGCATGGTCATCAACATCCTTGGTGGTTATGTCATCTCCAGAAATATCAAAGCCAAAGGCGCGATCACCATCTTCGTAATGTTTACCGCGATGTTCCATGGTGGTCTCATCCCGACTTACGCCGTCATTAAAGGCTTGAACATGACCGATACCATCTGGTCAATCGTCATCCCGGGTTGTACTAACGCCTTCTTCGTCATCATGTTGGCCAACGCCTTCCGGACCGTTCCGGAATCGACGATCGAATCCGCGAGAATCGATGGTGCCGGACATATGAGAATAATGTGGCAGATCTTGCTCCCGCAGGCTCTCCCTCTAGCGACCGTCGTCATTCTCAACTCCGTCATCTTACAGTGGAACTCCTGGATGAATGCTTCGATTTATCTCTCTTCCTCTGTTAACGATTTGTGGCCGTTACAGCTTATTGTCCGTGAATTGTCTGCTAAATCTGAGCAATTCATCGGATCTGGCCGTCCTAATTATGCCTTATTCCTAGTTAGATACACGGTCATCGTCGCTTCGACCCTCCCAATCTTATGCGTCTTCCCATTCTTCCAGAAATTGATGGAGACCAATGTTGTGGCCGGGGCCGTCAAAGGATAAAAAACAAAGGATAAAAACTATGAAAAAACTCTTATTCTCTCTCAGCGCTCTCGCGTTATTAGCCTCTTGTGGCGGAACTTCTCCCGCCGCTTCGAGCAGCAGCCCAGCCGCCTCCAGCGGAGCTGCCTCTTCTAGTGAAGTCTCTTCTCAAAAAGAAGCGGTCGATATGACCAAAGGCGTCTATAACGCCGTCATCCAAAAATACGAACTCTTGATCAAATTCTACGAGAACAACGTTTACTACATGCATAACGAAAACCTCGCTTTCAAGGGCATCTACGAAATCAGAGAAGAAGCCATCACCTATGCTTACACAAACCCCGATGGCTCCATCGCCGACACCAAGGCCAATCCCGATGTCGCCAAATGGATTACCGGTACGAAGGCCATTTACTTCTATCAAGCCGATGGCGTTACCCCAATCGACTATGCCATCAATACCACCGAAAAGGGCGAGCACAATCCTGACGTCGTCCTCGCCGGAGAAGGATATGCCGCCGGAACCCCATCCAATGCCTTAGCCTACGATGAAGAAAATGACAAGATCATGTCCTTACATGGCGTCAATTTCTCCCGTACCATCACCCACGTTGCAAATCGTGAATGGACCGAAGCCAATGAAAGAGATATCATCCAGGCCAAGTACATGCCAACCGCTATCCCAGAAGGCGCTCCAGCTGGTGCCGTCGAAAGCGACTACTATCTCACCCTTTCCCAAAAAGGCTATCAGACCAACATCCCAGCCTTAAACGATCTCGACATCGCCGCTGGCAAATTCGTCTTAGACGATGATGGCGTCTACAACTTAACCGACACCATCTCTGGCGCGACTGCCACCTTAGTCACCGCCGATGGCGGAGCTACCGTTACCGTCGGTGAAACCGAAGTCGGATTAGTCGTCTGGGCCGAAGTCGGTGCCTATGCCGCCTTACTTCAGGGCGACAAGGGCGGCGAATTAAGACTCAACGAAGATGGCACCGTCGAACTCAATGGCTCCATCTCCATCACCGGTAATTATCAAGTCAACGCCTCTGGCGAACTCGAAATGACCTTAGACGAGAACCCCTATAGCGCCACCTATGAATCTGGCACTATCGACCTTGAAGCAGAAACCATCACCGTCGTAATTTCCCTTGTGGCTGGTGGAAACACCATGACAATGACCTTCACTGGTCCAATCACTGGCGAACTCTATGTCGTCGGTGCCAAAGAATTGCTCGTCGTCAACTCCGATAGAGCCGTCTATGCCGATAACTATCTCGTTCTTACTTTCTTCGATAACTGCGAACTCACCATCAGCATGGGTGGAGTCGACTTTGTGACTGGCAACTTCGCCTATGATGCTACCACCCATAGAGTCTCCTTCACTAACGTCGATAACGGCACCTTAACCTTCGCCCTTGGCCAAACCTGCACCGTCACTTGGTCGGAAGGCGAATTAAGAGGTACTCCTCAAGAAGATTTCGTCTTCTCCTTCGAAGGCGCCAAGCTTGCTGAGCTTGAAAAGGCCAAGGTTCCAAGCCTTGCCAAATTCGTCGGCGATTTCAATGGAAACGAAGTCATCTTCAATTTCCTTACCGACAATAGCCTCGACTTCACCGTCGGTGGAAGACAACTCGCGACCGCCAAATGGGCCTTCGATATTTCATCTGGCTCCCCAGCCTTCGAATTCACCGAAGCTTCCGCTGGCGAATTCTCCTTCGCGTTTGTCAGCCAAACCGAAGGCAAATTCAACTGGTATGGTGATCCAGGCGCCGGAATGTCGATGAACATTTCCGCCACCTTCGCCCTCAGCGAATTGGCAGTCTTCATGCTTTAATCTCTAGCTTTTGCTAGAAAGGAGAAAACATATGAAAAAATTCAATAAATGCATTCTTCCTTTGATGGCAACCGCAACCCTCGTTGGCTGCTCTAGCGGCGCCAACACCAAGTTAGTTCCAAACACCGCGGACCCTGAGAGAACCTTCTCTTACTTCGTTCACGCGGTGGATGGAACTGGCGTCGGCGGGTATCTAGATTCCTATGATACCCATCCTGCGGTTCTCTATCTCACCAAGGACCCCTTCACTTATAAACAAGCCGTCATCAATGGCAATGACACCACGTTAGGGGATGAAGTCACCAATAAAGTCGCCCTTCACTTCGAATCGGCCACGACTGGACAAGAACAAAACGGCTTTATCACCAACCTTAACTCTGGCGTTGACATCTTAGAGATGGACTATGCTCCAGAAACCGCCCAGACGATGTATAAAAACAATAAGCTCTTAGACGTTACTTTCTACGTCGAGAACTACATGCCTAACTACCTCGCCTACGCGAAAAAATATGGCTATGAAGATTTGATCTCCGTCACCCTCGATGACGGCAAAAAACATTATCTTCAGGTCTATAGCTACCTCGATAACGTCTTCGAATATTGGGATGGCTATATGTATCGCCGTGACTGGATCTTGAATTATGGCAATACCTTCGATCCTGAAACCGGACTCTTCTCGGATAAGACCTTCAAAGAGGCCAACCCATCTTGGGGCTGGGGAAGCGATGGCACCTGGAACGATGAAATCATCTTCCCGTCCTACTATGGCCTCCAATATACTGGCGATGGTCAAGGATTAGGGATGGGCACCCTCACCTATAATGCGGAACTCCATGACTACATGACTAACGTATATGCCCCTTATTCGGTTGATAGAGCGAACGTCATGAAGAGCAGAATCTCCCATCTTGAGAGAACCTATGACACATATCACGGCCAATATCCAGCGACCATTTCCGACTGGGAATGGATGATGGACATCAGCCAAGTCGCCCTCAAGAAGATGGGCGCGCCAAAAGGCTATCCAATCAGCTTATATCAGGCTGGCTATAACGCCGCCGGAAACCTTGTCTCCTCCTTCGGTGGCTATTCCGCTGAATGGCAGAAGTCCCTCGATGAAGAAAGCATCATCTTCGGTTCTGACCAATCCTGCATGAAGTGCTACGTCGATACCATGAGACAATGGTACTCCAATGGTTGGATCGACAATGAATTCCAAAGCCACACCGAACTCCTCTGGAGAACCGATGAAGCGACTGTCCGTCAAGGTTATGTCGGCTTATGGCTTGGTATGGATGACCAGCTTTTCAAGGGCATGGATATGGGCGCTGGCGGAACCAAAGACTGCTACGTCTTAGGTATGCCATACCCAATCAATGACAAATATGGCACCGACGAGAATAAATACGTCATGCCAACCAGCTTCTATTGCATCAACCGCGAAGTTAACTCCATCATGGTGTCCACCGCGGCGAAAAATAAGGATTTATCTGCCTTATTCATGATGTTAGATAGAACCTTCGAAGAAGATATGGCCGTTCAAAAAGGCTGGGGTATGACCAAAGAAATGATCAATGCCTCTCAGCCGGGCGTCCAGGAAATCTATAACAAGTTGGGCTTCCCCAATGGCTGCGCCTATTATGACAGCGAAAAGAAAGCCTATTACCGTACCGATGAAGCTCAGGATATCTTGATCGACGATCAATATATCACCGGTGGCAAGCGTCTATTCGGCTTAGAAGGCTTCGTCGGAGCCAAGAATCAGGTTCCAAAGGACAACTACAAGCAGTATCTCTGGAATTACAGCGATGCTTCTAGCTACTTGACCCATTCCTTCTACACTCAGTTAAACGATGACCAATATGACCTCTACAACAAGTCTGTCGGTCAGTTACGTAATAACATGTCCGTCGCGGTTCCGAAATTCATCAAGAGCCAGACCGATATGTCTGAGTGGGATGGCTGGTACTCCTCGCT
>JAIKYF010000132.1 GCA_024683495.1 Bacilli bacterium
TTAAAATCCTTAAGCGGTTTTTCTATGACTCTTTTATTGGAATTAAACAATTCAATTTGATACAATCAATTATCATGAAAAAGAAAGTCCATCAAGAAACTAACTACGATTATCTAAGCGAAGAGTCTTTGAAGCTCAAGAACCAGCTTTGCTTCCCTCTTTATAGCGCCTCACGCCAAGTCATCAACTTCTACACCCCTTTATTTAAACCTTTAGGGATCACCTACACTCAATATCTGGTCTTTATGGTTTTGTGGGAGAAGAAAGAAATCTCCGTCGGAGAATTGGGGAAAGAGTTATATCTTGACTCTGGCACCCTCACCCCATTATTGAAGAAAATGGAAGGCGAAGGGTATATCGATCGTTATAGGAATAAAAATGATGAGAGGGTTACCATGGTCAAAATCCTCGATAAAGGGATGGAAATGAAAGAGAAAGTCCGTTCCATTCCTTTTGAAGTTGGGACAGACGTCTCTTCGAAATTAAGTGAAGATGAAATTAAGACACTATATACTCTTTTGTATAAAATACTGAAATAACTATGAAAAAGTACAATCTAATCATCACCCTCATCGTCGACGTCGCCGTTTTTGTTTCCGCTGCCGTTTCATTCTTTATGATGTTTTTCAGTGGAGGCGGTGTCCTTCAAGCCAGAAACGTGGCAATTTTTAAGTATTTCACAGTCGATTCAAATGTCTTACTAGGCTTGGCCTCTTTACTGATGATCCTGGTCGACATTCTTCTGTTGTGCAAAAAAGAAATCAACAAAAGAGTATTTACTCTTCTATATTTCGCCGGGGCCACCGGCACGACATTGACCTTATTTACGGTTCTGTTCTTCCTTGGGCCGGTGTTCGGTTATCCCATCATGTACGTGGGCGCGAACTTCTTCATGCATCTATTGACTCCGGTGCTCGGCCTCTTCAGATTCCTATTCCTCGGGTTGAACGGGAAGAAAATCGATTGGAAATGGTCTTTTGTCGGCGTCGCCCCTACTCTCATCTATGGCATCTATTACATGATCAACGTCTATAGTCATAACGGCTTTGGAAATCCAGACTACGATTGGTACCAATTCGGAAAGGGAGGGCCAGTTGTCTCAATATTTGTCTTCTTGTTAATGCTTGCCGCGACTTATGGCGTAGCCTTCCTCCTTGCCCTATCGAGGAATATCGTCAGGAAAAAGATTTACAAAATCGAACAATAAAAATAGCAAGAAAAAATTCCATGCGCGATTTGCATGGAATTTTTATATCTTTTCGTTTAAACGCTTCTTCAGTAAGAGATATCTTTCGCATTTCTCTTTCTTGGCGAAATGGGCTTTTCGGCTTTGGGGATATAGAAGTGAATAATCCAATTTCTTATCGCCGAATTGCTCACTTGTTAAGTCAAAGACGGCATCATCCACGACATTGAAGCAATGGTAATTGCCATCTCCAAGAGGGACGCCATAAACTTCGCCGCCAAAAATATCCTGAACTAAGAAAGAGGTGATCGAGCAATGGCCAAGCGTCTTATTTTCTACGTTCCATTCATCTCTCATTCTCGGGGCGCAGGTATCACTAGAGAAAATCTCCATCAATAGAGCATAAAGTTTGGCGGGGTCCCCCACTCCTAGATATTCCTTATCCGCAGGTTTTATCTTTTTTAACGCGGTAGAGGCATAGAAAGGATATTCGCTCATTCGATCTCCTTTTTGGCGATGTTTTTATAGAAAGTGAAGCGAATGGGGATATCTCCATCCATGATTTCTTCCCCTTCTTCGACTAATTCGAAAGAAGGATTTTCATCGAGGTTGGTGTAGAAGACTTCGGCTTCTCCATCTTTATTGACTTTCGTGAGGTAGACCCCATCAACATATGGGAGAGTCTGGCGGTAGATGGAAGCCCCGCCGATGACAAAGACATCATCTTTGAGGGAATAATGCTTCATCATCCTTAAAAAACCTAAGAAATCATGGACGTTTTCAACTTCTTCGTAGTTATGGGTCGGATCTTGAGATAAGACGACATTGTGACGGTCCTTCAAAGGCTTGGATTTAGGGAAAGACAATAAGGTGTTCTCCCCCATGCAAACCACATGGCCCAAGGTCTTTTCCTTGAAAAACGCCATATCTAATGGCAAACGGAAAAGAAGGCCGTTCTTTTTGCCGATGCCATATTTGACGTCACAATTGAGAATCTGATAAATCATCGTTTAGATCGCAACGGGGATCTTGACCCCGAGTTTTTCATATTCGTAGTCTTCTAAAGAGAAGGAATCGACGGTGAAGTCATAGAAATTCTTGATGGTGGGATCCATCTTGAATTTGGGTGCCGGATGCTGAGGCTTAGCGATGACTTCCTTAGCCAAAGGAATGTGTCTATCGTAGATGTGAGCATCGGCGATGACGTGGACCAAGGTTCCGGGCTTTAAGCCAGAGACCTGGGCGAACATCATGAGTAAGACGGAATACTGGACGACATTCCAGTTATTCGCGGTCAGCATATCGTTGCTTCTTTGGTTGAGGATGCCGTTTAAGGTGTCACCCGTGACATTGAAAGTCATCGAATAGGCACAGGGATATAAACCCATTTCGTGGAGGTCTTGGAAATTATAGATATTGGTGAGGATTCTTCTTGATTGGGGGTTATGCTTCAAATCATAAAGAACGCGGTCGACTTGGTCGAACTCCCCTTCTTTATAGATATGTTTTACGCCCAATTGATAGCCATAAGCCTTGCCGATCGAGCCTTTTTCATCGGCCCAGCTATCCCAAATATGGGAGTTCAATTCGTGAATGTTGTTGGATTTTTTCTGCCAAATCCACAATATTTCGTCGATGCAGGACTTAAAAGCGGTCTTCCTGATCGTGAGGATCGGGAATTCTTCTTGCAAGTTATAACGATTGACGATGCAGAATTTTTTGATCGTATGGGCGGGAGTCCCATCTTCCCAATGGGGGCGGACCTCCAAATGCTCATCGGAGAAACCATTCTCCAAAATATCTTTCATGTTCGAAACGAAAATCTCATCAGCGCGTGACATATTTACCTCCAGATTAATGTTTATTATTTTATCTTTTTTAGGCTCTAGAGCCTAGTGCTTTAACTAATTTTTCTGATATTTTACAAAAAGGTCGATAAGTATCGCACCGACCGAGTTTCCAAGGATGCAGAGGAGCAAGCCAACAAGGAAATTGGCATTCCATTGACCAGAGGCCGCCAAATAAAACATATTGGCGACGCAGTGTTGGAAGCCAGCATAAACGAAGAAGGAAATGGGGATGACGACACCCAAGACCTTGCCGAATTGGCTTTGGAGCTTGCCAAATAAATAGACTGAGGCATAAACCAAGATCCCGCATAACATCGATTTGAAGATCATCCCGAAAATCGCTTCGGCGGTGAATTCCATGTTTCTTGAGGTTCCAGTCGCCACGACCGCTTTAGAGAAAGAAGATGTCGAATCGATCATCGATAAGCCATAGACCGCAAAACCGACGAGGAAGGCTCCGATGGCGTTGCCGATCAGAATCCAGAAAAGCCATTCGAAGGTATTTAAGCCCTTCTTATCAAGATTCGGATTCCTAAAGGCTGGGCCGATCTTGCCAGTATAGAGGTTCATCTTGAAATAGAGGACCAATAATAAGCCAACCGGGAACAACAAAGCCCCGATCAATTTCTTATCGACCCAGAAATCATTAGGGATGAAAGCACTGCTTAAGATAAACAAGAAGCCTCCGAAGGCGATGCTCGCCCCGGCGAGGATCGCATAAAAGATGACATTCAGACGTGGTTTGAGAAAATCC
>JAIKYF010000163.1 GCA_024683495.1 Bacilli bacterium
AGGAATCGTTTTCGAAGTGAGGCCCGATGAGGCTCACGTCTTGAAGGGTTTATCTTATTTAAAAGATGGCAACAAGAAGAACATGGTCATCATGACGGGGATGCAAGAGCATGCCTCTAGATACGCCTTATTCGCCGAGCACCTTAACGAGCTAGGATGGGATGTCCACGTCTTAGACGCGGTTGGCCAAGGCCTCAACGCCCCCGGTGTCAAAGACCTCCAGAAATGGTATCCTAACGCCTTTGACATCAATGTCACCGCGGCCAATAAGAAAGTCGAGGAATTAAAAGCCTCCGGCAGCGAAAAGACCGTCTTATTCGGCCATTCGATGGGTTCCTTCATGACCGCGAGATATCTGGAATTATTCCCCAAAACCACCGATGGGACCATCATCTGCGGCTCCAATGGGCCGGCCGTCGGGCTCATGAGGATGGGCTATTCAGTCGCTAGAGTCAGGGTCACCAAGAAAAACTGGGACCGTCCTTCCAAATTCCTCTCCAATCTCGCGATGGGCGGCTATGCGAAGGCCATCAAAGACAGAGATAGCGACCTCGATTGGCTCTCCTACAACAAAGAAAACGTCAAGAAGTATGAAGCCGACCCCTATTGCGGGGTCATGAACACCAACGGCTTCTGGCATGAATTCCTTAAGACGATGGCCAAGCTCTACACCAAAAAGGAATGGAGCAAGATCTCTTCTAAAGAGCATATCCTCATCATCTCTGGCGAAGAAGATCCGGTCGGCAACATGGGCAAAGGCCCCCGCGCTTTAGAGAAAGCCCTCAAGAAAGTCGGGGTCGAAGACGTCACTTTGCGGATGTTCGAGCATATGCGTCATGAGATCTTGAACGAAGACAAGAAGGAAGACGTCTATAAAGTCGTCGATGAATTCTTGGGGAAACGCTAAAAAGGCGTTGTAGAGAAATATCTATGAGAAAAGGTTTGGTCTCCAAGCCTTTTTTTGTTCCCTAAAGGGAAAACTTTCTCTACAATACATCCGTATGGCCTTACTTGAATTGCAGGATATCGAATTCAATTACTCCGATAAGGAACTCTATCGGGGGATTTCCCTCAAATTG
This sequence comes from Bacilli bacterium, assembly GCA_024683495.1. Taxonomy (GTDB): domain Bacteria; phylum Bacillota_I; class Bacilli_A; order RFN20; family CAG-826; genus UBA4951. The sequence continues at coordinate 1,080 of JAIKYF010000163.1, forward strand.
AACCCAGGCGAGCACGCTTGCCTAGTGGGCGTCAATGGATCAGGGAAGACCACCCTGCTTAACATGATCGTCGGTGACCTTAAGCCCGATAAAGGGAAGGTCATCTGGGAGAATGGGGTGGACTTTTCCTATTTGGACCAGCAACTGAAAGTCGAGCAGAATATGCCGGTTTCCTCTTATCTATATGGGGTCTATAAGGATTTATTCGAGAAAGAGAAGCTGATGGAGTCTTTATATGAGGAGGCCGCCAGTAGCGAGAATTATGAGAAATTGCTCAATCGGGCCCAACGTTTGGCCGATGAGCTCTCTAATTCCTCCTTCTATTCCCTTCAAGAGAAAGTCGGGGCCATCTCCAATGGCTTAGGCTTCGATAAAGAGAAGATGTCGACTCCTTTAAGCGAATTATCCTCGGGGCAAAGGGAGAAGGCCTATTTAGCCAAGATGCTGCTAGAAGAGAAAGAGGTCCTCATCATGGATGAGCCGACGAATTTCCTAGATGTGGGACAAGTGGAATATCTCGCCACCTATCTATCCAATTACCCCAATGCGTTTTTGGTGGTGTCCCATGACCAGGAATTTTTAAGGAAAATCGCCAACGTGGTCTTCGTCTTGGAGAATCAGACCCTCACCCGTTATAAAGGGGATTTCGACCATTATCTATTGCAGCATGAGATCGATAAGGAACAGTATCAGAAAAATTACGAGGCCCAGCAGCGTTACATCAAAAAAGAAGAGGTCTTCATCGCTAAGCACATCGTGAGGGCGACTTCCGCGAAGGCCGCCAAATCCAGGAGAGCGAGATTAGCCCACCTCGAAAGATTGGAGGCCCCGGGGAAAGAAGAGGGGATCGTCCATTTCAGCTTCCCTTTTACTCATGATGTCGGGGAAAGATCGTTAGAGGTCAATGAACTGGAATTTGGCTATAAAGGACCCCTATTAGCCCCGGTGTCCTTCACTCTTTTTAGAGAAGAGAAGATCGCGATTTTGGGGCAAAACGGGGTTGGGAAGACCACCTTCCTAAAGACTATCTTGGGGCTTTTGCCTAAGTTAGGCGGCTCCTATAAATTCCTAGAAGGGATGAAGATCTCCTACTTCTCACAGGATGAAAGAATCGATCTGAATCAGACTCCTTTTGAATATATCAAAGCGAGCTTCCCGGGATTGAATAATACGGAGATCCGTACCGCCTTAGGGGCGGTCGGGGTGAGGAAAGACCTCGCGATAAGGAAGTTCTCGGAACTCTCTGGCGGAGAGGTCACGAAGGCGAGGCTCGCCTTAATGACCCTCAGTAAATCGAACTTCCTTATTTTCGATGAGCCGACCAACCATCTCGACCAAAAGGCCAAGGATGCCTTGTTTGAGGCCATCGAAAAGTATCCGGGAAACGTCATCATCGTCTCCCATGAGAAAGATTTCTATGATGGATTAGTCGATTATGAGCTTTATTTCTAGACGATTCTATCTTTCATTTTCACGCGGAAGATGAAGAAGATCCATCGATAGATGGCTCTAGTCCTCCAATAGTTGAAACCAGCTAGATCATTATTGTAGGCTGCCGCCACACGGTGGTAGCTTTTTTCGATGTCGGAGAGGGTCAATAGATATCTTTGGAGATCTTCGGATTGCTTGATGTAGGATTCTCTTTCGG
>JAIKYF010000168.1 GCA_024683495.1 Bacilli bacterium
TCCCTATCGATTAAGCAGGTGGATTAATTATGGCAGTGGTAGTTCCCGTTTTCCGAAATAGCTATGATCTAAGTCAATTCATCAATTTCGACGCGTTGGATTTAGATAAATTAGCCGAAAACGCCAACATCTATAAAGATGGGCGTCCTTTCACTAAGAAAGAATTCCTCGAAGCGGCGGAAATCCTCAGCAAATCCTTCGCGGATCACTTCAACGTCTTAGTCGAAGATAAAGATTTTAAGACTCTGATGGTCTTTAAAAATAGCGCTCGACCGGTCATTTCCCCTAAAAGCAAAATGCCGATGAGCATGCTTAAATCCCCTCGTCCAAGGACTGACGAAGCCGGACTTCCTACCTATCTAAATTCGTCTAAAGGCGATTTCACTTTTGTCGATGTCTTATTCTCTATCTTAGAGAAACATTCCCTCAGCGATGTCGAGGCCTATACCTCCTCTAACCTTGATAGAAGATTATTCTCTAAGCTCCGTTCGGAGGCCTATCATCCTAGTAAGAAAACCATCTTCGCGTTATGCATCGGTTGTAGACTAACATTAGAAGAATCCGATAAACTCCTCGAATATGCCGGTTATTGTTTCTCGCCAGCCTATGCTTTCGATAGACTCGTAAAACAACTAATCATCTCTAAGAAATATCGCTCCATCCATGAGGTCAATCTTATCTTATTAGAGAAGGATCTCCCCTTGCTTGGGTCAGTCGATTAAGAGGCGAAGCGAAAATCTTCGCCTTTTTCATTTGTCGCTTTTTAAGTGACCTTCTTTATCTTTCCCTTTTGTAGAATGTCCTCATCAAAAAGGAGAAAGATAAAAATGAAAAAGAAAACCAACAACAAAGCCCGCCACATCGTCATGATCCTTGACCGCTCGGGATCGATGCAATCCTTAAAGGGAGAAGCCATCTCCGGTTGCAATGATTTTATTGCCAAACAAGCAAAAGAAGCGGGAAATGACGAGGATTTTTCTCTTGTCGTCTTCAATAGCGAGGTCGAAACCGTCATTTCTAATGTCCCAATGAAAAAGGCTAAACCTATCTTAAAAAAAGACTACGTCCCTTCTGGCTGCACCGCCTTGCTCGATGCGATTGGAATCAATATCTCCCGTTATAAAGAGATTGGAGGAGAAGTCTTCTTCATCATCATGACCGACGGCATGGAAAATGCCTCGAAACACTATAATTATTCGAAGATCAAACAAATGATTGCCATTCAAGAAAGCAAGGGTTGGCAATTCCTCTTCTTAGCCTCGGGCTTACAAGCCGAAGAGGAGGGGATTAAGCTCCGTATGAGACATTCGAAAACCTTCCAGCCTAATTGCGAAGGTACCCTCTCGCTATTCCGCTGTGCCTCAAAAGGCGTCTCCAATTGGCGTAATGGCGACAAAGGGGACGATGATTAATTCTTCTTCGATAAAATCTTAGCCAATCCGCCTTCGGAAGTCTCCTTATAGGCGGAGGCTAAGGAATCGCCAGTCAACTTCATCGCGTCGACGACGTCGTCAAAAGATACTTGATTACGTCTAATCGGGGCGATGATTTTGGCGAAGAGGAAAGCGCTGAAGGCCCTTAGGCTTCCAATCGCGTTTCTTTCGATGCAGGGGATGATGACATAGCCATCGACTGGGTCACAAGATAAGCCAAGGAAATGCTCCATCGCCACCTCGGCTGCATATTCGATTTGATAGATCGATAATCCTTCGATTTCCGAAAGGGCGGCAGCGGCCATGCAACTGGCCGTCCCGATCTCCGCTTGGCACCCGCCGATAGCCCCGGCGATGGAAGCGTTCTGTTTGACGATGTTGCCGATGATTCCCGCTAGATAGAGGGAATCTTTTAGTTTCTCGAAGGGGACTTTTTCATCGTGATAGAGATAATAGAGGATCGAAGGCAAAACTCCAGATGATCCACAGGTCGGGGCGGTGACGATTTCTTCGCCAGAAGCTGATCCTTCCGCGACGGCATAGGCATAGGATGTCAGTTTGATTTGCCTTTCAAATTCCACGTTTTTATGCGATAAACCACTTTGGAGGATGGTTTTAGCCGATCTCTTCCAACGGAGTTTAGGATTGTTATTCGCAGGAATATAATCATCGGATTGCAATCCTCTTTCGACGGATTCAAACATCTTCTGAAGGGCGCTAGAAAGATATTCATCGATGGAATTATCCTCAAACTCCAAACAGAATTCTTTAAAGGATGAGACTTTATTTTTTCTCATGAAAGAGACGATTTCTTTGAAGGTTTTGAAAGGATAGATATCCGACTCTCTTACCGAGGGGTCATCTTCGGAAGTGACTTCGCCTCCTCCTAAGCTAGCATAGGTGGCTTTTTTGATGGATTTGCCTTGATAAAAAGCCTCAAAGGAGAAAGTTAGTGGGTGTTTGACGATGGTTTTCTTATCGAAAATCACTTCGCAAGGATAAGGTTCTAAGACTTTGATGATGATTTTATCGGTATTATGCCCTGCGCCAGTCGCGGCTAAGGAAGCATAGAGGGTGACGACGATTTTATCGACTTCTCTTCCGGCGATTAACGTTTTAAAAGATCTCGCGGCATTGGAAGGGGCGATGGTGTGGGAACTAGAGGGTCCAGGGCCATATCTAAAGAGTTTCGACAAAGACTTCATGCAAGATGACAATACCTATTTTATCCGAATAAAGCAAATGTTTATTATTCTGATTCATCTTATAGTAAACTTTTTGTAGTTTAAGGAGATAATCTATGGCTAAATACGCGTTAGTGACTGGTGGCAGCGGAGGAATCGGCAAAGAGATCGCCACCCTCCTCGCCAAAGATGGACATAACTTACTTTTGGTGGCAAGAAGCCAGGATAAGTTAGAGGAAGTCAAGAAAGAGATCGAAGAGCAATATCATGTCGAAGTTGTGGTTTTCGCCGCGGACTTAGGGAAGGAAGAAAATATTGATGCCTTATTCGAATTCACTGGCAAATCCCGCATGGAAATTGATATTCTCATCAATAATGCCGGATACGGCAATTCTGGAAAATTTATCGAAAGCGATTGGAATAGAGAAAAAGGTTTAGTCAATCTAAATATCTTAGCCTTAATGAAACTCATCAGGCTTTACGCCCCCTTGATGAAAGAAAGAGGAGAAGGCCATATCATGAATATCGCCTCGGTCGCCGCTTATCTACCAGGCCCCAATATGGCTTCTTACTATGCCTCAAAAGCCTATGTCCTCTCCTTTGGGGACGCCTTATATTATGAATTAAAGGGAACGGGTGTCACTTCGACCTCGGTTTGCCCAGGACCCGTCGGGACCAACTTCTTCAAGAATACGAAGATGAAGGTCAATCGGATGGGTCAGCATCCAATGGACGTCAAAAAAGCGGCCAAGATTGCCTACAAAGCCTTTAAGAAAGGCAAAAGAACCGTCAATCTTGGCTTTGGAGCGAAGTCTTTGATGTTCTTCACAAGATTCTTCTCAAGAGGATTCTTGGCGAAGATGGACGCCCCGATTAACGAGTAGATTAAGAATCTACGAATGGTTTTGTCTCGTTAGAGCAGAGAAATCGTAAAAAGGTTTCTTAAATATTTTCTTTCGGTATAATAACTCTTGCTATGAAGATTGTTTTCGTTCTCGAATGTGCCGCGATGATGACTAATGGCACATCCGCCAGTTGTCTAAGATTCGCCGATGGATTAAGGAAGAAAGGCCATGAGGTTACCCTCGTTGGCATCAAACCCGGACCGGATTATCAATATCCTTTGGAATATTATGTGGGATTAGAGCATTTCGTTTTCCCGATTTTCGAAGGAATCATCAAAAAAGAAGGCTTTAATTTCGTCAAAGTCGACGATGCTTTGTTGGCTAAAGCCATCAAAGGTGCGGATTTGGTCCATACATTCTTGCCATTTAAGTTAGCGAGGCACGCAAGATTAATCGCGAATGCCTATCAT
>JAIKYF010000004.1 GCA_024683495.1 Bacilli bacterium
TTCATGGCAAATCCCCCTTATTTTTTATTCTTCACCCTGAATGGTGATAGTGAAAGCGACGCTTGGGACCTTGATGTAGAAGGTCTTATTGCTATCAAGGAACTCGAACTTGGAATAGGCGGTCCCGCCTTGGCTATAATATAAAATCGATAAAGCATTCCTACTCGAGGAATCTACGGCGTAGACGTTATAGTCGTAATAATCATCGTTATAAGTGACATTTAAGCTAAGCCATTCACCTTCGATGACCTGAGAGGCGTGGGCGACGACCTTTCCAGAAGAATCAGTTACACTCACGCAGCTGGAATAATAATTATCGACGGCGATATCAATTTGGACGCTCTTGACTTCGATTTCGCTAGCCTCCGCGCTAACGCTGACATTGGCCTCTGGCATCGTGAAGGAAACGCTATATCCTTCGCTAGTAGCAGTGATGGAAGTGGAGGCGACACCCTCCACGGCAATCGATGATTCATTGACTTCGTATCCGGCTTCGGCTTTTAAGGTGAGGGTCACGCTATCTCCGACGAAAGCGACCAAGCTTCCATCTTTGCTGAAGGTGTTGGTGCCACCCGTTAAGCTAACGTGCCCATCACTATTGGATAATGATATGGTTTTGATTTCTCCCGAAGTCACCGATAAGGCGGTCTCTTGAGAGAAAGTGAAATAGTATTGGCCTAAGAAGGCCTCGATCTTGGTTTCTCCATCATAGAAGCCCTTGATGGCATAGCCATCTTTGGCGACGGCCTCGATGGAATATTCTTCCCCGAGTTTGACTTTGGTTATGGTGTTGTTGCCTTTATCTTTGACTAGATAGGATTCAACCCCATCATCGATGGTGACATAGTCGGCGATTGGATAATAATTCGCGGTATTTAAAGTGATATAGACGGGCGAATAAGGCATCGTGAAGCTTAATTTGCTATTGCCCCAGACAGAAGGGATCTTCTCTCCATCTAAGTCTTTCACTTCGATGCTCTCGATATAGATGAGTTCAGGTGCGGCGATCTCTAAGACGACATCAGCCTCTCCTTCGATTTTTTCATATTCGCCGATGATGCTGTATTTGCTGATATCATCAAGGAAGATAGCCTCGTAATAATATTCGGCCACCAAATTGACATCATTTCCCGGCATCACGAAGCTAAAGACCCCTAAGGCGCTGAATTCGCTTTCGATCTCCACTTCCTCAGAATAGGCCTTCAAGGATTTGAAGTTGTAGCCGGGCTCTAAGACGAAAGTCAATTCGACCTTGGCCCCTTCCTCGATATCTTGGGTAATCGCCCCTTCTTCAAAAACGAAATGGGCGTCGCTTGGTAAGATGATATCGCTACGAGTGACTTCGCTTGATTCGCTTGAAAGAGAAGATTCTTCCCCGCTCACTTCTGAAGAGACCTCTTCGCTAGAGGAAGATTCAACTGTGCTAACTTCCTCTCTGGTGCTTACTTCGCTAGAAGAAGTTGTCCCCGTGGAGCCTCCGCAAGAGGCTAAGAAGAGCATGCTTGAGGCAAGCACGAATAATTTAGTGTTTTTCATTGATTTTAAACCTCACATTTCCTTAAAAATGATAGACTTTATCGATACTTATTCAAGGAAAACAATCTTCTTTTCTAGTGAAGAGAGAAACTTGTTTTTTCAAGATATCTTGAAAGTCCGTTAAAACCTGTTTTTAGATGGAAACTAAAAAATCCATCGATTTTTATCTCGATGGATTCATCTTTAGATGATAGGTTTTAAGTCGGCCTTCTTCAAAGCCTCTTCTAGAGGGGTGATATCCTCTCCATAAATGATGAGATGATGGTTGCCGAGAGGTCTTTGAAGGAAGTAAGTGACATTTTCCTTTAAGGAGACGTCGACTTGGCTTCGACAAAGGTTTTCATATTCGAGATTCTTCTCGATCTTTCCATGCAGAACCACATATTTTTCGAGTTTGCTATCGATTCGGAAGATGCAGATGGGCCCGACTTTGAGGGTCCCCCTGATGCCGATCCCCGAATTTGACTCATAATGGGTCATGTATTCATATCTCTCGCACATATCTAATGGCAAGGTGCAGTGGGCGAGGATGATTTTGTTTTCACTGATATCGATTTTGCTTGGGTTAGATTGGAAACATGAGACGCCGAGGTGCTTTCTGACTAAATACATCCCTAATAAAGAAGGGACGTCGCCTTCGCAGGTCGCGATGACTCCTTCGGCGTTAAGTAAGGCGAAGGCGAGACAAGAAGTCGATCTCACCGTGTCCAATAAATCGAAGCAACGGACGCTTAAGCCATAGAGATCATACTTCTTGATGAGTTCTTTTAAGGCGAGGTAGATATGATAGGCTTTCTTGACTTCTTCCTTGTTGAAATTGGACTTATAAATCTCTTCTGGCACCAATTCCGTGCGGTTTTTGCTAAGGAAAATGAGTTCTTGGATGTCAATATCGATTATTTCGACATTGAGTTTTTCTTTGGCTTTAAGGTAATCGACATTGCTTGAGATAAGCCAGTCGCTGGGCTTCCCGATAACTGCTAATCTATCCATTTTTCTCTCCTATCAATGTTTTGATTCTTTCGGCGAGATAATTATCGTCGCCATGGAGTATCTCTCCCTCCTTACCGTTATTGTGGATGTAGGTGAGGATCTCTAAAGAAGCGGCTAAGGAATTGTTGTTTCCGAAGGTCAATAGATACACCGGGTCTTTTAAGCGGTCCTTGACCTCCAAGAAAAAGGATTCGGAGCCTCCGCTTTGGACGAGGACCAAGGATAAATCGGCCTCATAGAGAGAATCGATGTCGCATAAGGCGAAATCATAACCGAGTAGGTGGTGAAGGGATGAAAAAAGACGATTCGTGGCCTTCTCCAAGAACTCGGGGTCATGAAGAGGCGAGGCAATCGGATATACATTTACTTTCATAGAAATACCTTAACACAAAATTTTCCTCGAGGGTGCGTTAATCAGCTTGCGAAGAAACTTTTTGCATCTTTCTTGTTATAAGTCTAAAGTTAGTATAAACTAACCAAGGTAGGAGGTTTTCTATATGACCTTAATGGAATCTGGGGAGGATTATCTTGAGAGGATCCTCATGCTTCAGGAAAAGAATGGGGTAGTGCATTCAATCGACATCGCCAAAGCCCTCAAAGTCTCTAAACCTTCCGTATCGGTGGCAATGAAGAAATTGAGAGAGAACGGTTACATCATTTTCAACGATGATGAATCGATAGTCTTGACCGAATCAGGCTTAGAAGTGGCTAAGACTATCTACGAAAGGCACCGCGTTTTGACTCGATTGATCATAAAGTTAGGGATTGACGAGGAAACTGCGGAGAGGGATGCTTGCAAAATCGAGCACGACCTCAGTCCTGAAACCTTCGAAGCCCTGAAAAGGTATTACGATAAGGAAAGCAAATAACTTTTATTATTACGTCATTAGGCCCGGGATAGCTCGGGTCTTTTGTTTTGGTCATAAAATTATTGATCAAACATTTTTCACGATAATTAAGGCATTTCTCCTGATGGGGAAGTATAATTTTATATATGGATGAGAAATTGATATTGGAAGCTAAGAAACACTTTAAAGCTGATACAAGAATCGTCTTTTTAGGCGGGGCAGGGGTCTCGACCGCTTCCGGGATCCCGGATTTTAGATCCCCTCAAGGCATCTATAAGGCCCAGAAGAAATATCACGTCTCTTATGAGGCTTTATTATCTCATTCCTTTTTCTTAGAGGAGCCCGAGACTTTCTATGATTTCTATTGGAGCAGCATGGTCTATCCAGAGGCTAAGCCCAATAAGGCCCACAAAGCCCTCGCGGAATATGAGAAGAAGGGCCACCGGGTCGTCATTATGACCCAGAATATTGATGGTCTTCATCAAGATGCCGGCTCGAAGATCGTCTATGAACTCCATGGCTCGGTCAGACGCTACGAATGCATGGGATGCGGGGAAAGATTCACCCTGGATGATATTCCTCATGAAGGCGTTCCTACTTGCCCCTCTTGTGGAGGGCAGATTAAGCCTGACGTGGTCTTATATGAAGAGCCTCTTGATGGCGCTTTGCTCCAACAGGCGGCCTATGACATGATGTTCACCGATATCCTCATCGTCGGAGGCACTTCCTTAAATGTCTATCCGGCCGCCGGATTAATCGATTATTATCGGGGCCCTTGCAAGATCCTCATCAATAAATCACCTACCCCAAGAGATGATGAATTTGATTATGTTTTCCATGAAGATATTGGGGATTTGCTAGAGATTTTACTGAAATGAGTCATCCATTTAGACATTTATTAACGGTGATGAAACACCGTCATTTGGTGATAAAGCATGGCTGGAAAATGGGCATCTTTTTCCAAGCCCTCCGTCATGACTTATCGAAATATTCCTATACCGAATTCCATCTTTCGGCCAAATATTATGTTGGCAATCATTCGCCGGTATATGAAGAAAGAATCCGGAACGAATATTTTTCTTCCATTTGCCAGCATCATTCCAAACGCAATAAGCATCATTGGGAATATTGGACTGATTTCTTCGCGGGAAGAGTCTTGGCCAAAACAATGCCCTATAAATATGCGGTCGAATATGTCTGTGACACCATCTCGGCCTCCAAAACCTATAATGGCAAATCCTTCACCAGGGATTTTCCCATCGAATATTGGCGGAAATATAATGGCCTCTATTACATGAGCCAGGCTACCAAAGCCTTCATTTGCTGGTGCTTAGAAAGATATCAGGAGAGCGAGTGGAAAGAATTGAAGAAAAAGTCCACGAAAGCCAAATACCAAGAAATAATTTCTTGCTATCCAAATGTCGACATAATCGAACAACTTACGCCTTATAAGAAATTGCCGCCCTTGAAGTGAGCCGCCAAAGTGGTAGAGTATTGCCATGGCAATAAAGAACAAAATCATTATCATTGGCTGCGGGAGACTAGGCTCCAGCATCGCCAACTATTTCTCCGGTAGAGGAGAAAACATTGTTGTCATCGATAGTTCTGAAGCTTCTTTCACTAGACTCGACAACAATTTTTCGGGATACACCGCCGTCGGCGATGCTTCCGATCTTTCCTTCTTGGAAAACCAAGGGTATATCGAAACGGCGAGAAAAGTAATCATCACTTCTGGCGATGATAACCTCAATCTTTTCTTGACTCACGTCGCCGATAAAATCTACGGCGTTGAAGAAATCTACGTCCGTTTTGATGATCCTCAGAAATCCCTATTGATCTCAGGTGAGCCCAATGTCAGAGGCATCTATCCCTTCCAGCTCTCCTTCGATAACTTCCTAGCTTTGGATGAGGAGGACGAGAAATGAAGATTGTCATCGCAAACGGAACTACCGAGGCGAAGTTCGTCATCGATATGTTCAAAGACGACCCGAATAATGAATTAGTCGTCATCAACTCCTCTAAAGAAGTAGTCGATCAGATCGTGGCCACTAAGCAAATCCGCGTGACCCATGGCGACCCTTGGAGAGATTATATCCTCGACGAAGCCAACATCACCTTCGCCGATGTCTTTGTTGCCTTATCCAATTCCGACACCGATAACTATGCCTCTTGCATCCTTGCTAAAAGAGCCTATAGCGTCAAGAAGGTCATCTGCTTAGTCCAGAACCCATCTAACGTCGAAATCTACCGCAAACTCGGCATCGATTCCGTCGTATGCTCTACTTACCTTTTGACCGAAAACATCAAATCCGAGTCCAGTATGGAACGTTTGGTCCGCACTTTGACTTTAGAGAACAACAAAATCGTCGTCACCGAAGTCCCGGTTTTGTCCAATTACCGGGTTTGCGCCCTTCCGATTGCCAAAATCAACTTCCCTAGATACGCTTCGATCGCGGCTATCTACCGTGATAACACGGTCATCATCCCTAATGGTCAAGTTGTCATCAACGCCAAGGATGTTTTATTGATTATCACTTCGCCGGATAAGCAATCCGACATCATCTCCTTCATTAAGGAAAAGCGCAAAAAATAGTGCAAATCCCCCTTATTTTTGTCTATGGACCATACACTCAGCATCACAAGAAAGAAAAAAGAACTTAAGCCGGCCTCTGGTGCCCGACTTATTTTCGGTTATCTTGGTTTATTCTTGATCTTCGAGGGTGTCTTGACTCTCATTCCTGCCGCCATCATCGCGATTTTCCGCGAAGAATGGATGGTCTGGATGGACTTTGCCATCCCAGGCTTAGGAGGGGTGCTTCTCGGAGCCATCCTTTTCTTGGCCCTCATCGCCGGAAGACCAAAAGCGAGATTCAAAAAACACGAAGACGTCCTTCTTTTGGTTTTGCTTTGGATCAGCGCGATGGTTTTAGGGGCGATTCCCTTCTATTTGACCAATTTCCCAATCCTCAACTTCGCTGAAGCTGAGGCCTGGAAAGGCCTGAGCCCATCCTTAGGCATGAGCTTCACCGAATGCTTATATGAATCGTTCTCCGGCTATTGCGCGGTCGGTTTCACCGTTTCGCCTGAATCCCTATTCATCACTGAGGTCAATACCATAACTTACCCCGCGACCCATGTCTTCCTATTCCACCGTTCATTGACCCAATTAATTGGTGGCGTCGGACTTGTCTTAGTCGTCGCCGGGGCTATCAGCGATCGTTATAATTTGAAATTGTATTTTGCCGAGGGTCATAACGATAAATTGATGCCGAACTTAGGCAAATCCGCCAAATTGATCTTCGGTATCTATGTTGGCTATATCATTCTGGGCACCGTCTCTTTATGGTTGGCGGGCATGACTTGGTTTGATGCCTTATGCCATTCCATCTCGGCATTGGCGACCGGTGGTTTCTCCACTAGATATAACAGCATTGCCTTCTATAGCAATAATGCCGCTTATCCAGGAAACGGGGTTTTCCCATGCAATGCCATTGGGATTGAGATCATCTGTATGGTCTTGATGATTCTTGGGGCCACAAACTTTGTTTTGCATACCTTCTTATTCAGAGGAAGGATCAAAAAATTCTTCACTGATGTCGAAATTAAACTTACCGGTGTTCTCTTGGTGGTTACCATCGCTTTAGGGACGCTCGGCACGCTTTATTTGTATGACGGCGGCAAAGGACTGGATTTCTGGACCGCATTAAGATATGCCTCATTCGGAACCATCTCCTCGATGACGACGACTGGTTTTACCAATTATCCTTCATTGTTGCAACTTGGTTACGTCATGGTGGCAATCTCGATGCTTGTGATGACGATCGGCGGTGGAGTTGGTTCGACGGCCGGCGGCATCAAGCAATTCCGCGTGGCTCTTTTGGCCAAGAGTTTCGTCCATTCTTCTAGATCCCATGACGCCTCGCCCCACTTAGTGATTCCGAATCCGATCAATAGGCTCGGCGTCAAGGCCAATATCACCGAATCTCAGAATAAAGAAGCCCAGAACTTCGCGATTCTATATTTGACCTTCGCTTTCGTCGGAGGTTTGGCCTTATGTTTCTGCCCCGGCAACGATTTTGTCAGCGGAATGTATATGTTCTCGTCTTGCTTATCTGGCACTGGCATGGGTATCAGCGACGTCTATTTCGGGGATCTCAAATCCTTCAGCAACCCATCATATGTCGCTTCTTTATGGATAATGATGTTATCGATGTTTGCCGGACGTTTGGAAATCATGCCTCTATATTATGCGGTTAGACGCGTGACTTGGGACTTAGTGGAAGAGAGCAAGGAAAATAGAAGGAAATTCCTCTATTTTAAGATGCATAACAAGGCTAAAAGAGCCAAAAAAGATGTGATTGAGGAGAATCATGATGCTAATTGACGAATTAAAGAAAGCCAATATGCTCGCGCTTAAAGAGCATAACGTTGAGGCCCGCGCCTCCTTATCTATTGTCATTGCCCGTTACACCGAATTAAAAACTAGCGGTGCGGGCATTGATCCCACTGATGATGATGTGATTAAGATCATCATGAAAGTGGGGAAGGAACTCGATGAGGAAAAGGCTTCCTTCCTTCAGGCTGGACGCCATGAGCAAGCCGAGGCCATTGAAAGACAAAAATCCGCCATCGCGGCTTTCCTCCCTAAACAGCTAAGCGAAGAAGAAATTCGCAAAATTATCGTGGATTTGCCCGATAAATCGATTCCCGTGGTCATGAAATATTTCAAGACTAACTACGGAAGCAAGGTTGATATGGGCTTAGTTTCCAAAGTTCTTAAGTCTCTTTAGTAGCGTATACAAATAATACATAATCCCTAACAAACATTATTTCCTTGTATGAAGTTTGGTTAGGGGTTATAATTTCGCTCGTCCGATTATCGATGATAATCCGACTGGCTAGGGACTTAGTTCAGTGGTAGAACGGTAGTCTCCAAAACTGCATATACGGGTTCGATTCCTGTAGTCCCTGCCAAATGATCAATACGTTCTTGATGCAAACGTCAGGAACGTTTTTCTTTAAAACGCAATATCGACAATCCGACTCGGGAAATGGCATAAATAATTCTTTTTGTACAAAATTGGTAGTGTTATACTAAAACCGTACAAAGGAGTAGGACGATGATTAAAAGGACGATAGAG
>JAIKYF010000022.1 GCA_024683495.1 Bacilli bacterium
CCGCCGGCCAAGAAGGTTATTCCTCTTTCTCTAGAAGCGATATCACCTACACCGACGATCCGGTCAATTACATCCAAATCGAGTGCAGGTACAATAGGTATGAATCAACCTTTAGGTTACGCTCCATTACCGCGAATTGGAATTGTTAGTCAGCGACGTTAGGCGTCTCTAAACCCAAAGCATGCAAACAAACTTAGGTTTGACGATAAACGCGTCAAACCTATTTTAGTAGGGGAAGAAGTTTCTCAAACGAGGTTATATATAGGTGAGAGAAGCGTTTGTTCTCCTCTTCGTCGCTTACGGTGTTCTTGTCGTATACCCCAATGGTGTTATACCCTGCCCCAAAAGCCGTTTTTAGGGCCGTCGGCGAGTCTTCTACCACAAGGATGGAAGATTATCGACTTTAAAGAAGGAAGCGACCCTATCGTAGATCTCGCTATTCACCTTCCCGCCTTTGCAGGAATTGACGTCTATCACGTAGGAGAAATGCTTTTTGATGTTCAATCGCTCCAATAAGGGAAGGTAGAGCTCCTCGCTATTGGCGGTCGCTAGCGTCAAGGCGATCCAGTTTCTAGGACATCTAAGGCGAAAGGGTTCACCAATACGCCTATGGGGAATTGCGGTTGGATAAAGATAAGTAATAGGAATAAAGAAGTGGTTTCCACGATAAAAGGCGAGCATGGAGGACCACCACTGCCCTCCGGCAGATGATCCACGGACAATCGAAAAGGCGAAAAAGAGCCCACGATGGGCTGTTTTAACTAAAAAAGTTCCTGATCGCATTGTATCAAGAGCTTATATCTATTTGGCTTTAACGAACGTAAATGATACAAAACGTTCGGCCGTAGACAAATTTTACACTGTATTTCGTTCGGTTGTAGAGGGAGAACGTGCCCTCATTTCGTTCGGTCATGGCATAGGAAAACACTTCATTTCGTTCGGTTGTGCAACCACCTCTTTTATTGATGACGGATGCCGTAACCGGCCGAAAGTCATTGCCTTTTAAGGCCATTTATGGTTACATAATGAAGGATTCACCCGTGGTAGTTCGGCTATCGCCTAGTGGGAATCCTTTTTGTTTATGATCGCCCATATCTTGTCGATGTCCTCGGGACATAGCTTGTAATCCTTGAGAACCTCGCTGAGATATTCCTTGGAATCGATTCTGACGTCGTCCCTCAGATAGGAATCCTGGCTCCAGTCCTGCGGGTTGTGGATCTTCGTGTTCTTGTGGTGCCCGCGCTTTGGGCTTTTCGTCAATCCGATATTCACGTAGGCTTTGCCGTCCTCGGTCTCGCCGACGATGAGAGAGGGGTGCTTCCCCTTCCCCATCCCGGCGATCTTTCTCTTCAGGTTATAACGGAAATGCCACTTCACCTTTTTCATAGCGAATCGCCTCTTTGGACAAGTTCGAATTGGTCGGTTCCGGGGATGAGCGCGCAGCCGCCCCAGGTACCGTGGAGCTGGCCAAGGTCATCGATGTATTCGACAAGGCCTTCCCTTCCCTCGTACTTGGGCTCTCCATCCATCTGGATGATTTTGATTTTGTCGCCGATTTTAGTCATGTTCTTACCTCCTATCGGAAAACTTGTGGTGCTTCCCGAAAGGGTTAGAAAAGGCCATCACCATGACGAAAAACACCGGTGCTACCAACTTGGATGCTATCCACAATGGCAGCCGGTGTTACGTCATCCCTGTGACGGCCACATGCTCAGAATAATCATTCCGTGCGGAGCTTACCGCCATGCTTAATCCGTGCCTTGTCCCACATCAAACGGTGAAGAGTTACACGGATGCATCCACATGACGACTGGGCGATACTTCCCGCATCAATAGCCCCTAACACTCGAGCTATCAGCCCAAACAGCCATTTGCCAACTCCTGCTCGGACAAGGCGCTGGATACTCAGCCCGCCCGTGGTCTACCTGTTTGAACGACATTATTGTAATAATGAGAATGTCAAAAAGGGAGTGGACCCATCACTATTTTTGCCATTTTCTTTCAGTTAGTCCTTCTTTCCCGATAAAGGCTCTATTTGTGACCTTTTCTTGTCCAAGTAATCGTTCAATGATGATGCCAAAGCAAAGGTTGCGTTTTGATGGAACAGCGCCGGATAAGAGATATTGGATTGACCAAAGTTATATGTTCCATCGGAGTTTTTCTTGGGATAAAAGAAGTCGCGTCCAGTGTCAGGGACGAGGAACGCATCAGAAGCGGCGCATTTGATGTTGTATCCGAATTGCTCGTCGGTGGATTGACGTTTTCGATAAACGGTTGCGTTTTCATACCACCCAACGACTACGTTTTTATCGTAACCAGGCCCTTTGGAGATGAATACGACCCGGATCCCCGTCGCCACATCACTCCCCCTGAAAACTGGATCGATATTCTCGATGTGAATATCCTTCGCGAACGCGGGGTCGCCGAGGTGATTCTCTGCATCCGAATACAAGGTCTCAACGAATCCGCGGACAAACCCATCTTGGCAAATGTGAAAGTTGTATTTCTCACCGCCATCCTTATTCTTTGTTGGATTCCTCCCCCCACCGCTGCCACAAGAAAAGCCGGTTTATACCGGCTGATCAAGCTTGTGTGGTTGCACTACAATATTGATACATTTCAAAGGGGATTAGAGGAATCGAACGGCTTTTTGATAATCATTGTCGTTATGATCTAGCTTTATTTCTCTTCCATATAAAGTGATGGGTTCAAGGGAGTTGATGTATGAATAAATACGCGGTCTTTTATTCGCGCAGCTAGAAACCAAAACCGGCCCCGATAATAGGCAGAGGCGGTCAATGATATTTGATTATTTAATGCGAATGATCGCGGCTAAACGTAGACCTAACTCACGGAAAGTGTCGCTTAATTTGATTGAACCATCGCTATCGATATATCCAACGCCCCAATAGGAATTAAGCTCTCTAAAATGGTTAATCCAATAAGCCATGTTCCCCTTGTTATCTATATACGCGGATAAAAATCTAGGGGAAAGAAGCCCCACAATATAATCTGATGCTTTAGCGGCTTTTAATTCATCGCGGGCAAATGAACGATTGAATAATTCAAAGACGGTATGATCATCGAGGATATTTAATTTGGCGGGTTTATCTTTAACGCGCATGGTTCCTAAACATAAGCTCATATCACCGGGGAAAAATTTTTCGATGGAGGCATTCAACTTCGTTCTTAGTTTTGATTCGCTAAAATTAAGGCGATAATCCAAATTATAATTCATACAATTCTCTAAGTAGTTCATAACACTGATGATCTTTTCAGCGTAAACAACATAGGTGTTATCGTCTAGTTTCTTAAGGATATTCCATTCGATTGGATCAGCTTTAAACCAATATAATCCTTCCCTAACGGGTTCGCCATCCGCAAAGAATTGTTCATCAATGGGAGAACATTCTACTTTACGGTATTGTTCCCCTTTATAGGTATAGCAATTATTTTCACCTAAATTTTCACTATTTTTCGCTAAAGAGTTGAGTTTTGTAATGGTTTTTTCATCTTTGACACGCGATTGAGGATATAAGCCAGCATAGATTTTTTTGTTTTTTTCATCGAGCAGAGGATGATAAGTCATCTTCTTTTTCTTAAAAGTTACTTTGTCAATTGTAAGATTAAGTAAAGAGCAATCTAAAGTCTCATTAACGATGCGGGGGATATATCCTCTAGCTTCTTGCGTTTTGGATAATTCCGCATATTTATCAAAGCATTCTTTGGCTTTAAGGTAATCAATTTCTACACCGTGACCATAGTAATAATAATTGCCTAAGGCGAAATAGGATTCATTGTAATTAGCGTTAGCGCCTAAAAGGAAATAATGAAATGCGTTTGTATAATCTTTTTTATTGTCATAAACGAGTGCGAGATTATATGCCGCGGATACACTATCATCATCTTTTAATACGAGTTCGTAATATTCTTTTGCTTTATCGAGGTCTTTCTTTACGTAATAGCCGCCATGATACATGAAGCCTAAATAGAAATTGGCGTTTGCATAATCATCATTCGACGCTTCAAGAAAGAGGCGGTATGCTTTTTCACGATTTATTTCTACGCCTTGGCCAAATAAATAGCATCTGCCTAATTGCGTTTTGCCTTCAGGGTTATTCATTTCCGCGCATTTACGGAAATAATTGGCTGCGACTTCATTTTCTTTTTCAATTCCATATCCGTTTTTATATATGAAACCTAAAAGTAGGCAAGCGAGGGAATTATCTTCGTGCTTTTTAAGTAACGCCAAAGCTTTAACGTAGTCTTTTTCCACACCGATTCCTCGATAAAGACAAACGGCGAGGATCAATTCGTCATCATTTAGACCATATTGATAAATATCTTTCGCGACTTCACCAACATAAGATACTTTTTGATACCAGCAGTGTTTCTCATAAATATATTGTTTAAATGATTCCACGCTATCGATAACAATATCCATAAAACTCTCCTTTGAATTAATTCACGCTTAACACATTGTTTTCATCAATTTTTAAATTGGTCAAAACTATTTTATTTTTTTATATAGTATCGTATTTATCGTCTTTTTATACGATTGTTATTCATTAATGGAATTGTAATCAATATCGCATCGAAGTGTTTACCGTCTTGGTAAATCTAGATTTTCAAAAGAGGTCGCACTGCTACTTTTGCCTTCCATAAGAAGATCCGGCACATAATGCCCGACGGGAGGTCCGGCCTCATCCTGGTCGAGAGGCCCAGGCTCTTCTGCAGGAATTGCTCCAAACGCTTCTTCCCGGAGCTGGAGGGCCTGTCGCCGAGGAGGTCCACGACGGCCATGGAGCTCGCGTCGCTCAGGAGGGGTCTCGCCGTCGACGGCCGTCAGGCTCTTCGACGGCATGTTCCCCAGGGTGCCCGGCAGGCCGCCGCTGCCGACGGTCCTGTGCATCGGCGAGGTACTCTTCGTCGACCGCGTCGAGGGAAGATACCCGGCCGTGCTCTATGACTGGGAGGCCAGGGAGGTCATTGACCTCGTGATGTCCCGCCAGAAGTCCTGGCTGGAGGACCGGTTCGCCAAAAAGCCCCGGCTGGAGCTCGACAACGTGAGGTGGTTCGTCTCGGACATGTACGACGAATACGCCCGCGTCAAAAGGAGATTCCTTCCCCCACCGCCGCCACAAGAAAAGCCGGTTTGTGCCGGCTGATCAAGCTTGTGGGTCAACAGGATAGAAATGATACAGCGACACCTTTATTCGGTTTTGACACCGTCTGTTGGATGTAATCAAATTTCTTCGACTATTTTTAAACCGATTTCTAACTTAACTAAATCGTGATTAGCGTTGTGAAGAAGAGCCTTATCATAACAATCTTCCATGAGAACATCCCCGGGTTGTAAGAAATCATATAATTCTAATTTGTAGTAATTAGCAATAGCTTGGCATGCCGCTAGCTCCATTTCCACTGCTATGCACCCTTCTTCTTTTCTTTTTTTAACAAGGTTTACAGTCTCCATCAAAGGAGCATCAGTGGTCCAGACTTTTCCTTTAACAAATGGAATATTATATTTAGTAAATATTTGTTCAACTCGTTCGGCGTTTTTGATCTTTATAAAATCACTGGGTTTCATATAGTGATAAGAAAGTCCTTCATCTCTATATGCTTCAGTAGGAATGATAAATTTCCCATCCGTTACATTTTTAT
>JAIKYF010000063.1 GCA_024683495.1 Bacilli bacterium
CGATTTCGATGACTGGCCTTCCATTATAAGTCGATGGGATGATCAAGGTCTTGATCCCTCTATTTTTGGGGCCGACGACCTTATAGCCGCCGGTAACCGAACTAAAAAGCAAATCGTTTGGATCGGTCGCATTTCCCGGACTGTTTTTGGAGACTGGTTTTGAAACTGGCCCTGTGCCAAGGAAAACGACGGTAGTCACCGCATAATTGCTCGAATCTTTCTTTGTGTAGGCGATCTGCTGATTCCACCCGGCTGGGGCGGAAGAGGCGCCGCAATTAATAAGCAAAGTCGGGATCGAATAGCCCGCGAAGGCGCAGTGCCCTATCTTCTTGACGCTTGAAGGAACGTAGACTTCCTTGAATTTGCAGCCCCAGAAAGCATATTCGACGATCTCCTCGACGCCATCTTCGATCGTGACGTCGGTCAAGGAGAAGTTGTTATTGAAGGCGTATGCGCCGATTTTCTTGACTGAGCCAGGGATGACGACTTTTTCTAAGGTGCTGAACGAATAGAAATTATCGCCCCTAAAGGCTTTTTCACCGATTTCGATGACTGGCCTTCCATTATAAGTCGATGGGATGATCAAGGTCTTGATTCCTTTATTTTTGGGGCCGACGACCTTATAGCCGCCGGTAACCGAACTAAAAAGCAAATCGTTTGGATCGGTGGCATTTCCCGGACTGTTTTTGGAGACTGGTTTCGGAGCGGGCTGAGGGGCTGGCTTAGTTACTTGCTTCGGAGCGGGCTTAGAGACCTGCTGAGGAGCTGGCTTAGAGACCTGCTGAGGAGTGGGCTTCGGCGCTTCTTTTTTCTCATTGAACAAATCGTATTGGCGGAAATCGACATTCACGCATTCGCCTAACATGCAAAAGCCATCATAAATGAAGGGTTTTGCGATGAAAGTCTCTTCATAGATGGAATCGATCTCGTAGATGAGCTGCTCTTTGTTTTTGATTTGCCCATTTTTGATTCTCACGAAGATTTGACGGTCAACTAAGGTGCCTAAAACCGAGGCGATGCCTTTGGAATTCTCCAAAAAATCCGGAACGGCATTTCTCAGCCTTTCCCCGGAATCAAAAATTTCAGGATAGGAGTCATAAATCTTTTTGATTGACTGTGGCATATCGATTACCCCCCTCGTTTATATATCTTATATATTATATCCAGTGAAAAGTGTCTATTGCAATAATTACAATTAAATTATGCTTTATAATATTTTATTATAAAAAGAGGACAACAAGCAAAGGAATATATAAAATCTTTTTCTTTTTTCGATAACTGGGTCAATATCCTTTACAAAAAGACGATATTTATATTTTTTTAGCACTCACATCTTGACAGTGCTAAAAAGATGACTAAGATAAAGCCGTAGGAGGCAAAATCATGCTCAAACCATTAAACGATTATGTGCTCATCGAAAAAGCGCCGAACGAGAAGAAAGTCGGCTCCATCATCTTGACGAGCGAAAAGAAAGCCGGGAACGTCGCGACCATCGTCGCCATCGGCCCAGGCAAACTCAATGAAGAAGGCAAAAGGATCCCCAATGCCTTATTAAAAGTCGGGGATAAAGTCGTCTATCGCGAATATAGTGGGACGGAATATGAGGAGGGCGAGCATAAATATCTTCTCATCAAAGAAGAAGATATCCTCGCCATCATCGAATAAGAAAGAAGGCAAAATCCATGGCAAAAGAAATCCAATTTGGAAAAACCGCCCGTGACCAAATGGTCAAAGGCGTCGATACTTTGGCCGACACGGTCAAATTGACCTTAGGCCCCAAGGGCAGAAACGTCGCCCTTGATAAGGGATATGGCTCCCCAACCATCTGCGAAGACGGAGTCTCCATCGCTAGAGAAATCGAACTCAAGAACCCCGTGGAGAACATGGGAGCCAAACTCGTCTATGAAGTGGCCAACAAAACCAACGAGAAGGCGGGCGATGGGACGACCACCGCAACCGTCTTGGCCCAGGCCATGATCCATCGTGGAATCGCGGCAGTGGAGAAAGGGGCCAACCCCGTCTTCGTCCGCTTAGGGATGGAAAAGGCTGGCAAGGCCGTCTCCGAAGAGCTCCTCAAACTCTCTAAGCCAGTCGCCACCAACGAAGACATCGCTTCCATCGCCAAAAACTCCGCCCATGACGAAGCTATCGGCCTATTAATCGCCGAAGCGATGGAAAAAGTCGGCAAAAACGGCGTGATCACCGTCGAAGAGAGCAAGACCAGCGAGAATGAACTCGTCATCTCCCAAGGCTTAGAATACGATAAAGGCTATATCTCCCCCTATATGGTCAGCGACCGGGAGAAGATGGTCTCCGAACTTGAAGATGCCTATGTCTTAGTGACCGACATCAAAATCAACGCCATCAACGATATCCTTCCTTTGCTTCAAGGGATCGTCGATGCCCATAAGCCTCTTCTCATCATCGCCGAAGACCTCGATGGCGATGCCACGAGCACCCTCATCGTCAATAAATTAAGAGGCACCTTCAACGTCGTGGCCACCAAAGCTCCGGAATTCGGGGATGCCCAGAAAGCCGCTTTAGAGGATATCGCCATCCTCACCGGCGCCAAATTCATCTCCAAAGACTTAGGCATGAACCTCAAGGATGCCACCTTAGAGGATTTAGGCAAAGCCAGAAGGATCACCGTGAAAAAAGACTCGACCACCATCGTCGGAGGAGAAGGGGAAGGAGTAGAGAAGAGAATCGAAGAACTCTCTTCGCAATTAAAGCAAACCACTTCCGAATATGATAAGAAGGGCCTTACCAAGAGAATCGCCAAACTCTCCAATGGCGTGGCCGTCGTCAAGGTCGGCGCCCTCACCGAAAGCGAGCTAAAAGATAAGAAATTACGTATCGAAGATGCCTTAAATGCCACGAAAGCGGCGGTTGAAGAAGGCATTCTCATCGGCGGAGGCGCTTCCTTAGCCATCGTCTATGGTTTACTCAAACCCACCCTCACCGACGATAACCCCGATGTCCAAAAAGGCATCAATGCCGTCCTCGATTCCCTCTATGCCCCAATTAGGCAAATCGCCGACAATGCCGGATATGATCCCGACACCGTCAGCGAAATCCAGAAGGAAAAGAAAGATGGCATCGGCTTCGACGCCAATAAGGGCGAATGGGTCAATATGCTTGAAAGAGGGATCGTCGACCCAACCAAAGTGACGAGGAACGCCGTCCTCAACGCTTCAAGCATCGCTGCCTTATTCGTCACCACCGAAGCGACCGTCACCGAGATCAAAGAAGAAAAACCCGCCAACCCCCAAGGTGGAATGGGTGATATGGGCGGAATGTATTAATCCTCCTATTTATCTATCCGTAAACCCTCCATTCACTCTCCGTGATGGAGGGTTTTTTATCTCCCAAGCGATTTTAAGGGGGATTTGCATAGGATTTTTATCTAAATAATCTTTATTAAGGCGAAAAAGCTCAAAAGAAAAGCTGCCGTTAGGCAGCAAGGAATCTTATCTTATTGTAATCTTGCGAAGAGAATGACGATGATCTGAACCGGCAAGGCCGCCAGATAGATGAACCAGAGGTTTTGGCCCATGGCCACTAGATAAGTGACATAGAAGGCGGTGATAAGGGTCCAGATGAATCCCGAGAGCATCACCCAGTAGGGGAGGCATTTCTTCCTTTCCTTTGCAAGATAATCACTCCAGCCTGAGAGCCTGCTCAGACATGAAGGCTTTATATCTCCGAGCTTCA
>JAIKYF010000074.1 GCA_024683495.1 Bacilli bacterium
CAAAGAGAGGCTGCCTAAAATGCAAGGGTGCAACTGGCTGCCCGAGACGGGCCCTCTAGCTTTGCGTCGCCGGATTGCTCCGGTTTTGCCAAATGATCGACATGGTTATTATCCTTATTTTGCGAAAGTCTTGCAATATAACATTTTAAAAATATTAAATTTTCTTTAATGCGATTGCTTTAAACAATCAATAGTAAAGGTATTTTTTTTCGAAATTATCGGTATCTTATTCTTTTTCCCTGCAAACACCAAATGTACAAAGAAAAATCATAATTGAACAAAATTAATTATGTCGCCTCAGGCCAAACAACTTTATCCATACAATGGATGGTTTTATCTATTCTAAAGCTATTCTTTTTAGTTCTTCCATCACCTCAGGCACCAGCTTGATAGAAAGGGCTAAGATATTCTCCACCAATCTTTTGGGTGATGAAGTAGAGACGGCGGGGATTAGATTTATATCTAAATTTGATAAATAGGCGAGCGTTAGTTGAGGAATGGTTAGGTTCAACCTCTTTGCTACAGCCTCAATTTCATCCAATTTTGCGAGGTTCTTTTTCGATAGATAGGCACGTTTCGCCCCACTATCTAAAAACTCAAATGTTTCAGGGTCTCCAGAACGGATCTTGCCGCTCAAGAAACCTCTGGCGAGAGGTGAATAGCTATATAAAGGGATTCCCGTTTCTTTCAGATACTCGTAGGCTTCTTTATCGCTCGAGAAAGAAACACATCCTTCTCCGCCACCCCATGGATCATTTTCCCACGGAATCAATGTGAAATTGTTGGAAATGGCTTCACATTCTTTGCAACCGAGACCCCTTGCGACGTTATTAAATTCTTTTATTCTCTTTAAAGTCCAATTGGACAAACCATAGGCCCGGATTTTCCCTGCCGCTACATACTCATTCAAAACCATTAGAATTTCTGATAAATCAGCGTCGAATTGATCGCGATGTAAGAAATAGAGATCGATATATCCTGCATTGAGGATTCTCAAGGAATCTTCAATATCTTTCCGTAATTCAATGGGGTTAAGACGATTATTTGGCTCTGGATGACAACCTTTTGAGATGATGAAGTAATCCTCTCTTTTCCCGTGGCTTCGGACATATTCCCCGATCACCCTTTCGGATTCGCCATAATGACGGGCACTATCAAAGATAGTAACTCCATTTCCAATAGCAGCGTCCATGATGGAAGTTACATCCTTTCCTTCCTTAAATAAAGGGCCGTCGCAACCTAGTGCAAATTTAATCATATTCTTACCTGCTTTCTATAATAAAGTTTAGCAAAACGGGGCATTTGCACAAAGTTATGGCGACTTATTTCCACACAAAAACACAAATGGGTTGTGTTTTGTAAAAAGAAAAACCGCCTTAACGACGATTTCAAGACAAGATGGTGCCCAAGGGGGGACTCGAACCCCCACCTCCTCATCAGAGAGCGGATTTTGAGTCCGCCGCGTCTACCATTCCACCACTCGGGCACTTACGCATTCAGCGCGAGTATTATTATAGTGATAGCCAACTTTTCATTCAATAAAAAATAGAGGTTCAATAAATGAAAGTTCGTGCGAAATCGATTTCGGCAATATAATTAATGAAAGGGTGGAAATATTCAAAATGGGATTATTTAAGAAAAGAAAGAAACCAGAACCGATTATCAGCAAATTTCAGGTTGGTGAATTTGTTCAATTTAGATACCAGGATTCATTGCACCCAGGATATGTCTATTCCGTCAGTAAAAATGAAAATGAAGAAATAGTATATGAAATTCAAATTGGTGGAGAATGCCCTGCTATAATCAAAAACATTCATGAAAACGAAGTCAAAATAGGGCCAAAAAGAAATTGGTAAACTGAGAAATTATCTATTTGTAAATTGAAACGATAATTACATCAGAATTATAAAAATTTTTATAGCAAAATTAAAAAATAGGCTAATGAAATTTAGCCTATTTTTTCTTTAAAAGTTCCTTGAAATAAGGTGATTTGATATAATCGTCCATTTCAGCTATAAAACGTTCCCTGGAAAGCCTTCCTTTTGTTTCCATAAACCTAAATGCCATTGCGTTAATTCCGTCAATTAAAACTTCCAATTTTAAGTATGTCGTTGAGGGCATTTTCTTATTCTTTGAAGGTTTTGAAATCTTTAAATAATTGGCGAATAAAGAGATACATTTTTGCTTAAACCTATATGGATTCCCCTTATAGCTGCTTAGGAATATATCGGAACGACTCATGATTAAAGAGGCGAGTTCTGAAGTAAAATTCTTGCCATTCAAGAAAGAGATATAGGGGAGAATCGATGTTAAAAGACTAATTGTTTGATCCTCAACCGCTCCATATACATCATCAAGGTTGGAATAATGCAGATAAAAAGTAGACCTATTTATATCCGCAGCTTCAATCACATCAGATATACTCACTTCTTGAACATCTTTTTTGTTTAACAAAGCTATAAGAGCTTCGACAATTGCAGTTTCTGTTTTCCTGTATCTTCGATCTTGAGAACGCATTAATTTACCTGCAATTATTATACTCAAACAAAACTATCTTAAAAGAAAATTTTCTATTAATAGATAAATGTCTAATATTTTAGACCATCACAAATTTTGATTTTTCTCGATATTTACATACAAATTTTCATATGAATTCTTTGATTAATAAATTACTTCGTTCATTTTCATTACGTAATTTCTAGTTCATTTCAAATTTCAAACATTGAAAAATCCGGCAACCTAAGCTACCGGATTATCTATCTTAACTGCATGCTAAATTCTTGTAATTATTGTTTCCGCATTTAAGTGACAGAAATCTATTTCATAAATTTCCTCGTTCCATTTCATCACCGTGTAATGTTCGTTTGCTGAACCGATTGATGTAGAAATATATCCCTGATGTCCATAAGAGAACTTTACACCTATGTTATATATCATCCTCTCTTGGTAATTTTTAGTTGTGAATATTCTTTCCCCGGGAGTTAGAAGGAATTCCGTCTCTTGCTTCGAATGGTTGTGGCCAAATTGGAACGAAAATCTCATCCCATATTTTTCAGCATATTCATTAAGTAATTCCACCAGATCAGACGATAAATTGATGTTATATTCATTATTTCCGCCAAATATGCTCGAAACATCGCTATGTGGATCAACACCTAGGGTGTGTAATCCCGCATGAGACGAGATGAGGATTAATTCTTTGTTGTAGTTATCTTTTAACTCTTCTAAATATGCCCGTAATTCTTCGATTACATGCGAATAAGAATAGGTTTTATTGCCATCTTCATCGATATTTTCTAACGAGAAATAATTTATTCCAAATACTATTATTCCAGAGGTGTTGATGCTGGTTTTGGCATTAAGACGATGTCCTTCGCTGCGCGAATCATATATTACTCCGACGCCATCCAAAATTGATTCATCGGCACCTAAATCAGCCATGAGACTTTCTTCGGCGACCGAATAATACGATTCGTGATTAGCAGCCACATAGACAGAATCAATCCCGCTTAATTGCCCTTTGATTTGGGGCAAATAGACTTTTCTTAGAATCGAATCATCGGGCGTTGGGCCGTTGACCCAATCTCCTGTGCAAACGATCAAAGATGGGATTTTGCCTTCGTTTTTGGACATTATTTCTTCGATGGCTTCGCCGATTTTTCCATATTCCTCATGAACATCGGAGAAGGTTAATAAGCAATCATCGATTACGCCATTAATGACCGTGAAATTAGAAACATAAGAATCTTCTTTATAGTAAATTCCTTCTGAATCGCGACCCTTAATCGTGCAATAAACGGGGTAAACTCCACATTCCCGCTTATCAATAGTAGATAAATCGAAAGAAAGGGAGTCTAAATCGTAATCAATTCCGTCAATATGCCAGACAACATCATCGATTATAAGGTCTTTTTTAATAGAAACACTATAAGTTGGGGCGACGTAGTTATCGCTATAAACATAGTCGTTTATTGTGGTTTGTTCCTCAATGCACGGAGAAAGATATTCCCCGCTTGTGAATAATTGAATTGGGATGGGTTCATCTTTTTGCTCCGTTAATGAAAATACGCCATTAGTTAAGGTGACATAATACTTAACGCCATTCTTTGTGACACTCAATAATGATCTATCATATTCCCATAAAGTGGAACATTTATACCGATAGTTTTTGCCGCTTTCTTCAGCCGCTTTCTTCTCTGCGCTTGTATCAACGAAAGCCAATTTTTCATCGATTACATCTAGATAATGGTCGTTGATGCAGAAGTAGCTGGTTATCTGCCCGTTGCTTCCGCCAGAGCTGTTCCTAACATAGGTAAGCGAATATCCAAGGTTTTTATTCCCGAGCACATTAACGGAGGCTCCATCTCGATGCCCCAAAATAAAATTCTGCCCTGAAATCAGTGAATTGACGTGATAATAAGGCTCTTGATAATCAATGATTTCATCATTCACGTCAAATAATGTGGGGACGATCTCTATTGAATTATTATTTGCCCCGCAAGAGGCTAAGCCAACCAAAAGGAAAAGGCCTGGAATGAGCACTTTATGTTTCATATTTCTAACCTCTTTCCCCTATTAGAGACAATTATACTATCTCGTCTCAATTGATAAATATGGAACCCTTTTGGGTAATTCCAATTTTTTGCATATGTGAAACAGCGCCAGTATATATCGATTTAATTATTTCAATGAAATGATTTCATAATTATACAAAATGTATCATTTGTAAATTTCTATGCTAAAATTTTCACCTTAAATCGAGGTTTTTATGGACACTAAAACCGAAGTCGAGGAGCTGAAAAGAAAATTTCATCTCTCAAAAGACTCTATAGCCAAGGCTTTGGCCTCTGACTTCGTCTGTAGTTTTTTCATCAACAAAAAGACCGGAAGGTTCATTCAATACTCATCTAGTGAACTTTATAATTCATTGAATCTCCCCACCACCGGCGATGATTTCTTTTCGATTGGCAAAAATAGCCTCTTAGAAACTCTTTACCCTGAGGACCGCGATCTAGTTATCACCGCGATAAATAAGGAGAACGTCCTAAGAGTATTAACTATTGATATCAGTTTCTCAATCATCTGCCGTGTCGTCCTCCAATCTAAGCCAATTTATATTGAAATCAAAATCAATAACATGATTGATGACGATGAGCATATGGTCGCTGGTATCCGCAATATCGACGCTCATATGAAGCGTATCGAAGAATATGAACGTCAAAAAAAGAACCATCTCACCTTTGCCGGGTTAGCAGAAGCACTCGCTGCGGATTATTCTTGTTTGCTATATGTCGATACCAAAAACGATCGATACCAAGAATACTACTCGACTGGCGAATTCAAGACTCTTGAAATCCCTTCCAACGGAACCTACATTCTCAGCGGGGAAAACGGGCTCCGCAAACACGTTTATGAAGATGATTTACCAATCTATGATGCAGCCTGCAACAAGAAAAACATTCTAAAGGTACTTTCGATTGACCATAGTTTCGCATTAAATATTCGATTCGTTTTGGAGGGAAAACCCACCTATTGCCGGATAAAAATCAGCAAAATGATGTTAGAGGATGAATTCCATGTTGTAGTCGGCATCACCAACATCGATGAGCAAATCAAACGTGAAGAAAACTATATCAAATCCATCGACGAAGTAAAAGAAATCGCCTATAGAGATCCTCTGACCGGGGTTAAAAGTAAGCATGCTTATGCCGATGCGGAAGTTAGTATTAATGAAAGAATTAAGATGGGAATAATCTATGATTTCGGGATTGTTGTTGCCGATGTCAACGGTTTGAAACGCGTCAACGATACATATGGCCATCGGTCTGGCGATGAATACCTTAAAGCGGCATGTTGGATGATCTGCAACGCCTTCAGCCATTCCCCAGTTTATCGAATCGGAGGGGATGAGTTCGTGGTCATCTTAGAAGGGGAAGACTATGAAAACCGCCATAAGTTGATTGAAGAGATCGATAAAGCAGTTGATAAGAATCACCCTTTAGGAAAGCCGAGCATCTCTATCGGAATGAGTGAGTTCCAACTATCGGTAGATAAAGATGTTCATTCAGTTTTTGATAGAGCGGACAAGTTAATGTATCAACGTAAGCAGGTGTTAAAGGCCATAAGAAACGATTAAATACTTGATCCTGCAGATAAATAAAGCAAAAGCACACGCCACAGAAGCATGTGCTTTTTGTT
The DNA here is from genome assembly GCA_024683495.1 of Bacilli bacterium. Taxonomy (GTDB): domain Bacteria; phylum Bacillota_I; class Bacilli_A; order RFN20; family CAG-826; genus UBA4951. The sequence goes on from JAIKYF010000074.1 coordinate 6,199, forward strand.
AATTGGAAGGGTTTACCTTATTTAATACAATGCGTACCCTCTGGCAAATTTGCGTACCCTATTTTCGGGGTAAAAATGGTCAAATTGTGTTAAATGCTATAAATGTAGATGGGCCGCTATTTACTTACACTCTTCTTTTCTTTCTGCTTGTTTTCTATTTATCTCACGAGAAGAAAAAAGCAGCGTTTAAGCAAAAAAGTATTAATTCCAACTTTAAAAAGTGCTTTACATTGCTAATAGGTTTACTATTTTTTCAAAAGAAACAGACAATGTTTTGTTATAGCAAAGAATTCAAACGATCATAGTTAATGAAGGATCCATATAATCGATAGAAAGAGACATAATGAATGCGTAAGAAAAACCGCCAAACGAGACTGTTTGACGGTCATTTTCTCCAATTATCTTTAGAGGTTTTTAGGAAATTTAGATCGCTATTATTAATCGTTTTCTTGATATTCGGTTGGAATATTTACTACGGTCTTTCCATAATCATAGAAATCAAGTAAGAAAGTTCCGTCCGCTTCGACTTTGTATGATATCAAATTACCATTTTCAAATCCGAGTTCAACAGCAAGTAATTCCCCTTCCATATTAACGGATGCGGAATATTTATGTTTAGACTCGTTATAGCTTAGTTGATCATACGAAGTAGGTAATGCGCTTAAAATGTATAAATAAGTGTAATTATATAAACTCGCTAAAGCATTTTTTCCTGATTCGTGATACCAAACCTTATCGGATTCATCATAATAATATGTATCAGCTTGCACTTGTGTTGTTTCTTTTTCATATGTTGATGCATCAAAACTAATAATCGCACGTTCGTCTTGAACGTAACCATCAAACTTACTATTTGCAATCTTAAAATTGTGATTTCCATAAGTGAAAGATAAATTCATATCTAAGAAAATACGTGGAGACACTAGTTTGCCTCTTAACACTAAATAATTTTCTTCTCCGATTTTATATGGATCTCCGCTTCCACTACCTCCACAACCAGTTATCGCAAACGATAAAGTTAATAAAGGCAAAAGTATTTTTGTGCTACTCATTATTTTGTCCTCTTTTCTTTATTTTAGTTTCATATGTTTTTTTGTAAAAATAAAGGATTATTGTATAAAACATCGGCATTCTTAGTAGTATAATTAATAAAAATCTCGAATGGTTCAAAGAAAATTTGATAATTTTAAATATAAAGATTTCTATTGAAGAGAAAGCGATAAGAGGTTATATTTTAACAACAAAAAATTAATTTTAGGAGCTTAAGAAAAGAAGTATCTGTTCTTAACGAATTTATTAATTCTAAACATGTTTCATCTTTTTATTATTCCAAAATGAAGAATAATGAAGTCTATATAGCAATTACTGGAGTGGGTGTTATTAACGGGTTTTCGATTGAAACGTTTATAATTTTCATAATATTTACGATTTTATCCTTCTGTATAATAAAAGGATATACTTTACAGCATACCCTTAACCTACATTTTTGGCGCGCTCGAGGCGATTCGAACGCCTGACCTCAACCTTCGGAGGGTTGCACTCTATCCAACTGAGCTACGAGCGCATATGGTGCACTGAGTGGGACTTGAACCCACACCGGTCTCCCGACTAGCTCCTGAAACTAGCGCGTCTACCATTCCGCCATCAGTGCAACGTAGTAACTATACCCTCACTTTGCTAAAAAGTCGAATACAGTCTTATACAAATCTTCATTAGGCAGGCAAGCCTTCACCAAGTCCATTTTCAGATTCTTGTCAGCCGATAAAGTGATGATTCCCTTATCCATACAATCATTGAGGTATTGTTCCGATTCTTTGGTGAGAAATGGTTGATGCCCCCATCCTTCAAGGTCCACGAATTCAATTCTTCCAGTGCCGCCAAATTCTTTTCTTAAGGGGTTGGTATTTATATCTCCGTCAACGGTGTTATCCTTAGTTCCTCTAACGTACATGATCTTCGCTGAGGATTTCTTGATGATTTTAACCCCATCTTCATCTCCGCCGGTGCTATTTTTATGCAAACTGAGATATAGATGCATTAACCCTCTAATAAAGCCGTTGCCCTTTTTTAAAGAGGCATTCATCACCGTCGAAGGACGGGTAAAACCTGACATATCCACGCATTTTTCGACCTTATATTCGGGTTTTAGGCTCAATAAAGAGGTATAGCCTCCCCAGGAATGGCCGACACTATAACGAGGTAAGCCCTGCGCTTTCTCATCTTTATCAAGAAATCTAAAGAAATATTTCAAATCGATGGAGGTGTGGCCGAACCCATACATGTGCTTGCCTTCGCTAAGCATGCATCCGGTGTAGTCGAAAGAATAGACCAAATACCCTTCTTTAGCGAATTTTGCGATGTTATAGATATAGGAATTTCTTCCGGCCCCCAAGCCATGGAAAAAGCAGATAAGGGCTTTGGGTTTATTTCCTTTTACGTAGTAACGTGACCCTGAAAGGTTCCATTTACCCGACTTAAAAGTGAATCTTTCTTCTTCAATGCCTAATTGATAAGCCCTCCAATATGGAAGGGCGGGAGAACCGTCCCCTCTTTGGCTCAAGGCTTTTCTAACTAGATAGCCGAGAATTAAATATGTGATGATCATTATTTTCTCTTTCTTTGCAAGATGATGGACATAAGGGCCCTGAGGGGCTTTCTATTCGCCAAATCCACAAAAGCGAGGATGACTGGCTCTGGAATCGCCATCGAAACGAATCTAATCGGGGCAAATAAGAGGGAATCGAGGCTCTTCTGGTTATAGACTTCGTCGATATTCGGATTGTTCATCCTCTTGATAAGAGCTTTTTCGACGTTACTTCCGATAAAGGTTCTTTCCATATCATCGACGGTAGATTCAATCGTGAAGGGGCGTTTTCTTGTATCGTGAAGCCTCGTGAATTGATGTTGAAGAAGCTTGGTGAATTCTTCATCAGAGACTCTTAATGGGCTCTTCAGATTGAAATAGTTCGGTAACTTCCGACGGCTCTTAGCCACAGTATATGGAGAAGAGACCGAGCAAGAGGTTTTCAATTTGATGTCTTCCGAAGAGGCGCCGATTTCAAAATAATAATCGCCAGGATCGACCACTCTCTTTTCTAAATCCGGCTCATAATCGCCTAAGGCAGAATACGGGACGATGAATTCAACGGTCTTGGCCTCGAATGGTTTTAAGGTAATCTTCTTGAAATCCAATAATTCTCTTTTGGGGTGGAATCTATTAATTGATGGCTTTCTCACGTAAAGCTGTGGAACAGCCGTTCCGGTGATATCCGAATCATTATAGACTACGGCTTTGATTGACAGTTTTCCGCCCGAGAATTGGGTTTCCGAAATGGTAATTTTGCTGTAGGTGAAATTGGAATAGGCCAAGCCATGTCCAAAGGCGAACAACGGGGCTCTTCCGGTCGTGGTATAGAAACGATATCCGACGAAGATCGATTCTTTATAGGTCGAGATGTTTTTGCTTCCGGGATAGAAATCGGAAGATGGGACATCTTGATAACGGACAGGCCAGCTTTCAGCTAAGTGGCCGCATGGATTCTTGAAGCCGAGAAGAATGTTTCTTAAGGCCTCTCCGCCAGCTTCGCCAGAAAGGTAAGCAAGCAAGATGGCAGGGACGTGTTCAACCCACGGAAGCTCGACGGGCGCGCCAGTTTGGATGATGACGATGACGTTCTTATTCGCATCGCGGATAGCATCGATTAAGGCGTTTTGGTTTTGTGGGAGCTTCATTTCCGCGCGGTCATAGCCTTCAGAATCGTGATAATTTGGTAAACCTACGACAACAATCGCCTTCGAATGACGGGAAGCCATGTCGGCCGCCTCAATAATCATCGAGGTTTCATCGACTCCCTGAACGAAATCATATCCAGGAGCATAGTCGACCTCTCTACCATTCTCCTTAAAGGCATCGTACAAGGAAACTAAATGTCTTGAATTGACTTCTGAGGAGCCTTGCCCTTGATAATGGGGGGTCTTGGCCAAGGTGCCGATTAAGCAGATATCATCGACTTCCTTAATCGGAAGGAGATTGCCCTTATTCTTAAGCAAAACGATAGATTCTTCGGCGACTTTTCTAGCAATCGCATGAGATTCTTCATAGTCATAATGCTCTGGAGCAGGATCTCTAGATGCGACTTTATCAGATAAAGCGGCGATTCTTTCGACGGAGGCATTCAGATCATCGAGGGAGATTCTTCCCTTTTTGACTCCTTTATGGATGGCCCTCCAACGGCTTTTGGTGACGCCGGGCATTTCGATATCTAAGCCGTTAGCGTGGCAAGCGACAACGTCGCTGACCGCGCCCCAGTCGCTCATGACGACGCCATCATATTTGAATCTTTTTCTTAAAACATCTTTGAGTAAGAAAGCATTTTCCGAGCAATATACGCCATTTATACGGTTATAAGCCGCCATGAGACACCAAGGATCCGATTCCTCAATAGCAATCTCAAAAGGACGAAGATAGATATCGAAAAGGGCTCTTTCATCAACTTCGGCGCTATAAGTGAATCTTCTGAATTCCTGGTTATTGACCGCATAATGCTTAATGCAAGCCCCAACGCCCTCCTTTTGGAGGCCATTAATGAAACCGGCCGCTAATTTGCCGCTTAGAAGCGGGTCTTCGGAAAAATATTCGAAATTTCTTCCACATAAGGGGTTTCTTTTGATGTTAACGCCAGGAGAAAGGAGGATATCGGTATTGGCAGCGCGGCATTCTTTGCCCATCGCTGAGCCCATTAACGCCAATAATTCTGGATCCCAGCTACAGGCTGTTAAGCAAGGAAGAGGGAAACAGGTCGCGGGGTCGGCTTGAGGAAGAAGAGATGTTGTATCGGCTAAGGCCTTTCGGGGGATTCTCAATCCGGCAGGACCATCATGCATGACCAAACTTTTAAGAGGAGTATTCTGGAAACCGCGGACTTGCCAGTCCCCATCCCCATAAAGCATTTTGCATTTCTGGTTCAAAGACAGATTTGCGCAATATTGAACCGCATTGTTGGTGATTTTCTTTTTTCTCATACCGATTTTCTCCTGCCTACTATTTTATTCTTCATTGAAGAATAGTGCTAC
>JAIKYF010000061.1 GCA_024683495.1 Bacilli bacterium
ACCATCGAGCCATTGACGATGGCCCCAACCGCGGTGTCCCCGACTTTAGTATGGATTTTATAGGCAAAATCGAGGGTCGTGGAGCCGCTGGGGAGGTCGATGACTTTCCCTAAGGGGGTGAAGACATAGACGTTGGCGTTAAAGATATCGTTAGAGAGCGCGGCCATATAATCGTGGGCGTCGCTATCTTGCTGGGAGCCGCTTAAGGAGACGAAATCGCGGAACCAATGGAGTTTTTCCTCGATGTCCCGCTGCTCCTCTTTGGCGTTATAGTTATTGCCTTCCTTGTATCTCCAGTGGGCGGCGATGCCGCTTTCGGCGACTTCGTCCATCTTCTCGGTCCTGATTTGGACTTCGTAGATGTTCCCATCCCCCGCCACGATGGAGGTGTGGAGGGATTGATACATGTTGGGCTTAGGCATCGCGATGTAGTCTTTGAATCGTCCTGGGATTGGCTTATAGGTCGCATGGATGATCCCGAAGATCTCGTAGCAATTCATCTCCGTCTCGGTGATGATACGGACGGCCAAAACATCGTAGATCTCATCGAAGTTATAGTTCTTCTGATACATCTTCCGATAGATCGAATAGATGGATTTGACCCTCGATTCGATACGGAAAGGGATTTTCCTTTCGAAAAGCATATCGGCGATTTTCTTCTTGAGGTTCATGAGGGAATCCTGACGGTTGGCCTCACGCGCGTTAAGTAAGGAGAGGATGGTCTCGTATTTTTCGGGCTCAAGATATTTCAAAGATAAGTCTTCAAGCTCGCTTTGCATGGTGTAGATGCCTAAGCGATGGGCGATGGGCGTGAAGACGTCGAGCGTCTCTTTGGCCAAGGCTTTCTGCCGGACTGGCGACAAAGACTCCAAAGTCCGCATATTATGTAATCTATCCGCGAGTTTGACGATGATGACGCGGACGTCTTTGGCCATCCCTAGGAAGATCTTCCGGTGGTCTTCGGCCTCGAAATCGGCCTCGGTCCGGTGGGAGAGCTTCATTCTTTGGATTTTCGTGAGGGCGTCGACGATCATCGCGACGTCTTCGGTGAAGTTCTCTCTGATGTCCTCGATCGTGAGGTCGGTGTCTTCGACCGTGTCGTGGAGCAGTCCGGCCGCCAAAGTCTCCGGCCCCGATTGGAGCTGGGCGCAGATATAGGCCACTTCGATCGGATGCTGGATGTAGGGTTCCCCTGAGCGGCGGAAAACCCCGGCATGCTTTTCCTTGGCTAACTTATAGGCTTTCTCGATCATCTCCCGGTCTTTGGGGTCGTGGATATAGACAAAATAGAGCTCCCGAAGATCTTCGAAGCTATGCATTGGGTAGCCCCCGTTGGGGATTAAGACAGGTTTATTCTCTTCCATAGGCTCTATTCGCCTCTATATTATACACGAGTACTCATAAAATGAGTAACTCCCTTAACTTTTTATCTTCTTCGCCGTCAATTGAGGGGTGAAACGTCCGTTATATTCGTTTAAGTCGAAGGAAACGATGAGGTCGACTTTCTTTGCATCACCGAAGTCATTTTTGGTGAGCGAAAAGGAAAATACGCGGGTTTTGTTAGGGAAAACGAAGGATAAGAGGCCTCGATCACCGACATAACGGAAGTGTTTCGTTTCAAGATCCTTGATGAGGAATCTAGGCTCAGGCCAACCGTTTCCATATGGGGAAAGGCTCTTATAGATTTCATAATTCTCCATCGTGGCCTCTTCGATCTCTAATTCGATATATTCATTCTCCTCATCGAGGAGCGTGGAGGCGGAGACGCTAGAAAGGAACTCCTTTTTGAAGGACTCATAATCCTCTTTTTTGATGGAGACCCCAGCCGCGCCGGGATGGCCCCCATAAGAGAGGAGATTGACGGAAGTCGACTCTAAGAAGGAGACGACGTTATAGCCGGCTTTCGAACGGATGGAACCGACTAAAACCTCAGGGTTGATCGTGCTTTCGGAGAAGATGCAGACAGGCTTAGAATAATCGCCGAGGAGTTTATTGGCCAGAAGCCCATTAAGTCCTTCTGGGAAGTCCCCGATGGCGATGATGCCCGGCTCCTTCTCGTCATAATTCAAGGTGGCCCCGCCGGTTTTGGTGATGAATTTCCTCTGCCGGTTGATATCGTTCATCCATTCGGAGGTTTTCCTTAGGTTATCGATATCGTTGGAGGCGAAATATTGGATGAGGCGATTGATCTCGACGCCTTTGCAGACCCTTCCGATCGCGTTGATCTTCGGGATGATCTCCATCTGGAGGGTCTTCGAATCGATGAGGCTTTTCTCCGTCAATAAGGTGAACTGCCGGTATTTGTCTCTTTCTAGATAATTTTCCATGAGACGGACGATCTCGCGGTTATAGGCTTTCAAAGGCATCATATCCGATAAGGTCGAGACGGCCCCGAGGGTCAATAGATACGGATCCACCTCCTCGTTTAGGTAAACGGAGAATAAAAACGAGAGATACCCGGCCGAGACGGCATATTCCCCATAGGAGATGACCTCGGGATGGATGAGGCCTTTATTGATGGGGAGAGTCTCCCCTAATTCATGATGGTCGATGATTAAGACGTCGATCCCTAGCTCATGGGCTTTCTCTAGGGCCTGATAGGCCGTCACCCCATTATCGACCGAGAGGATGAGCTTATAGCCTTTTTTTGCGATTTTCTCGACGTTTTCCGGGGTGATCCCATAGGCGTCGATATAGCGAGAAGGGATATAGCCATAGGCCAATAAGCCAAACTTCCGTAGGGCGAGGATGGAAATCGTGGTCGCCATGATGCCATCGGTGTCGTAATCGCCATAGACGAAGACCTTCTCGTTGTTCTTTTTGGCTTCCTCCAACCTCTTTTTGCACTTGATGGCCTCAATAGAGGAATCGAGTTTTGGGATGGACGAAAAAGAAGGCAGCTTGGTTAGCTGCCTATACTCCTCTTCCGAGAGGCTGAAATTCGATAATAGTTTCTCTAAGAAGGAGTTTTTGCTCATTAATCGTTGATTCCGATGATGATGGCCTCTTCTGGCTCGCCCGACTTCTTCTTGACGGCGTTGCCCGAGGTGTTCGGGGCGTTCTTCTTGAAAAGACGGAAGTCGATATGGACCTTGGCCAATTGCCTAGCCAAGAATAAGGCGAATGGGACTAAGAGAGTCAAGATGCTCACGAGAGCGAAGATGACGCCGGCGAAGGAGGCGAGATATGGAGTCGTGAAGCTCACGGCCCCGAATCCCCAATAGACGATGAGCATGCCGACGCCCATGAAGGCGAAGATGACGAGGTCTTCGGCGCCTAAGCTATTGGCCTTCTGGAGGCACTCGCTTCTGAAGGCGAGATTGTTCTTATCTCTTTCGCGGCTTTCCTTGAAGATCTCTTTTTCCTTATTTAAGAGGAAGAAGCCAAGGAGGAAGGCCATGTAGGTGGCTAAGATGGCCCCCATGGTGACGATTGGGGTGGTCGCGATTCTCGTAAGGGAGAATAAGCCGACGGCCACAACGCCAGAGGCTCCGGCGATTAAGGTCAAAGCCGCGCCACGGGAGATTCTAAATCTCATCATCGTGTAGACGAGCATCGCGGCAAGCGAGATGCCTAAGGCGAGATAGACGGTGCCTAAGGATGGGATTCCCGCGGTGACGACGACGTTTTCGGCCGTGATCTTGAGTAAGTCAGGATTGGTTCCGGCGAGATTGTAGGTCGCCTGGTCTAAGGCCTCTTGGAGAGAGCCAGTCATCGTTTCGGTGGTATCCCCTACTTTCAAAACCCATTCATAATCGGCCTTATTGAGGTCGAAGGTCTTGGATAATTTGATGTTATAGTAATAGACATCGTATGTCGTTCCGTCATCGCCGATGGTCGAATCGTAGATCTGAGGACGGGAGTCCGAATCCGGATATTCGATGGAGGTCGCGGTCAAAGCAACGGTATTTTCCCCATCTTTATAGGAGATGGTATCGAGATAATTCTGCTTGACCTTGGTGTCGGTATCGAGCAAGAGGTTGTTATTTGGCCCGCTTTGGACGCGGTATTCGACTTGAAGAGCGGTCGTATCGGCATAGGCTCCGGCGTAATTGAAGGTCGATTTCATGGCCGAGAAGACGCTGACTCCAGCGATGGCGGCCACGCAGACGATCCCTAGAACAGGCATCAGCCACTTATTGTTCTTCTGGAAGTTGGTCTTGCCATATAAGCCATCGTAAGAAGGCTTTTCTTCGGCGAGAAGATTGGGAATCTTGGCTTTATCGACGCCATAGACCTTATCGAGGTTCTCTTGGGTCTTGTTATCTTCGGCGAGCAAGAAGCCCTCGATTCTCAGCATGATGATATTGACGATGGCCCCGATCGCTCCGCCGAAGACGAGGACTAAGCCGAGTTTTCCGACGACGGATGGGATCAAGCCATAGACGCATAAGCCGATGACGATGGAGGCGACCCCGACGTCGATCGTCGGCCATAAGGATTTCTTAATGGCTTCGGTGTGGGCTTTTTTGGCGCTTCTGCCTTGATATAATTCTTGCTTAAAGTGGCCGAAATAGTAGATGCCGCCGAAGACGGAGGCTAAGACCACCAGCCCTAAGCCGATGAGCATTCCGATGCCGAACTGGGCATGGAAGTAGACGACTAAGAGGAGCGTGCCCATGAGGGTCACGGCCGCGTTGCCAAGGATGGCAAGGCTCCCCATCCGATAGAAGGCAATGAGGACGGCCGCCAAGATGACTAGGAAGGCAATGGAAGCCAAAGCGGTCATGTTCCAGGCGGGATTCCTATTCCAATCACCGAGATTGACGAGGCTCTCAACGGAGGCGCTGGTCAAAGTGTAATAGGCGAAATTGACGTCATATCCGGCCCCAATCTCCCGATAGGAAGAGGCATTGAGGAGGGATTTATAGTAGAAAGCGGCTTTATAGGCGGCGCCGGACTTGGAAGCATCGTAGCCATTCTCGCTCAAAGCCTCGGAGTTAGGGATGAGCTGAAGGGTCTTGTAATTATCGTCTTCGTTGCCGTTATTATACCAGGCGTTGGCCCCATTGGAGCCCACCGCCTCACCGAAGATAAGGCGCTTGGACATGTTGGGATCGTAATTTTTGGCGGAAGAATTGGAGGCCGCTTCATAGGTATCGCCTTCTTGGCGGTCGGTCCAGATGACGAGGTAGCAATTGACTTCGGCGGTTGAGGCGCTGGAGTCGGCGGCTTTGGTGTTATCGGAGCAAAATTTGATGAGGGCGTTCATCTCGCCATCTTCGCCCGGATAATTGACGGGGATGGTGACGACGGGGATGCCGTTGACATAAGTGATGTCGGCATTTTGGCCCTCAAACATCGCGTTATTGGAGTATTTTTCACCAGAAGAATAGGTCTGGTCGGCTTTTTCTTGGACTGAGGAATCGCTGCAACCGGCGGTGATGGTCAAATTGCCACCGCTGAAAGCGAGGTATTTCTCTAAATAGTCGTATTCGATGGAGTCGTCTTCTTGGGCGCGGATGGAGACTTTGACGGTGTCGTAACCGACTTTGGTGACATCGGCTTCGACGCCCCAGTTCTCAAGTCTTTTGCTCATTTCGTCGGCGACGGCGTTGACGGCGACATAGTTATCGTTTTCGACGTAATTCTCGATCTGAACGCCATTATAGGTGGTGTTTTTATCAGAAATACGATAGTAAAGCTCACGGCCAGAAGCGTAAGTTAAATCGCTGTCCATCCTGGTGATGGTTGGGCCGATGGTGGCCGCCGCTCCGAGTAAGAGCGCGCCACTTAGGAATATGTATGCTAGTTTACGGCGCATATATTTGACCTCCGATATGCTCTGCGTAAAGAAAATATTGACGCTTGCAATGCGGTTATAAGTTTACGCGCCTACGCGCATATACACAAGCGAACATTTCAATTTTTGGAAAAAATTATCAAAAAAGTGTACCTTGATGAGGTTTTTTAAGATGCTTATAGGCCTTTTCGGTGGCCATGCGTCCCCTTGGGGTCCGATTGATCATCCCGATCATCACTAGATATGGCTCATAGACGTCTTCGAGGTTGGTGATCTCTTCGCCGAT
>JAIKYF010000054.1 GCA_024683495.1 Bacilli bacterium
TCATAATAATTCATGTTGGGGACGAAAAAGAGCGAGTCTGTATAATTCAAGATAAACGGCGTTCTGGCGTTGCCTGCGCTAACGTTGAATTTGATGTCATCCTCGGTTCCTTCGCCTCGGGGGATAATATAATTGCCTTTACTTTCACCTGGAACGAGGGTTGTGTCTTTGTTGACTTCGAAATGGAGGGAGTCGGGAGAACATTGGGGGTCAACGGCCTCGTTACTTGATCCGCAACTTGCAAGGCCCGTCGCGACCAAGCTCGTGCCGATCGTTCCAGCCAAGGCTAATAAGACGTGAGAATTCTTCATATTCGTTTTTCCCTCCTTTTAAAGGACTCTGCGATCTTAGCGAAATATAGAATTTTATTGAATTTATAGTATTGGAATTTTTTATCGAACACAATGATGGTTTCCAAAAATGTGCCGTAACGCCAACTTCACCAAAGACGACAAATACATATGTCAGGTCGCGGTCTTCCATCCTAAATTGTCCGAATTGCCCTATCCGTATTTTGCCGCGAAAAAACCACTCCGCGAAGCTCCTCGCGCACTCCGAGGCCATGTATTCTCTTTTAGAAGCAAAAAAGCGGCCTTAGTATACCCAAACCGTCTATCCATCCTATTGATTAATGCTTCATTTATAAAAATTATTCAATTGGTAATATTGATGACCATTTAAATAATAGATGTGCCATATAATGTGGAATGGTTAATATATCGTTAGCGTATCCTATGTTCGATTCTTTTATTCGAATAAGCTTTGTTTTTCCATAATGATCTGGATGTGCCATAACTGTTTTAGCGCTTTTTGTATTGCCATTAGTGGATTTAACTTCAAGAATGGTTGATTCCCCCTTAATGTTAATGACAAAATCAAGTTCTAAGCCTGTTTCTTTAGCGAAATAAAATAGTTTGGCCCCTCTTTTGTGCAGCGCATCAGCAACAAGGCCTTCATAAACCATCCCTTTGCCCATACCTAAATTACCAGACATAATTGCGTCGGTGGTTCCATCTTCCAATAAGCCAACCAGCATGCCTATATCTGTCGGAAACACCTTAAATTGATTCTGAATTGCATTTACCGATAAAGGTGTGGCGGGAACATCGAGATTATGCACTTTCAAAACCACGCCAGTATCCTTTAGATAATCTAGCGCATCTTTGCCGGCGTCCTTAGCGCCCTTGCCTTCTATCTTAGAAACTATGTATCTTTTGTTTTCCTTTCCCAAGAATGATGGGATAAGGGAAAAAGCGCTTCTTATTCTTGCCACTTCATTTGGTTGGAAAAGCGGCTTTTTGTCCTTTCCGCGCCTTCTGCCAAAATCGTCTTGCAAATCCTTGGTAATGCGACGCGTTATTTGAAGCGAGGAGTAAATGTTATTGGTTAAAACATAATTTTTAACCGCTTCTGGGAACCCGCCAACGCATAGGTATTCTCTAAATAATCGCGAAAAAGATTCATGCATGGAATTTGATAATGGCTCTTTGTTTGTGAACGCATTTATAACAAAGGATATTTGTTCGTCTTTATATCCTTTAGCCCACAAGAACTCCTCAAAATCCATTGTCCTCATATCGAATGGTTCCGTGCTCCCGACTGGCTTAGCCGTATCATCTCCAACCACATATCCATTGACGCCTAAATATGACCCAGATGCAATAAAATCAAATCTTGTCTCTTTTTCATTGGTTTTTAAAGACAATAGTGCTCTTGGACAGTCTTGAACTTCATCGAAAACAAAAATGGTTTTTCCTGTCACGAGATTAGGCAATGGCAATTTAACAGATAATTCAGTAATGATGGTGTCTATATCAAGTTTCCCGTTAAACGCATCAATAAGGTCGGGATTATCCCAAAAATTTAGATAAATAACTACATCGTAATAGGCTTTATTGTATGCAAATTTACGTATTGCGTGCGTTTTTCCAGATTGTCTAATACCTTTGATCAAAGCTGGTTTATGGTTTGGAGTATTTTTCCAATCAATAAGCCATTTATCAATGTGCCTGCGCAACTCTAACTCTTGTTCCTTCATGAGCAATTACCTTGACATAATAATACACCATTTCGGAAAACTCCAAGCGACTTTTTTATGTCTTTTCGGAAAACTCCGAGCGACTTTGTTTATATTTTTCGGAAATGTGGTATTGAGTAATAAGATATACCTTCAAAGTCTTGATACCTATTCGTAACTAAATTATTTGTGTTAGATCCAGCGCTGTGCCCATAGCTAATAAAGACTACTGTAGCAGACATAAGATTGCCTAAGCCTAATTGTTCCCTGTTATCTAAATTCAATCGTGAAATTAAAACCATTGATTGCTTCACAAATAACAAATGCCAGTGAGAATAAAATAGGAAATAAGACCATGACGAAGCGGATGGTCGTTTTTGTCCTCGACTGGATAAATGAATTTGGACAACGACAACAGGTGTGATTGCCTAATTCATTTATCCAGTCGAGGACAAAAACGACCATCCGCTTTGCCTTCTCCTGTCCAGAGGCCTTGCTGATCGATGAAAAAAATAACGGTTCCTAGAACCGTTTCTAATATCTTTATTGACTCCTTGATAC
>JAIKYF010000144.1 GCA_024683495.1 Bacilli bacterium
TTTCATATGAGATAAATATCCTTTCAATAAAGCAAAAATATCCATAACTACGATGGATTCCAATGGTTTTCGTTTTATCGCATCACAAGGATATATCCAGTGATCCCATCCGCTCGGCCGGGCAAGCCTTCGTTTCAGGTATCTAAACTATATCAAATATCATTCAATTTGCAAATAGGAAAAATTTTTTCTTTGTTATTTTTTTACGCGAGACTCCCTTAAAAATGTAGTAATTATCAAATATTCTTTTCACTTTACTTATAGAGTCAGGAAGGAAATATGCCCCAATTTTGAGAAAAATTATCGACTTTCGGATTTTTATGTTAGAATTATCGCGGTATTATCTATTAATTAAAGGTTTTTAATATGAGCAAAGAACAAAAAAGGATGTTGATAATCGTCGGGGCCATCGAGCTCGCGATTCTAATCTTCTGCTTGACGATCTCCATCATCGTTCTTGTGACGATCACCGATAATCAGGCTACCAACCTTTCCAAAAACGGCCAATTCATCGGAACCCTCCAGAACACCCCGGTCCTCTTCTTCTGCACCATCGTCTTGCCCCTATTCATCATCTTGGTGGTCGATGGGGTCTACCTCATCGTTTATTCCACTAGACGCCAGTCGGCCTTAGGCAATAAAGAGAAGGAAGCCATCCAAGAAGAAGCTAAACGCCAAGCCAGGGAAGAACTCCTCAAGCAGCTTCGGGAAGAAGCCAATGGTGGAGAAGAGCCAAAAGAATAGCATTCTTAACAATTGATAAAGCGCGATTCTATCGCGCTTTTTCTATCACTATGAGACATAGTTACGATAAATGTCACATTTGCGTAAAAAAATCGATTGACGGCTCTCACGCACACGTGTAAAATCCTTAATGTAAAAAGCAAACCATTCGGAAACGGTGGGACGCAAAACTAAAGGGCCTATTAAGATGGTAGCCAGTTGCCGTGGAATGACTAGATGAGTCGTTGGCAACAATAGCTACCATCTTTTCCTTCCTTGGGCATTTACGATTTACATCCCCAGCCGAAGAGATTCCAATGGTAAGCGCAAGCTTGGACTGAGGATACGATCAACGAGAACGGTACTCGCGTTACCGACTATAACATTTCTTTTCGTAGACGAATCTGTACTCTCAGATGACTTTTGCTTATGGCTACCTCTTTAAACGAAAAATACATCAAACGTAAAAAAAGAAGGCGCATCGCTTGGATAGCTTTTGCTATCGGCACATCAGGATGCGTTGCTTTAGGCATCATCGCTTTCCTTGGACGTACCTCTGGCATGTACACCATCCAGATGAAGAAAGCCCGTCAAGAACTCGTCATGTCCGATATCAGCGACTTCTCCCATGAGACCACCTTCTTAGCAGGGAATGGCTTAACGGAAGCAGCCTCTTATACCGCCGACCTCATCACCAGAAACCAATCGAACATCGATGCGGGGGATGGGTCCCATAACGGGAACGAGAATGGGGTGGATAACTATCTAGCCTATACTTTCTACGTCAAAAACAAATCTTTGCAGACGGTCGACTTCTCAGTCAACCTCTCCATCGATAACTTCGGGAATTCCAACGGTGAGACCTCTTCTATAATTGATGTTTTGCGCGTGCGCTGGTACGCCAACTACGAAAATTACGATCCCTCGAACGTCACCCATGATAACGTGACCTACGCCCTCAGGGCCAAGACCCCCTGGACGCTCACGAGCGGCGAAACCGTCGAGGCTGAGCCAATCTCCCAATACTATCAAGTCGATAAGGCCTCGCGCATGATCGACCTTGATTATGAATATGGGTCCATCTACACCAAATGCCAATACGAGGAGAATAGGAAATTCACGACTCCTTTCGTTTCGGAGAATATGGTGTTCGATAACCTCTATGAGAGATTCCCCGCCCAAGCCGTCATGCGTTTCACCACGGTCATCTGGATCGAAGGCTATGACGCCCAGTGCGAAGGCTACGAGCCCAAAGGCTCCTATGTCACCATGTCCTTGAATCTCCAGCTATTAAGGGTTTCTGACGACGAAGAATCGAGCGAGAGCACGAATGAATCTAGCGAATCTAATGCGGATAGTTCCCTATCGGCATAGCCACGATTAACACATGAAGAAAACTAATTCCAATTCCAGCTTCCATAGAAACGGAAAGCTCCTTTTGGCTATCGGAGCTTTGTTTTCCTTATCGCTAGGCACGGCCGCGACCGCGACATACGCGTGGTACGAGGTCTCCTCCCGATTGCTCGTCAGCAACCTCAACATCGATTATAACGAGACTTTCCTCAAGATTGGCCTCAACGTCGATGGGGTTCCGACCTATAACGAGGATGAGGAAGGAAAAGCCCTTCCCCTGACTAAGGAATTCCTCAAAGCCAACGGGGCCATCAAAAGCGACAAGCTCCAGCCGGTTTCTTCCATGTATCAGTCCCTCTGGTTCAATGACGAGGAAGACTTAAGCGTGGCAACCCCCAAATTCCGGACATCCTACGACCATTTCTCCGGCACGACCAAATCTTTGGTGGCAGGGGATGGTTTTTATCAGTTCGATGTCGCGATTTTTTCTTCTCGTGATGCCTTGATCTATCTCGATGAGAAAACGACGATCGCCCCCAACTATGAAGGTAACTCCAGGGTCGCCTCGAGATTGGGCTTAGACGTCGATGAGCTCAACAATATCGATCAATGCCTCAGAGTCTCCTTCTATTCGGAACTCGTCGATTCCTACCAATATCTCATCTACGAGCCCAATGTCAAAGAGCCCTCCCACACAAAATTCGGGGGACGGCTCAACATCGTCGATGAGGATCACTATTTCGATGAGGAAAACGGCAAGGAAATCCTCTATGGGGAATACAATTCCGACGCCGAGCTCATCTATAGCGAGGCGGCCTTCGTCAATGAATTATCCGAGAAGGAAACCTGTTTCAATGCCCTCTCGATGCCTGGCACCCAAGCCCTCGACATCGAAAAAAGCATCGAGGAAAGCAACCTCACCATCAAAGAGGAAGAGACCTATACTCTTGTGGACCTCGCCAGCATCGGGACCAACACCCTCCCGAATATGCCCTTATGCTCGGTCCATGCCAACTCGACCCAAAGAATGGTTATCACCATCTATATCGAAGGTTGGGATCTAGACTGCACCGAAGACGTTGCTTCCAGCGTCTTTGACGTCAATCTTTCTTTCTCAGGCGTGCTAGCCCCCATCTACGATCTATAACCCGGAGGATATCAAATGGAGAATTATTTCAATTACCTCGCCAAGATGATTACATCCGTATTCCAGAACATCGGACTCTGGTTTCAGATGACATTTGCCGTACCCTGGTCACCCGTGCCCAATGAGTTCACCGAATATGGCGGATATTTCAATCAATTTTCGCCCGGTTTCGGCGTCGGAGGATGGATCATGTTCATCCTTTTCGCCATCCTTTT
>JAIKYF010000148.1 GCA_024683495.1 Bacilli bacterium
TAAAGGATATGAATAACTATTTGGACTTAGACGACCTTCTCGAGAACCGTTATGAAATCGTTAGGGATATGGAAGGGCTGAAGGTATTAGACGAAAACGGCCTAAAGGAACTAGATAAGCTAATCGAAGACTGCGAAAGGCTAATCGAACTCGACGAAGAACTTGAGGATTACCGAAACCGTTAAAACCACTTTCTAGGCCCTAGGGGGCCATTTTTATTGCCTAGGGAGATTTCTTCCTAGAATAGCCATAGAAGAAAGATAGGGACAATCTAGGTGCAAATAAGGGCATATGGGGTCAATTGGGTTAAGAAAAAAGGCCGGGCGAGCCGACCTAGGGAAAACAAAGTGCAACGCTTATATGGCTTCTAGTTTCTTGATGCCGTCATAGACCTTGGTAAGGATATGGAGGAGTTCGTCTTTTTCTTCGTCCGTTAGTCCAATCGCCTTGGTCTCGCTTAATTCCATCTCCTTTAAGGAAGCGATGGTGGATTGGCCTTGCTTGGTGGCGAAGACCACGATGTTGCGCTTATCCTTCTTATCGGGATAAGTCGAGATAAAGCCTTTGGCCTCTAATCTTTTTATGATGCCATGGGTTGCGGGATGGGAGATATTAAGCATTCCCTCTAGTTCCCTTTGGGTGATTTCCCCGCTTTTCTCGCAGATGTAATTCAAGGCTATGACCTGTGAAAAGGAGAGATCGAATTCAAGAAGGATCTTATCCATCCTCCTTTTGCTTTCCCCGGCGATCAATTTGAATAATTCCGTAAGCCTAGTGTCCATAGTGTCGAGAATCCCCCCTTTGGTGAAACTAGTTACATTTTAGAAAATGGGGCAAAAACTGCAACAAAGATTTCCTCAATGGCCCAATTTTTTACATAAATGATAGGTGAAAAACGTCAATATAACCTTAAGGAATGCTAATTTTCCTTAATAGTGAAATAGGGGTGACTCTTTTAGGAAGCGTTTTAGGAAGAAGCTTAGATAATAGGGAATTGTGATGATATCGCCATCATAACCGATGTTATTTAAGCTGAGTTTGATCCCTTTTTGGATTGGGATGTTCTTATCGTTTATGATAGTCCTTAACGATTTAGTGGAACCTCGTTTCCTTTTGACTTCTATAGGGATGATCGAGGATTTGCCACGGACGATGAAATCAAGTTCGATGCTACCATCTTTATTTTTATAGAAATAGGGGTTGATCCCTTGCTTGACTAACGAGGAGGAGATAAGCGATTCATATAAGCCCCCTGAATAG
This sequence comes from Bacilli bacterium, assembly GCA_024683495.1. Lineage (GTDB taxonomy): Bacteria > Bacillota_I > Bacilli_A > RFN20 > CAG-826 > UBA4951. The sequence goes on from JAIKYF010000148.1 coordinate 1,261, forward strand.
ATTTCAAGGTTATCGTTTTGAAGCAAGTCTTCCTTATCTTCTTCGTCAATTGTTGCAAGAAACAAAGAGTGGTCTGCGTAATAAAGACGGTAAAAAGAGGAATCTTCATAGGAAGATAGGGGCAAGGAGAGTTCGCTTAGGTTATAGGAGACATTGATGATGCCAGCGTCCACTAACCACGCGTATACGCCTTCATAGTCCCTGCTTCTAGGGCTATGGGGGAGTTTGGTGATCTGGAATTTATGGTTATCCTTGGCAAGCTGAGGGGAAATGGAGAAGAGGGATTAGAGCAAAGAAGCGATGCACTCTTCGACTTTGGCGACTTTTCCTCGATTTGCTCTTCCAACCACATTTTTCGGAAAAAAGGAATCCAAAGAAAAAAAGGAGGCACGAATGCCTCCTAATAAGGGAAAAAAGGGAAGGGGGGATTAGAGTAAAGAGACGATGCACTCCTCGACTTTATCGATATCCGCGGTAGGTTCAAACCTAGCGACGACATTGCCATTACGGTCAACGACGAACTTCGTGAAGTTCCATTTGATGTCGCTTTTCTTATCCCAGTCTGGATCTGCTTTTGCAAACATCCCTTCTAATAGTTCCTTATAGGGATGGGGATCAAGGCCTTTGAAGCCCGCTTCCTTCTTTAAGAAGGTATATAGGGGCAGTTCGTTATCGCCGTTGACATCGGCTTTCCTCATCTGGGGGAAGGTGGTGTTATAGTGAAGGGTGCAGAATTCATGGATCTCCTCATCGCTTCCCGGGGCCTGGGCGCCGAATTGGTTGCAGGGGATATCAAGGACCTCCAGTCCCTTATCATGGTATTTCCTATATAGTTCCTCGATGGGGGCATATTGGGGGGTGAAGCCGCATCCCGTGGCCGTATTGACGATCAAGATGACCTTGCCCTTATAGGAAGATAGGCTTAAGGTTTCGCCTTTGCCCGTAGTGATTTGATAATCGTAGATCATATTTTGCCTAATCCTTTTGATGTGGCCCCATTATAGAAGAAAGAAGAGGGGCCATTCATCTACTTTGCTTATTTCCCTAGCTTTCCTTCTAAGGCAAGCTCCTCAAAGCCATGTTGACGGAGGACCTCATAGACCCCTATGGCCACCGTATTGGAAAGATTAAGGGAACGTAGCCCTTCTTTCATGGGGATCCTAACGGTATATTGTTCATGCTCTAATAGCACGCTTTCGGGGATCCCTTTGGTTTCTTTCCCAAACATAAGGTATACGTTATCGGGATAAAAGACCTCAGTATAAAGATGATGCGCCTTCTTGGAATAATAGTAGATCAGCGCGTCTTTGTTCTTGCCATAGAAGTCATCTAGATTCTCATAGAGCCTAACGTCAAGCTTATCCCAATAGTCTAGTCCCGCCCGGCGCATATATTTATCATCAAGAGAGAAGCCTAGGGGCTTGATTAGATGAAGGGTTGCTCCCGTAGCGGCGCAGGTACGGGCGATGTTGCCGGTATTCTGGGGTATCTCCGGCTCAAAGAGGACGACATGGATCTTGGTCATGGTTAGGATTGTAATACCAATAGAGGAAAAAGGCATTAAAGTTTAATGCTTCGGCTAGGATACTTTTCTAGGAACATCACCATATAGATGGGGAGATAGGTTTTGCCATTAATCTCCTTGACGTTTTCATTATGGAATACGATTGCCTCGGTGATGGAAGGATAGTCGTTAAGGAGATTTATAAGGGCGGAATGGATAGTGTAGTCACGGCCGCTTTTGACTTCGAGCGGAAGGATTCTATCGCCGAGTTCCACGATGAAATCGACCTCGCCGCGCTTTTTGGAATCGTAATAATATAGGGGAAAGCCCTTGGAGAGGAGTTCTGTTGCGACCACGTTTTCATATATCGCCCCGAGGTTAGCGGACCTTTCGTCGATAAGGATCTTGTCTTCATAGGACTTAAATAAAAGCAAAGAGAGGATGCCGACATCGGAAAAATAGAGTTTGAATAGGTTCCTCGATTCCGAGGTGATTAGGGGATAGACGGGGTCAGAAACGCAATCGGTTTTTAGGGCAATTCCAGCTTTGCATAGCCACTGGAAGTCATTTTCGTAGCGGGAATAACGTTGGTGTTCGTTAAGCTTCTTTAAGATAAATCGCCTATTTTTGTTTTCGATTTGAGATGGCATTAGGTCATAGATTTCTTGGATAATGAGCTTATCTTTGCAGCTATATTGCGCCGCGTCTTCGCGGTAACCCCTATGGATATTTTCCTTAATAAGGTTGATTCTGGTTGTGTCGCGGCTAGAAAGATATTCCTTAACGGCATCGGGCATGCCTCCGACGATTAGGAATCTTCTAAATAGCCCCATTATGGTTTTGTGGATTCCTTCGTCTACGGGGGAATGGGATATAAAATGCCCCCTAAGCATTTCGATTACGCTTTCATCTACCCCGTTTGCCCAAAGGAATTCCTCGAAGTCCATGGGATACATGGGGATGGTTGTCACAAACCCTAGTGGATCAGAGGCATAACCTTCGAGGGTGACTCCAAGCAAACTCCCGGCAAAGGCGATGTGGCATACGTGGTTTTCCGCAAGCATCTTGGCATAGGGAAATAGATCAGGACTAGATTGGATTTCGTCAAAGAATATAAGAGCGCTCGATAAGTCAATTTCCCTTTGGGCGAATAGACGTATTTTCATAACGAGGTCATCAACGCCCTCAATGGTTTGAAACAGGGTTTTGGCCCGTTCGTTTATCCTTAAATTGATTTCAACAAAATCCTTGAACCTCGTCTTTCCAAATTCGCGGATTAAATAGGATTTCCCAATTTGCCTAGCCCCATCGACAAGTAGGGCGGTCGATTTGTCTAAAGAAAGCCATTCATCGAATTTTTTCATCGCTTTTCTTCTAAACATATAAGGTCCTCCTATTACTAATTTCGCGCTTTTCCATATAAATATTACCAAAAATTTCGCGCTTTTCCATATCTGTTAAGGATAAAATTTCGCGCTTTTCCATAATTTTTGATGTGGATTATTGTGCACAAAAATCGACTTCTACCTGTCGACGGAATTCCAAAGAATTGCGGACAACGGATCTTCCTTTGGGTTCCGCGGGAAGAGATGCCAGCTTGTCGACGAGAACGGGTGGGCGGCCAGGATGCCGGCGAAGATGGTCATCGATATTTACGTGACGAGGTCAGGAAAGGAAATCGCCGTCTTATCCCGCCACGAGAAAAAGATCGTCAAGACCTTTGCCGCGGAGGAAACCCATTTGAATAGCGGTTGTTACGGGCGTGACCCCGGCCGCATAAGAAAAAGCGCGGTCACTAAGGCCGCGCATAAGGTTGATGGGGATTAGGATACCGTAGTATAGGAGAACTCGATGTCCGACGTAACTTTGCTGTTGCGGAAGAACTTGCGTTCTTCGGTCTTGGTGCCACTATTGGTCGTGCTGCTGTATACGCCACAGCCACTGATGGTGATTTTGCCTTTTGCCGGTAACATGACGACAATCTCCTTAAGGGTTTCATTACCCACGAGGACGTTTTCGCCAAAGGGGACAAGACGACCATCGCTCGCTGTAATAGTAACGGAGACGGGGATGCTTGTCTTGGCAATGACCGAGCAGGCTTTTCCGCTATAAATGTCGAAGAAGAAACGATCATCGGCGCGGACGGTATGCATCGTGGAACGCTCATAGGTAGTCCAAGATCCAACGTCGCTGGTATCGACCGAATAATCGTATTTGATGGCCGTATAACCGCTCTGGTTGCCTTCTTCATCGGCGGGGAAGATACGCGCGCCGATCGTGGTGTTCTCTTGCGTTTCAGAGAGTTTGGGGTAGCAACGGATATGGTCGCCCGGATAGATTAACGGGACGCCATTTTCATCGACGTCTGCGATACGGGTGCCATCGACATAGACGTTCGGGAATTCCGTGAGCCCTTCGGCATGGAAAATGGGGATACTGTCTTTGAGGGTGAAGTCGAAGTAAATGAGGACTTTATCGCCCGCCGCCATTGTGGGCGTTTCATCTTCGCTCAAGACACCGTTGATATAGATTTTGGCCACAACATTGTAATCGTGATACGTGGCGAAACCGGTGCATCGGACCGTGATGGCCCCAGCGATGCCATCGCTCTGCCGCTGCCAGAAGCCCGAAGCTCTAGGATAACTAAACCCACCGACGCTAACCACGAAAGAGGAAACGCGGTCATAGGCCAAGGGGTTGTAGGTAACTTTGATGCCCGGGAGGTTTTCGATATTATGGTTTTCGTCAAGAAGGTATCCGGCCCTCTCGTATTCGGGGTGAAGTTCGTTACGGGTGCTCGCCCAAGTGGAACTACTTTGCCTACGTTCTTTCATGACTGCCAAAACGGGGATGCCATTCGCGAAATCCATCTCGACATCGTAATACCAAGATTCGTAGGTGTTATAGATTTGGACGTTGAAGTATAAATCGCCCTCCTCGCCATTGCTCTTAACGACTTTGGATTCGTATTCCCAGCGCTGGTTTTTTTCGAAATTCTTGCCCAAAGCAACTTTGAGATAACGATAGAAAACGTTATTAGAGGATTCGTAGTAACCCGCGATTCTGCGGTTATTGGAATCGTCTAAGAAGCGTTTGCGGTCAACGGTAAACTGCTTTTCGGTGAGTTCGGCATAATAGCTTCCATTAACATAGCGATAATACTTTTCGCCTTGGTGGATCCAAGCGTTTCCGATAGCGCTATTGCCAGAGGCAAGTGAGAAATAATCTTCTCCCGATTTTTGGAACGTCAGACAACGGTCCTCTCCGTAATCCGTGGTGAACTCATAGCTTTCCGGATATTGGTATTCGGCAAGACCGGTTTCTTCATCTGGCGTTAACTTGGTATACCATTTGCTCATCAAGCGCAGACCTGCGTCCCAAGTGATTTCCTGTCGCTGCGGCGCCGCAGACGAACTGATTTCGCTGCTGCTGGAGACTTCCGAAGAGACGGAGTCTTCGCTGGAGGAGTCGGTGCTTGGTTGCGAGGTCGTTGACTCAGTAGGCGCCGTAGTGGTCGATGAGGATGTGGTTTTCTCTGAAGATGAGTTCAAAGAGGATGAAGCGGTCGTTCTTTCTTCCGAAGACGGTTTTGCTGCCTCGGATTCCGACGGCAATGTCGATCCGCAGGAGGCAAGGAGAAAGGAAGCGAGAACAAACGCCAATGTTTTTTTCATGGTTATTCCCCCCATTAATTTGTTTTATGATAGGCTTATTCTTTTGCCTAAGCAATGGCCAATTAAACGTTGATTCGCTTCCGAAAACGATAAAGGTTCACCCCGTGAAAAAACGTCCTCGATTTTGTAACAAGGACATATTACTCATTTGGGTATGAATTAGTGATTTGATACCAATTGAACACTTTAAAGCTCCATTGAACATTTCACATGCCCACTGAACACCACAATTATCTACACTTAAACATGCCATATTCTTTAGGCAAATCAATGGCACCATCAACAATATGCTTAGCAAGTATTTCTCTAGTCTTGGAAACCGAGATACTCATTATAGATTTAAATGATGACAGACTACTTAGGTATTCTATGAGATGGTCTACATTGGTAATATGGAAGGAATCTTTATAAATAACTGGCTCCACTTCATCAAATACTTTCTTTAGAATGTCTCCACCATTTTGCATCGTAAAATTATGATTGAAATGTAATTCTTCATTTTCTAAAGCAAACCATTCAGCAAGTTTGTCAGTAAAGTTGTTCTCTCCATAAGTGGAACAATAAAATATTCCACCATCTTTTAAAACTCGTCTAACTTCCTTGAGTCCTTTTTGAAGATCTGGCACGTGATAAAGCATCGAATTAGCAATAACAACATCAAATGAATCATCTTCAAAATCAAGATTCTGAATATCAGCAACACGGTATTCGATATTGGAATATTCTCCAATATTCTTTTTAGCAGTTTGAATCATTCCTTCCGACAAATCTGTGAATACAAATCTAACACAATGAGTTATTAGTTTTTTATGGTCAACCCATAAACTACCTGTTCCACAGCCAACCTCTAATACTTTTAATCCTTGAAGGTTCATATAATTGGAAGTAAGCCAATTCCCATATCCTAGTTTATTTGTGGAATACGTGTCATGAAAAGACAATCGAATGTTCAACCCATCCGATGTTTTATATTGTTTTTTTACTGCTTTTGGATCATCAGAACTTCCGATATGCATAATTAATTCTTTAATAAGGTAATAGGAATAACGTATATTCCTTCTTCTGTTTTCTTGGACACTCCATGACTAGTTAAAATCATGCGAAATGCTGGTTGTTTTAATGCGCTATCTATCATTTTTTTGTTAAAAGCATTTAATGAACTAATGCCTTCTTTTATATTCTTTTCACTGGCGATTTTGATTTCAACCGCTCCATATTCGCCATTTGGTAATGTAATAATGGCATCTACCTCTAATCCTGAACTATCACGATAATGCTTAAGTTCTGCTCCAAATGACTCAGCATAAACAGACAAATCTCTCACTGCAAAATCTTCAAAGAAAAGGCCAAAAGATTTTAAATCTGCTAACAAATCTGTAGGTTTAATTCCTAAGGCAGAAGTAGCGATAGACGTATCAACAAAGTGATGTGTAGGAGCAGTTCTAACTGCTACACTAGTCCTAAGATTAAGATTCCACGCAGGCATATCATAGGTAATAAATAAATCTTCAAGGGTTTTCTTATAAGTTAGGAAAGTATCATCATCCAACTTACTTCTTTCTCCTGAGGCAATAATATCAGCAATCATTGATGTGTTTTTTGCTTGGGTAGATATATTTCTCGCTAATGTTTTAAGGATAAGTTTTAATAATTCGATATTCTTATTTTTCAAGAATTCCGCAAACTCATCACTTTCATCTTCTATTGTAAATAGTCCACTATAATAGTTCTCAGTAACATTTATCGCATATTCTTTTTTAGCCTTAATAGAAATCGGCCATCCCCCACGACATATGTAGAAAGCAATGTCAGATAAGGAAATGTCGTTTTGATTATCGTAAACAGGATTCAACTTAAAACCATTTGAAAACAGTTCTTTTAAAGAAACCATTCCTTTAGATTCTTTTGATTCATAAAGGGTAAAAGGTCTAAGCATCATTCGTGCAATTCTTCCGGCAGCGGAGTTCTGTATTTTACTAGGATCAATAGGAGTTGTGCTGCCAGTTAAAATATATTTTCCAAACTGATAATCATTATCTAACTCATCTTTTATAACATTCCAAATCTCAGGAGCTTTTTGCCATTCATCTATTAAATGTGGAATATCACCTATTAAAGCTGATTTTGGATCAGCCTCAGCAAGTTCAATTGAGTTTGTGGTTTTTAAAGCTGTTACTGATTTAGCAAATTCTTCACACATTGTTGATTTGCCACAAAACTTAGGGCCCGCTACAATAACACAACCAGATGAATTTAATTTAGTTAATAATGTTTGTTCCGCTAAACGTGGAATATAATCTTTTACCTTAGCCATATTATTTTCCTCGTCTCCATTATAAATGGATACCGATACTAAACCAATCATTTTCGGTGTTTTGAAAGAGAATAATTCGGTGTTTTGAAAGTTTTCTATTCGGTGTTTTGAAAAAGTTTTTATTTTTGGAACACTAATAGGATTTTCGGAACACCATTAGGAATTATGGAGCACTAATAGAAATGGCTTTTTATTAGATTGATGTATTTTTGCCTTTTTCAATACCTATTTTGAGTGAAATAAAGCCAATATTCTTTATTCTATAAAGAAAAAGGTTTGACACCATTGTATCAAACCTGACAATTCTAGATGGAAAGGTTTACCTTATTTGATACAATGTCCCCCCTCTAGGAGTTTTGTCCCCCCCCTATTTTTTAAAGGGGGTTTGAACATCAACTTGAATAAGTGTTAATGTGGAACTACTTCATAAGAAACAACATTGTTATTTTGATTGAATGTAATCTCAAATGTCGTAGGATCCATATAGTCTTTGTAATATCCCAAATCATAAATGTATATGACACCACCATATTGAGGTGGATATATTTCAAGTGCTATTTCATTAGCTTGATCTGGAGTGCCAAGTAAATCTTTTGTTTCTTGAAGACTATAGCCACTAATATCATATTTATCTAAAAAAGAATAAATGAGTAATCCACGATAATCGTGATTATTGTATGCATTCATCCATTTTTCTGTTGTGAATGTTTTATAGTCTTCATATTGAATTCTTGTAGTAACAATACCAGTGATACCTATGATAAGAGCAACTACGAGAGGAACTACTGATACTAATGTTGGTATCAGCTTCTTTTTGCCTGTTTTGATAGTCATTAATAAATATCCGGCAATAGACGTTATGCCAACAAAAATTAAAGAAACAATGATAATGATTAAAAACGCCATTGCTTTTAAAGAATCAGAAAAGGAAACTGATAATTTCATTTGATTATAAAAGATAGAGGCGATGGCAGCGGCAATAACAAAGATAACGCCACACACAAGAGTAATAATAAATCCAACAATTGGTCTTTTTGTTTTCTTTATTTCCTCATCATCATTTAAATAACTTATGTCAACCTTAAAATAATCAGCAATTAGTTTTAGTGTTTCTTCGCTGGGCTTTCCACCACCATTTTCGTATTTGGCAATTGCACTTCTAGAAACGTGGACAGTATCTGCTAAAGCTTCTTGAGAAAGACCTGCTTCGGTTCTAAGATTTCTTAATTTATCCTTAAATTCCATAGGTCATCCTCCTTCTGCTTTTATTATCAACACTTCAACATAAAATCGCTTGTTACTTGCTGTTACTTTATTACTTTCCAATATCCTTTTTTGTTTGTTCCAACTCTTTGGATATACCCTTTTTTAACCAAAGACTCAAAAACCCTGGATACTGTTCTTCTTGAAATTTTAAGTTCCACTACTAATGTGTCGTATGGAATGCTTGGGTTATTTATAAGCTCTAACAACACCCTCTTTTCATTCTCGGTTAAGTCGTTGTTAAAAAGATTTTTGCCATCATTTTTGCCATCATTTTTGCCACCCGACATTTTACTGACGATA
>JAIKYF010000149.1 GCA_024683495.1 Bacilli bacterium
GCCTTAAGAAGCCATTATCTAAAACTTCTTAAAAGCGTCGGTGGGATTGAAAATGGGGAATTGGATAATGGCCAGGCGGCTTTGAAATTCCTCAAAGCCGACCTCAGTGAATTGAAGAAGACGGCCGATATCTATCGAAGCGACGAATTAAACGACATCGTCTTCAGCGTCTCTAATGACATCGGAGTCTCCTTATTAGGGGAAAATGGCCTCATAAATCTTGAGATAGTCTCGGAAAAATACACCAAAGACGAATTAAAAGAGATCCTAAAATCCTTCAGAAAGAAAAAGAAGTTCCATCTTCTTCATGGTAAGGCCATCTATCTAGATGCAGGCTTAGAGGCTATTGATAAGACGATGAATGAGGGCAAGGTCGATCTTGACTCCTTAGAATCATCTCGCCTCCCCTTCTATAGCGCCTTTTCTTTCCTTGAGAACAAGAAAGTGAAGATCAGCCTCAACGAATACCTCACCACCGCTTTCGAGAACATCAAAAACTTCAAGAACAGGGAAGTGGAGATTCCAGATTTCCTTCTTGATAAGCTAAAGCCTTATCAAATAGATGGGGTCAAATACCTTTTGACCCTCCACGATTATCATCTTGGAGGAGTTTTGGCCGACGACATGGGATTAGGGAAAACCCTTGAGACCATCGCTTTCTTGTCCATCGCCGAAATCCATAAACCCCTCTTGGTCGTCTGCCCTAAGTCGCTTCTATATAACTGGGAGGCCGAGGTCAATATGTGGAATCCTTTCCTCCCCGTCTATTTGATCGATGGAGCAAAAATCACGCGCGAAAACGCCATAAAATCCATCGATCAAGGAAATAAGGCCATCTATGTGACCTCTTATAATTCCTTAAGAAACGACACTGATTTATATGAGGGAATCGAATTCGAGGCCGTCATTTTAGATGAGGCCCAATACATCAAAAACGCCGGGACGAAGAATTCTTCCTCGGTCAAGGAAATCAAGGCCAAGACCCACTTTGCCTTGACGGGGACCCCTTTAGAAAATAGCGAGATGGACTTATGGTCGATCTTCGATTTCCTTTTACCGGGCTACTTGTCGTCTCGTCAAGATTTCAAAGACAAATATCTCTTAAATCCCTTAGGACATAATTCCTTAAGGAAGAAATTGACCCCCTTCATCCTTAGAAGAAGAAAGCAGGACGTCTTAAAAGAGCTTCCTCCGAAAATCACCGAAGTCACCACCATCAGCCTCAACGATGATGAAAGAAGGTATTATGATGCTTCCCTACAAGAAGCCAAAGAACTCTTAAAGAGCAATAGCGATTCTTTTACAATCCTCCCTTTATTAACCAAGCTAAGAGAAATCGCGGTCGATCTTCCCTCCTTCTTTGAAGGAGATTTCGAAGAATCTTCGAAATTGGCCTATGTCGTCGACCGCATCGAGGAAGCGATCGATACGGGCCATAAGATCCTCGTCTTCTCTTCCTTTAAGCGTGTTTTGACCCATCTCCAATCCTTATTGAATGAGACGAATATCCCCTCCTACTTCATCAATGGGGATACCCCTGCCCAAGAGAGGCTTAATATCTGCGATAGATTCAATGCCGAAGAAAGCGTCAAAGTCACCCTGGTCTCCCTAAAAGCCGGAGGGACGGGCTTGAATCTCCATGGGGCCGACATCGTCATCCATCTTGATCCTTGGTGGAATGAAGCGGCCGAGAATCAAGCTACCGATAGGGCTTACCGCATCGGGCAAAAGAGGACCGTCAACGTCTATAAACTGATTGCCCACGATACGATTGAAGAGAAAGTCTTGCTCCTCCAAGAGAAAAAACATTCTCTCTATGAGAGTCTCATCAGCAACACCGATGAGGCATTAACTAAGCTCACTAGAGAGGACATCATCTTCCTCTTAAGTTAAAAAATCCGTGCAAAACCTGCACGGATTTTATTTTTTGTGCTTTTAGCGCTTGATTTTCAGTTTGCCTTGAGCGTCTAGTTGGCTCGGACATTCAGCGAAGCGAGGACATTCAGTGGGATTGCAATGAATCTCCGCCAAACGTCTGGCCCTAGGGATGAAGGTCGTGATTTCCTCTTCGTTATAGCCAACCTGAACCCGGTGGTCATCGACGATGATCGGGCGGCGGAGAATGGAGGGGTTATTGGAGATGAAGGTCACGAGCTCGGAGATCTTCATGTCATCGAAGTTGATGTTGTTCTCACTGACGATTTTGCTTCTTGGGGAAATGATATCATCAGTCCCATCTTCGGATTTGGAGATGATTTCCATGATGTCCTCTCTAGTGAGGGACTTGCTGAAAATATCCTTGGCCTCATAAGGGATCTTCTGGTCATCGAACCATTTTTTGACTTTGCGGCAGCTGCTGCAGCTTGCGGAATAATAAATCTTGATCATCGAGATGCATTTTAGCATAGTTACAAGTTTTTGTAGATATACAAAAGATCATTTCTCTGTCGTTTCTTGAAAAAAAATCTCTTTATGAAAGACAGAAAGACAAAAACTGCGCTTAATTCTTTCCCAATCGCTAGAAGCGATTATAATAAACACGAGGTAATTAACTATGACACGTATTCTTTCAGGTATTAAACCGACTGGCCAATTGACCCTCGGTAACTATATTGGGGCCTTGAAACGCTTCAAAGATTTCCAAGACTCCGGTGAGGTCTTCATCTTCATTGCCGACCTCCACGCCTTGACTCTTCCTATCGACCCCGAAGTTTTAAAAGAGAACTCCCGCGATATCGCCGCCTTCTATCTTGCCAGCGGGCTCGATCCGAAGAAGGCCACTATTTTCCTTCAGTCTTCCGTTTCGGCCCATGCCGAACTGAATGCCATCCTCCAAAACTATCTCTACATGGGGGAACTCAGGAGAATGACCCAGTTCAAGGATAAATCCGCGAAGATGAACGACAACCAAATCGGCTTAGGCTTATTCGCCTATCCCGTTTTGATGGCCTCCGACATCCTTTTATACGACGCCAACATCGTTCCCGTCGGGGAAGATCAAATCCAGCACGTGGAAATCACCCGCGACTTAGTCAACCGCTTCAACCATCGCTATGGTGATATCCTTGTGATGCCAAAGGCCCAAGTCAACAAGGTCGGGGCCAGAATCATGTCTTTAAGCGATCCCACCAAGAAAATGTCGAAATCCGATCCGAAGGGAGATATCTTCCTCAAGGACGATATGAAGACCATCAGAAAGAAGATCATGTCCGCGGTCACCGACTTAGGATGCGAAGTCAAATACGATCCCGAGAATAAGCCCGGCATCTCCAATCTTCTCACTATCTATGCCGCTTTATCCGATATCAGCATCAGCGAGGCCGAAGAAAGATTCGTCGGCTTCCGCTATGGAGACTTCAAGAAAGCGGTCGCCGATAAAGTCGAAGAGATCCTTGGCCCCTTCAAGGCCCGCTATGAAGAAATCCTAGCCTCAGGAGAATATCTCGAGGTCTTAAAAGAGGGTGCGAAGAAAGCGGAAGAAATCGCAAACGTCACCCTCAAGAGAGTACAAAAAGCCGTTGGCCTCCTCCCGATTGAATAAACAATGCCTTTTCAGCCGTTAGATAAACTTGTCGTTTTAGATTTGGATGGAACTCTCCTAGATGATTCTTTTCATATTCCCTCTAGGAGCGTCGCTTATCTAAAGACCTTAAAAGAAAAAGGCTTTGATCTAGTTCTTTCCTCGGGCCGGCCTTATCGGGCGATGAGAGAATATTATGACCTTTTGGAATTAAAGACCCCCATCATCACCCATAATGGGGCCTATACTTTCATTCCGGGCGATGATAGCTTCCCTCCTCAGGAATTCAAATTCCCAAAAGACGAGGTCAAACGAATCATCAAAGAGAGCAAAGAGCACTTCTTCTCCTGCATCGTGGAGTCCGAAAACAATATCTATCTAGCAAAAGACGATCCCTTCATCGAACAATATTTCCCCTATAAGAAAACGAAGCATTTTATTGGGGACATTGAGAATATTTTGGATGAAGATGTCTTCACCTTAGTCTTTGGCTATAAGGAAAATATGGCCGATTTGATAGGGAAATCGATTGAAAAGAACCCTAAACTTAAGTGCCGGAGATGGACGGGTGTCCCTTATGAAGAAGGCCATATCAATGGCGTGACCAAAGGCTCATCTTTAGCACATATCATCAGGCATTTAGGGTATAAGAAAGAGAATATCATCGCCATCGGCGATAGCGACAACGATTATGAGATGCTTTCTTTATCCGGCATCTCTTTTACGATGAAAAACACCCGCTCCGAGACAATGAAAAACTCCTTTTTGATGGCAGAAGACGACAACAATCATGAAGGAGTCAGGAAAACCTTAGAGAGAATTATCGGCAAATAATCATTCACCTTTATGAAGCCTATTAAGCAATGCGGCTTCATCCTTATCTAAAGGAGAGGTGAATGTTTTATTTTCGAGCTCTTTTAAGGGGCCCTTCATCTTCTTAAAGGATAAAGTGGCCGCGTGAAGGAATTGGTGGTCGAAGCCATAGCGGGTCTTAAATTCCCGGTTAGTTTGGAAATTGCCATATTTCCCATCGCCGATGATTGGATGATCGATATAAGCAAGATGGACTCTGATTTGATGGGTCCGGCCGGTCAATAGCTCACATTCCACCAAGGAGACGCTTGTGAATGTCTCTTTTAGGTGATAAACGGTGGTCGCCTCTTTCCCTCCCATGGAAACCGGGGTGACGGAGACTAATCCTGAAGCCGAATTCTTTTTTAACGGGGCTTTGATGGTCCCGCTTTTTTCCGGGATTCCATCGACTAAGGCAAGATATCTTTTCTCGATCTCCGTGCGGAGTTTGAAGACTTCTTCTAATTCTTTAAGGGCGGCGTCGGTTTTGCCAAAGACCACCAGTCCAGCGGTGTTTCTATCAAGACGATGGGCGGGCGAAGGGACGAAGATATGATTATTGGGATCAAATTCGCCTTTGAAATATAGATAATCCAAGACTTTGCGGGCGAGGGTGTTTCTGGTCTCTTTATTATCCCCGATGGTCAACACTCCCGAAGGCTTATCGACGATAAGGACATTATCCGATTCATAGATGATGGGGTATGGGAAATCGGCCTTCTCCACCTCTCGGGGTTTAAGGAAATCGGCAAGCTGCTCATCAGTGACGTAGATCCTTACGACATCCCCTTCAAAGACGATGTGATCTTTGTTGACCCAGTGGCCATTGACTTTGATATCTTTTTTCCTGAAGGCTTTATAAATAAAGCCTAATGGAGCCTCAGAGAGGAATTTCTTCACGAATTTCTCAATTTTCTGGCCAGAATTTATTTTGTCGATTACGATTTCTTTCATGCCTTCTTTTCCCCTTAATTTTTCTATTGCAAAACCCCTGCTAGGAAATTATACTTATTCGTGCCGTGAAATGGTAGCACGGAGGAATACCCAAGAGGCTGAAGGGGCGGGCTTGGAAAGCTCGTAGGGTCTTAACCGGCCGCAAGGGTTCGACTCCCTTTTCCTCCGCCACGATTGATTGAATAGACACGTATGTAAAAGTGCGTGTTTTTTTCTTATTTTTTAGCATTTTCGCTATATTCGGTCTTGTGAAAACAGCTTTATTCAATTTATAACTGGACACATAAAAACCCGTGAAAAATCTGGACGGACACGAGGTTTAAACCCATTTCACTATATAGAGGAAACAGGGAGAACATAACAATCTTCACCAATTGAATAAATCGCGTGAGTAGTACACACTATTGCGTTTTTGGTGCGTCTAAGTTTTGTTGATTTGAATAAGTCAAAGGCTTTTATATCGTTCTTTTTATATGTTTCTCCACTTTTTAATTCCGCTAGAGAAATATTACCGTCAGATACAATCACTAAATCAATTTCATCCTTATCAAAGGTTCTAAAATAATAGAAAGATGCATCGACATCCTTGTGGTTGTTTTTATAACTTTTAATTATTTCATTGATAATATAAGTTTCAATGATATGTCCTTTTAAATAAGAGTTTTTTAATGTCTCTGGAGAATTAACTCTTGCCAAATAACACGCCAATCCTGTATCGGAGAAACATATAAAAAGAACGATATAAAAGCCTTTGACTTATTCAAATCAACAAAACTTAGACGCACCAAAAACA
>JAIKYF010000031.1 GCA_024683495.1 Bacilli bacterium
CTCGGCATCTATGACCGTTTGGTCGGCCGTGTCTTAGCCGAAGATCTCGTCGCCTCCGAAGAAGACGGTGGAGTGGTGGTCTTCGAAAAGAAACACAAACTCACCAAGCGTGACGTGGCCAATCTCCGCGATATGGAATTCTTCGAGCATGGCGCCCACAAGGTCCATCTCAACGCCAATCCGGCCCTTGACCAATATAGCGATGTCAACATCGTGAGAGTCTACGCTAACGATGATCCTGAAGACATCGTCGTCAAGATCATCGGCACCGACCTTGCCTTAAATGGCGACGAGAACACCCCAAGCGTCTCCCGCATCACCATCTCCGATATGGTCGCCACCTTCTCTTACCTCATGGGTCTCCAGTATGGCATTGGACGAGTCGACGATATCGATCACTTAGGCAACCGTCGTATCAGATGCGTTGGCGAGCTTCTCCAGATTCACTTCCGGATGGGTCTTAACAAGATGGCCAAAACCGTCCAGCAGAAGATGTCCATCACCGACCTTGAATCGGCTAAGCCAAGTCAGCTCATCAACATCCGCCCCTTAACCTCCGCGGTCCGTGAGTTCTTCGCCTCCAACCAACTCTCGCAGTTCATGGATCAGACCAACCCACTCGCTGAGTTGACCAATAAGAGACGTATCTCCGCCTTAGGTTTAGGCGGCATCACCAGAGACCGCGCCTCCATGGAAGTCCGTGACGTTCACCATACCCACTATGGTCGTATCTGCCCAATCGAGACTCCTGAAGGCCAGAACATCGGTCTTATCAACAATCTCTCGACCTACGCCAAGATCAACCGCTATGGCTTCATCGAAACCCCATACCGCGTGGTCGTGACCGTCGAAGATGAAAAAGGCAACAAGCGTCAATTCGTCACCGACAAAGCCGAATATCTCTCGGCCGATGCCGAAAGAGGCTTATATATCGCCGAAGCCAACTTGGCTCTAGGCCAAGAGACCGTCATCGAATATGAAGGCGAGAAACTCGTCGCGAAGGAAATCCTCGAAGACGAAGTCACCTGCCGTCATAACGAAGATAACGTCAAGGCCCCGAAAGAGAAGATCACCTATGTCGATGTTTCGCCAAAACAGATCGTCTCCATCGCCGCGGCGTGTATTCCATTCCTTGAAAACGACGATTCCACCCGTGCTTTGATGGGTGCGAACATGCAGCGTCAGGCTCTTCCTCTCCTCCGTCCATCCATGGCTTATGTCGGCACTGGGCTTGAGGGCAAGATCGCCAAAGACTCCGGCTTAGCCGTCGTCTCCAAGGGTGAAGGCGTCGTCACCTATATGGATAGCGCCACCATCATCATCCAGGAGAAAGAAGGCCCAAGAACCTACCATCTCCAGAAGTTCGATCGTGCCAACCAAGGCACTTGCATCAACCAAAAGCCAATCGTCAAAGTCGGCGACAAGGTCGAAAAAGACCAAATCATCGCCGATGGCCCAGCCATGCGCAATGGCGAGCTCGCCCTTGGCCAAAACGTCCTCATCGCCTATATGACCTGGCATGGTTATAACTATGAAGACGCGGTCATCATGTCCGAGAACATGGTCAAAAACGACACTTACACCTCCATCCACATCGAGGCCTATGACCTCGAGTGCCGCGAAACCAAGTTAGGCAACGAGGAAATCACCCGTGAGATTCCTAACGTCGGCGAAGATTCCAAGACCTTCCTCGACGAAAGCGGCATCATCATCCCTGGCGCGGAAGTCAAAGAAGGCGATATCCTCGTTGGTAAGGTCACTCCAAAAGGACAGACTGAGCCAACTCCCGAGGAAAAACTCCTTATGGCCATCTTCGCCGAGAAGACCAAAGACGGTAGAGATACCTCCCTCCGCGTTCCTCATGGCGGCGCTGGCATCGTCCTCAAAGTCAAGGTGTATTCTGCCAAAAACAAAGATCCACTCCCCACTGGAGTCATCCAGAAGGTGAGAGTCTATATCGTTCAGAAGAGAAAGATCTCCGAAGGCGACAAGATGTCTGGCCGTCATGGTAACAAGGGCGTCATCTCCAAGATCTTACCGGTCGAGGATATGCCATTCTTGTCCGATGGTACCCCAATCGACATCATGTTGTCCCCAATGGGCGTTCCTTCCCGTATGAACATCGGTCAGATCTTCGAGATTCATCTTGGTCTCGCCTGCCGTAAACTCGGCATGAAGATCGCCACCCCAGTATTCGATGGCATCTCCAACGATGAATTATTCGATATCATGAAGAAAGCCGGCCTCGCCAGCGATGGCAAGACCATCCTCTATGATGGGCAAACCGGCGAAAGATTCTCCGAACGTATCTCCGTCGGCATCATGTATATGATTAAACTCGTCCACATGGTCGACGATAAGTTACATGCCCGTGCGACTGGTCCTTATAGCTTAGTGACTCAGCAGCCATTAGGCGGCAAAGCCCAGAACGGCGGCCAGAGATTCGGCGAAATGGAGGTTTGGGCCCTCGAAGCTTATGGTGCTGCCCACGTCCTCCAAGAAATGCTCACCATTAAATCAGACGACCGCGTCGGCCGTAGAAAGTGCTACGAAGCCATCATCAAGGGCAACGACATCCCCCGCCCAGGCCTTCCTGAAGCCTTCAAAGTCTTCACCAAGGAACTCAAGGGCTTAGGCATGAAAGTCTCCCTTTATGATCAAGAAGGCGACCTCATCAATCTCGATCACTTAGCCAAAGAGGCTTTGATCGAAGAAAGAAAGGTCAACTCGACCATCCGTAACCTGACGGCCCCACGCGAAGAAGAAAAACCTGACGTTGTCGAAGTCACCGAAGACGAAACCCTCGTCTCCGAACAGTCGGCCCTCGATGAAGGCTTGACCATCGGCACCAAGGTTGAGAGCGATCTTGATTAAGGAAATGGAGGTAAATAACTAATGTTTGACGTTAATAATCTGGCCGCGATGCAAGTCGGCCTTGCTTCCCCTGAAGACATCATCTCTTGGTCCAAGGGCGAGGTTACCAAATCCGAAACCATCAACTATCGTTCCCAAAAGCCGGAAATGGGAGGTCTCTTCTGCGAAAAGATCTTCGGCCCGGCCAAAGACTACGAATGCCATTGCGGCAAATACAAAAAGATCCGTTACCAAGGCATCACCTGCGAAAAGTGCGGCGTCGAAGTCATCTCCAAGGAGTGGAGAAGAGAGAGATTCGGTCATATTCACCTCATCTCCCCATGCTCCCACATCTGGTATCTTAAGGGTATCCCCTCAAGAATGAGCTTGATTCTCGAAATCCCTCCTAAGCAATTAGAGGATATCGTCTATTATGCCGCCCACATCGTCCTTGATAAGGGCAACTCCAAAATCTTAGCCGACAAGCAATACCTCAACGAATCCGCTGCCCGTATTGCCTTCAAAGACGTCATCGAAAACGAGATCATGCCGACTCTCGAAATCGATTCTCTTCCCTATCAGAAGGCCGAAGCCATCGTCGCTAAATTAGGCGATCCCAACGAAACCTTCGATTACTTCTCCTCTTCTAACTTCATCTCCAGAAACCTTAAGACCGTCTTCGGCGAAGGCGCCGAAGCCGTCAAGGATCTTCTTAGAAAAGTCAACATCGAAGAAGAAAGCAACGCCATCTCCGAGGCCATCAAGGCCACGAAGAGCGAGGGCGAGAGACAGCGTCTAGTCAAAAGACTCGAAGTCGTGGAAGCCTTCCGCAAATCCGGCCAAAAGCCCGAGTGGATGGTTCTCGATGACCTCCCCGTCATCCCACCTGATCTCCGTCCAATGCTTCAGCTCGATGGCGGTAGATTCGCGGCCAGTGACTTCAATGAACTCTATCGCCGCGTCATCTCCCGTAACAATCGTTTGAAGAAATTGATCGATATCAACTCACCAAACGTCATTCTCATCAACGAGAAGCGTATGTTGCAGGAAGCCGTCGATGCTCTCATCGATAACGGCCGCCGCAACAAGCCCGTCACCGGTCCTAGCGGGAGAGCCCTCAAGTCTCTCTCCAGCGGCTTAAAGGGCAAACAAGGTCGTTTCCGTCAGAACCTCTTAGGTAAGAGAGTCGACTTCTCTGGCCGTTCGGTCATCGCGGTTGGCCCATCCCTCAAGATGTATCAATGCGGACTTCCCCGCGAGATGGCTATCCAGCTTCTCCGCCCCTTCATCGCCGCCTTATTGATTAAGGAAGGATATGTGAGCGCCCATAAGCAAGCCGATAAGATCATCGATCGTTACGATCCAATCGTCTTCGACATCGTCGATAGAATCATCTCTCAGCATCCTGTCTTACTTAACCGTGCGCCAACCCTCCACCGTCTTGGCATCCAGGCCTTCCAGCCGATCCTCGTCGATGGTCGTGCCATCCGTCTCCACCCGCTCGTCTGCCCTGGCTTCAACGCCGACTTCGACGGTGACCAGATGGCGGTTCACGTCCCACTTGGCAAAGCCGCTCAAGAAGAAGCCCTTAAGCTGATGTTGGCCTCCAACAACATCTTAGGCCCGAAAGATGGCAAGCCAATCGTCATCCCTGGCCAGGATATGGTCATGGGTAACTATTACCTCACGATCGAAGAATCCAAGAACGATTTCCTCGAGCGTGCCAAAGCTTTGCGCTCCCTCACGATTGCCGATGAGGAAGAAAGAATCGCGAATGAAGAAGAAGCTCTCCGCCAAGAAGGCTATGCCGAAATGGAAGGTCACGTCTTCGCTTCCATCCGCGAAGTCATCGATGCCTATGAAAACCGCATCGTCTCCCTCCACAACCGTATCGGCATCAGAGCCTCCGTCCTCCATAAGAAATTCTATGGGCCGGAAGCAGTTGGCGTCGAATGGGCCAAAGGCGGTCTTCCAATCGAGGTGAAAGACCAATATCTTCTCACTTCCGTCGGTAAGATCATCTTCAATGAAATCTTCCCTGACGACTTCATCTTCATCAATGGCGATGAACCAAACGTCGAGAAGAAAGAGACCATCCTTTCTTGGTTTGTTCCAGCTGGAACCGACATCAAGGAAGCCATCGCCTCCCAACCTCTCCATGGGGCCATCAAGAAGAAGTGGTTAGGCGCCATCATCGACATGTCCTTCCATAAGTACGATATGTCCGATGAAGCGACCTCCAAACTCACTCCATCCAAGACCTCCGCGATTCTTGATAAGATCAAGGATCAAGGCTTCGAATATTCCACCGTCTCCGCGGTTACCGTCGCTATCTCCGATATCGACATCAGCAAACTCACGAAGAAGGGTGTCATCGTCGCCGAAAGCCAGAAGAAAGTCGACAAGATCGCCGAAATGGCGAAGAAAGGTCTTCTTTCCGAGGGCGAACGCCACAACTTAGTCACCTCCGTCTGGAGCGCGGCTACCGAAGGCGTCAGAGACGAAGTGGCGGCTCACTTGCAGAAAGATAAGTCCAACCCTCTCGTCATCATGTTCGAGTCTGGTGCTCGTGGCTCCATCGATAACTTCAAGCAGTTGATGGGTATGAAAGGCTGCGTCGCCAACCCGAAGAATGAAACCATCGAACTTCCAATCATCTCCTCTTACCGTGAAGGTTTGAAGGTTGCGGAGTTCTTCATTAACACCCACGGCGCCCGTAAGGGTGGCGCGGATACCGCCTTAAAGACCGCCGACTCTGGCTATTTGACCCGTCGTCTCGTCGATGTCTCCCAAGACGTCGTCGTCCGCGAGATCGATTGCCATTGCGACCACGGCTTCAAAGTCCGCGAAATCCGCGATACTTCCCGTGATGTCGTCATCGCCACGCTTGATGAGCGTCTCTCTGGACGTTTCTCGATGAGAGATATCGTTGATCCTAATACTGGCGAAGTCATCGTCAAAGCCAATGCGATGATCACCGACCTCCAAGCCAAGCAAATCGTTGCCGCTGGCATCAAGGAAGTCGAAATCCGTTCCTTATTCACCTGCCAGACCAAGAACGGCGTTTGCCAACACTGCTATGGCAGAAACATGGCGACCGGCCGCTTAGTCGAAGTCGGTGAAGCGGTTGGCATCATGGCCGCCCAATCCATCGGCGAACCTGGCACTCAGCTCACCATGCGAGTCTTCCACACCGGCGGTTTGGCTGGTAGCGATATCACCACTGGTTTGCCTCGTGTTCAGGAGTTAGTCGAAGCCCGTCCTCCAAAGGGCGTTGCCAAGATCTCCAAGATCGATGGTGTCGTCAAATCCATCGAACACCTCGAGCGTGGCTCTTATAAAGTCATCATCGAATCGGTACACAAAGCCGTCGATAGCGAGGTGAAAGAAGGTGAGGTCGAAGTCGATGAGTGCATCACCGATTACGGTTCTCGTCTCCGCGTCAAAGTCGGCGATCATGTCGAAAATGGTGGCAAGATCACCGAAGGCGCCATCAACCCCAAAGAATTACTCGACGTCTCCGATGTTGAGAAGGTCGAGGTCTATATGATCAAGGAAATCCGTAAGGTCTATGCGGCCCAGGGTATCGGAATCTCCGATAAACACTTGGAAATCATCGTCCGCCAGATGCTCCGTAAGGTCTACGTCCTCGATAAGGGCGACACCGATTTGATCCCTGGGACCAGAGTCGATGTCGACACCTACACCCTCATCAACCAGGCAGCCTTGCTCGCTGGCAAAAAGCCAGCCTTGGCTCACCCCTTCCTCCTTGGCATCACCAAGGCGGCCTTAGAGACCGAATCCTTCCTCTCCGCGGCTTCCTTCCAGGAAACCACCAGAGTCTTGACCGATGCGGCCATCAAGGCGAAGAAAGATCCTCTCCATGGCTTGAAAGAGAATGTCATCACTGGCAAACTCATCCCTGCCGGAACTGGTCTATTCTCCGAAGAAGCGGAAGCGGAAAGGCTTAAGGATTTCTCCGTTGAAGGCCATATGGCTCTCGTCAAGGATCAATACCTTGAAGACCATGACCGTCACGAAAAGAAAGACTAAGTCTAGCCTCTAAAGTCGACACTAGCCCCCGCCTCAAAGGTGGGGGCTTTATTAATGCGATAAATACGATATAATTTATTGGTTACTTTATGTTAGAAAGACTCAGAAAACCAATTTTAATCATCTCCATCATCCTCATTTGGCTGATGAATATTATCCTTTTCTATATTCGGTATCCTTCCATTAACTTCGCGAGTTTATTTGATTTTGCTGATCTTTCGGAGACGGGATTGCTTGAGTTGCTGAACGCTTACGCCCTTATTGGGAATGCGATACTGATCTTGCTATTAGGGATCTTGAGCATCATTTTCTCGCGACCCCGCTTTGGGAAAACCCCGCAAGTTCTCTTCACCATCGCCTTGATTTTATTGATTGGTCAGTTCCTTGGTCCGAATTATTTCATGAATGTCCTCAGCTGGGATATCGCTTATTTATTTGAATCTATCGATATTTTTAAAAAACTCTTCCATATATTTATATGCCCATATCTATGGTTTTTAGGGATCACGGCCTTCCTAGTCTCCATCTTCTTTATTAGATTTAGCTTTGGGAAAATCCTCAATATCATCGCCAAAATCTATGTCATGGCCTTATGCGCGGGGATCGTCACGTCCATGACTATGATGATTATCGCCTCTAATGGAAGCGAGAGTCTTCAGATGCCAACCTTATATCTTGCTTCTCTTTTGTTCGTCATCATGTTCATTAATCTCTTCTTGATGGGCCACAACGAATATTATGCGACCAACATCGTCTTTGAACGGGAGGAGGAGCCAGAGCCAATTAAGGTGACGACGGTCAAAAAGACGATGAGCAAAAAAGCCCCGGTCAAGACCGACCCAGTTCCTGTTCCGAATATCCTCTTTGGGCAGAAGATCCCGGCATATTATCTAGCAGAGGATGAAGAAGTCATCTAAGACCCCGTTCAAGGGTCTTTTTCAATGTTCGAAAGCGAAAAACTTTTTTGCTTTTTTATAGGAGAAATTAGCTAAAGAAGCAGGGGAGCAAACCCCTATAAAAAAGAAGAGAATTCATCGCTCAAAAAAGTTTTTTCGAATGTTGTTGACAGGTGGTTTATATAAGTATAAACTTTCGTTCGGACGTAACTAAAAGGCATTTTGCCATTTTAATTTACGGACTGGTTGACACACTGGGATATGTGTGTTTCAAAGGCAAAGGAGAAAAAGTCAAAAAATGCCAACGATAAACCAATTAGTCAGATCCGGCAGAAAGACTTCCGTTAAGAAGTCGAAGACTCCGGCTCTTGGCAAAAGATGGAATTCTTTGACCAAGAGAAGCAGCAATCAGCCATCTTCACAGAAAAGAGGCGTTTGCACCCGTGTCGGGACGATGACCCCGAAAAAGCCAAACTCGGCTTTAAGAAAGTACGCTCGTGTCCGCTTATCTAACGGTTACGAAGTCACCGCCTACATCGGTGGTGAGGGACATAACCTCCAAGAGCACAGCACCGTCATGATTCGTGGCGGCCGTGTCAAGGACCTCCCAGGCGTTCGTTATCACATCATCCGTGGTACTTTGGACTGCGGTGGAATCGAAGCTAGAAGACAGGGAAGAAGCCTCTACGGCACCAAGAAACCTGCCCCAGCTAAGTAAAGAAAGGATTAGGAAAAACTTATGTCACGCAAAAGCAAAGTTGAAAAGCGGGATGTCCTTCCAGATCCTGTTTACAATTCCAAACTCGTCACTCGTTTGATCAACAAGGTCATGTACGATGGCAAAAGAGGCACCTCTCAGACCATCATCTACAATTCCTTCAAGATCATCGAAGAGAAGACCCAAAAACCAGCCATTGATGTCTTCGCTACCGCGATCAACAACATCATGCCTGGCGTCGAACTCAAAGTTCGCCGTATCGGAGCCGCCAACTATCAGGTTCCAGTGGAAGTTTCCCCCGAAAGAAAACAGACCTTAGGCCTCAGATGGCTCGTCACCTATGCTCGTCTCCGCAAAGAGAAGACCATGGAAGAGAAATTAGCCGCCGAGATCATCGATGCCGCCAATGGCACCGGCGCTTCCGTCAAGAAGAAGGAAGATGTCCACAAGATGGCCGAAGCCAACAAAGCTTACGCCCATTATAGATGGTAGAAGGAGGACAATATGGCCAACGACGAAAACAAGATTGAGGAATCTGCCGTATACGACCTTCCTCATACTCGCAACATCGGTATCATGGCTCACATCGATGCTGGTAAAACCACAACGACTGAGCGTGTCCTCTATTACACTGGCCGCACCCACAAGATTGGCGAAGTTCATGAAGGTACTGCCGTCATGGACTGGATGGTCCAAGAGCAAGAGCGTGGTATCACCATTACCTCTTCCGCGACTACCTGCTTCTGGAAAGGCCACCGTATCAACATCATCGACACCCCGGGGCACGTCGACTTCACCGTTGAAGTTGAGCGTTCTCTCCGTGTCTTAGATGGTGCCGTCACCGTCCTCGACTCCAAAAATGGCGTCGAGCCCCAAACCGAAACCGTTTGGAGACAGGCTGATAAGTATCACGTCCCGAGAATCGTCTTCTGTAACAAGATGGACGCGATCGGCGCGGACTTCGAGATGTGCTTAGACACTCTCAGAGAACGCCTTGGCGTCGCTTATGCCGCTTGCCAATACCCAATCGGCAGAGAATCCGAATTCACTGGCGAAATCGATCTCGTCACCATGAGAGCCTGGATTTATTCCAAGAACAAAGACGAGCCGCCAGTGGAACAGGATATTCCTGCAGAATACCTCGAGAAGGCTACCTTCTATCATGCCCAACTCTTAGAGACCCTCGCCAACTTCGACGAAGAAATCATGATGGACGTCTTAGAGGAGAAAGAACCTTCCATCGAGAAAGTGAAGGAAGTCATCCGTAAGCAAACCTTAACCGCGGCTTTCTTCCCAGTTTTCTGCGGCACCGCCTTCAAGGATAAGGGCATCCAGCTCCTCCTCGACGCGGTCGTCGATTACCTCCCATCCCCACTTGATATCCCAGGTGAGAAGGGAACCATCAAAGGCGAACCCTATGAGTGCAAAGTCACCGACAATGCCCCATTTGTTGGCTTAGCCTTCAAGATTGCGACCGATCCATTCGTTGGACGTCTCGCTTATGTCCGTGTCTATCAAGGTCAGCTTAAGAGCGGCACCTACGTCTTGAACTCTTCTAGAGGCACCCAAGAACGTATCGCCCGTTTGGTCTTGATGCACGCCAACCGCCGTCAGGAAGTCAGCGTCTTGCACGCTGGTGAAATCGGCGCTGTCGTCGGCTTGAAAGCCACCACGACCGGTGATACCCTCTCCGATCCCAATGAACCAGCCATCCTTGAGAGCCTTGAGTTCCCAGAGCCAGTTCTTGAAGAAGCTATCGAGCCAAAAACCAAAGGCGACATCGAGAAGATGGAAAACGCTTTGACTAAATTAGCCGAAGAAGATCCTACCTTCCGTGTCCATACCAACAAAGAAACCGGCCAGACCATCATCGGCGGTGTCGGCGAACTTCAGCTTGACGTTCTCGTCGACCGTATGAAGAGAGAATTCAACGTCGAAGTCAATGTTGGTAAACCCCAAGTCAACTATCGTGAAACCATCCGTAAGACGGGTGAGGCCCAGGGCCGTTATGTCAAACAGTCCGGTGGTCATGGTCAATATGGTGACGTTTGGGTCAGATTTGAACCAAACGAAGGCAAGGGATTCGAATTCGTCGACGCGATCGTCGGCGGCGCGGTCCCAAAAGAATTCATCAAGCCAACTCAGCAAGGTCTTGAAGAGGCCATGCAAAGAGGCGTTCTCGCCGGATACCCCCTTATCGATGTCAAAGCCACCTTGTTCGATGGCTCCTACCACGATGTCGACTCTTCGGAAGCCGCTTATAAGATCGCCGCTTCGATGGCCCTCAAAGCCGCCGCTCCGAAATGCGACCCTGTTATCCTTGAACCTATCATGAAGGTCGATATTACGGTCCCAGAACAATATTATGGTGATGTCTTAGGCGATGTTTCCCGTCGTAGAGGCTCGATCCAAGAAGAAACCGTCCGCGGCAACGCGAAAGTCCTCTCTTGCTTCGTCCCACTCGCCGAAATGTTCGGCTATGTCACCGATCTTCGTTCCTTGACTCAAGGAAGAGGAAACTTCATGATGACCTTCGACCACTATGGTGAGACCCCACGTTTCATCCAGGAACAGATCATCAAAAATTCTTCGAACAATCTTCATTAATTAATCGATATTCTTGCCTTAAGGTGAATTCAAACCTTACCTTAAGGTAAATATTGATAAAAGAAAATTGATAGATTAATATTAATTGCACGAAATCTTTTAAAAACCATTTGGAGGAAATTAAACAATGGCAAAAGAGAAATTTAACCGTGACCGTGTCCACGTTAACGTTGGCACCATCGGCCACGTCGACCACGGCAAGACCACCCTTACCGCTGGCATCATGCACGTTCTTTCTTTAAAGGGCATGGCTAAAGACGTCGGTTACTCCGGCATCGACTCCGCCCCAGAAGAGAAGGCTCGTGGTATCACCATCAACACCGCCCACACCGAATACGAAACTGAACATAGACACTATGCTCACGTTGACTGCCCGGGGCACGCTGACTATGTCAAGAACATGATCACCGGCGCCGCTCAGATGGACGCTGCTATCCTTGTTGTCGCCGCCACTGATGGCGTTATGCCTCAGACCCGTGAGCACGTCTTGCTCGCCCGTCAGGTCGGCGTTCCACAAATCGTCGTCTTCCTTAACAAAACCGACCTCGTCGATGATGCTGAATTAGTCGACCTCGTCGAAATGGACGTCCGTGATCTTCTCGCCAAATATGGCTTCGATGATCCAGACCTCCCAGTCGTCCGTGGTTCCGCCAGAGATGCTGGCGAAGCTACCTCTGTCGATGATCCAAGAGCCAAGTGCGTTCTTGAATTACTCGATGCTCTTGATTCCTACGTCAAGGATCCAGCCCGTGACAACGATAAGCCATTCCTTATGCCTATCGAAGACGTCCTCACCATCTCTGGTCGTGGCACCGTCGTCACTGGTAGAGTCGAACGTGGCACCATCAAGATCAACGACGAAGCTGAAATCGTTGGCATCCGTCCAACCCAAAAGACCGTCGTTACCGGCCTCGAAATGTTCCGTAAGGTCCTTGACTTCGCTCAAGGCGGCGATAACATCGGCGCTCTTCTCCGTGGCATCACCCATGACCAAGTCGAACGTGGCCAAGTCCTTGCTAAGCCAGGCTCCATCGTCCCACACGACAAATTCACCGCTGCTGTCTATATTCTTACCAAAGAAGAAGGCGGCCGTCACACTGCGTTCTTGAACGGTTATCGTCCACAGTTCTTCTTCCGTACCACCGATATCACTGGTAGCATCACCCTCCCAGCCGATGTCCAGATGGTTATGCCTGGAGACCACGTCACCTTCACCGTCGAACTCATCCACGCTGTCGCTCTTGAAAAGGGTACCCAATTCTCCATCCGTGAGGGTGGCAGAACCGTCGGTGCCGGCACCGTCAGCGAAATCCTTCACTAATTACCTTAGTTAAGGAACACCTAACAAAATCGCCGCGAGCTTAGGCCCGCGGCTTTTTTGTTCTATGAAGCAAGATATAGTACGGATATTTATAAAAAATAAATAGGCTAGTCATTGTCAAAATGTTTTTATGATACAATAGTCTCATGGCGACAAAAATCGTGGCAAATGACGGAAATATCCCTGAAATTCTGGAGATGCCGGGCGACCCATCATTCTCTGATCCCACTTGGAATGATAATTATGGTGAGGAGATTTATAAAAGCCCTGACCAAAGCGATGCCTCGTACGTCCATTTCTCCAAGAAAACGAAAAAGAAGATGCTTCTTTCGAAGTTCGTTTTGACTTTTACGGCCTTTCTAAATTCTTTCCAAGGGGCTACGTCCAAGATCGAGAACTTCAAGATGAAGTATCAAGAAGAAACCTCGATTTCCGCGGTGATAAGTTGCTCATTAGTCTGTGCCTACACCAGGAACACCAAGGGCTTCGTCATTTTCTATCAAGGTGAGAGGAAAGAGACCAAGGAATTCTATTGCGATTGGTCGGCCGCCGTCCCCATCACCAGTGGGAGAAAACGAATGGAAGTGGCGGAATCCTTCTTCGTCGAACCAGGTTATTACCAACTTCAGGTTAAGACGGATTTCGGATTTGGGTTGACATTACAGATTAATAAAATTGAGGAATATAAATATGGAAGATAATAAAGACAAGAAGCGCAACAAAAAGAAAGGAAAAATCAAAGGGGCTCAAAAGCAAGCCGTTGAATTCCTTAACGAAAGCTTATTGATGGAAGATGATGCCACCTCGGCTAAAAAGAGCCCGTGGGCGTCCTTCAACCAAATGGGCAGATATCAGAAGATCTCCACGATTATCAAATCGATCTTCTTCATCGCCTCTTTGGTTTTGGTGGTCATGACTTTCATATCCTATAACCTCTGGCCCGATAGTCTCTTGGCCAAGATTTTCTATATGCCCGACGTCCCTTCTTATGAAAGAGTGGTGGTCGGACTTTTGGCGACTGTTTTCTATATCGTTCTATTCATCGTCAGCGCCGAAATCATCAAGAGCGTCATCTATCTTGCCGTTCCTAAGCAAGACGCTCGGGCGGTCACCATCGCCAAAATGTCCGGCAGCGCCCTCCGTTATATTGCGATTATCATCTCCTTATTCGTTTGTTTAAGCGTCTGGGGCGTCGATACTGCCACGATTTTGGCCTCCGCCGGTATCGTTGCGATGATTATCGGTCTTGGAGCCCAGACTTTGTTCGCCGATATTTTGGCTGGGGTTAACATCATCATCGAAGATCAATTCCGAATCGGCGACATCGTCGTCATCGATAATTTCCGTGGCACGGTTGTGGAAATCGGCTTAGTCATCACCAAAATCAAAGATTGGGCTGGAAACATCA
This sequence comes from Bacilli bacterium, assembly GCA_024683495.1. Taxonomy (GTDB): domain Bacteria; phylum Bacillota_I; class Bacilli_A; order RFN20; family CAG-826; genus UBA4951. The sequence goes on from JAIKYF010000031.1 coordinate 13,857, forward strand.
AAAACATCCATAATGGTGGATTTAATAGCTGCATCAATCTATCGAGAATCAATTCTTACGCCACTTCAAATGTCTCAGTCGATTACGATACCGATTTAAAGAAACTAAGGAATATCTTGGAGACCAACCTTCCAAATCTCTCCAAGAAGATTCCTGCCATCATCGGCAATGCGATGTATATGGGTGTCTCGGGAGTCGAGGATTCTGGCATCGTCTTATTGATTATCGCCAAGTGCAAGGAAGATGACCGTTTCGGGGTCGCTAGAAGGCTTAATGAAGAACTCGTCATCCTTCTTAAGGAAAACGACGTCACCATCCCCTTCCCACAAGTCACTATCTCTCAAAGAGAAGCGAAAAAGGAAAAATAAGCGGGATTTGCCAGCAAAAACGACGGAGCAGTGGTCTCCGTCGTTTTCTTTTTTCATCGATAATTTTTTTTCTTATTTCGAAAAGATGTTGCTTAGATAATCGTATTCAGAATCAGTTGATAAAGGATTCTTGACTAGATAATAAACGTTGCGGGCCCGCGAGAATTTTAAGCTGAGGGCTGGGTGGGCCTCAAGGATGAATTCTTTGATTTCTTTGATATAACGCTTGAAAGTGACTGGGGGCATATCCCTTGTCCATTCAGTCGAATTCTTGGAAATTTCTTTATTCAGAAGAAGATACTCATAAAAATGCAAAATTATTTGCGACTTTCCTTTGATGTCCATCTATTTACGCCTCTATTTATCTTTAAGATACCACTAATTTTGAAAAACTTAACAATTATTTTATATTTTGCTTTAAGAACGAAAAAATTTAGGGAAAAATTCATATTTTGTATGATAATAAATTATCAAAAATTGAGAGGCAGCACTTATGGCAGATACCACAATAGAGAAAACAAACCTTAATCACGTGGAAATCGTGAAACCTGGAAGACACTTACTTGGGCATTTAATCGATGGATTACTCGTTTTGATTTTAGGATTTTTATTATTCCAATTCGCCATTTTCCCAAATATGCAAAACACCTTTGGTGGGAAAGACGCCTACGTTGCCGCGTGGCGTTTTGAAGCCGATAGCGCGTTACTTTCCATTGTTGATAGCAAAGGAGTAACGATTAACCCCTATGATGGGAATAACGATTTCGCTAGAGCCAGTTATCTGACTTTTGATACTTATGAAGGATATTACAATCACATTTGGGATTATTACACCGTATTCCTTCCCACCGACGAAAGAACCGATAAATTAATGGTGGAAGTGGATGGGAAGAAGGTAGAGGCCCCAGTCGCTGAATATTATAAGAATTTCGACATGAAAGTTCTTAATCTTCCTGACCCCAGCACTATTATAGATCCCACCAATCCAGCTCAGTTACAAGGCGATAGCAAATACTTCCGTTATGCCTTAGATAGCGAAAATAAGGTGGATTTGACGGCAAAACCGGTGTTAGTGGTGGATCCGACAACTGATGAAAATAAGACTCAATTATTGAATTATTTCTTCAACACCGATAGTGGTACTGGTCTATATCTTGACGCCTTAAATCATTTCAATACCCAAAGCTATATGGCTCAAAAATCCTCCATATTCGTCAGCTCTTCCTGGTATTGTTTATTGATTGCATTCCTTCCAGTCCAATTCGTGCTCATATTTGTCGTTCCGTTGATTCTTAAGAGAGGGCGGACCATCGGAAAACTTATAGTTGGAACCTCGGTAATTAAGAGCGATGGATTTAATATCACTTGGAAAGAAAGGATTCTTCGTCCGTTGGTGGTCATGGCCGTCACCTCGCCAAGAATCGGTATTTTGGCTTATTTCCTCGCTTTCTTAGGAGCGTCTCAATTCGGGAGCATCGGAATGCTTATGATGATGGCATATGTCTTAGTTTGCGGCATATCCTTCATGTTCTGCACGATGGGTAAAGGCCATCAATCCATCCACGATAAAGTCCTTAAGACCTTGGTCGTCACCAATAAGGCCTCCTATTTCTTCAATAATTACGAAGAGTTAAAAGAATATGGAAGTGCCCACACCGATGAATTCCCTGAGTTCTATGTTAAGAAGATTGCTGTAGAAGAACCTATAGTCCAAAATGAAGAACATTCAGAGGCTGGAGAAGATCCTTCTACAGAAAAATACGCGGGAATTGACGGGGAAAAAGAAGGGGATGTTCTCAAAAATGAGCTTGGCGAGAAGCTAACAGGTGCGGACATCGACCTCCATAAATAATCAATTTCTCACTTTAAAACGTAGATGAAGCATTCCCATGCGGGGATGCTTTTCTTAGACAAAAAAGCGCACTGTTATCTCTTTTAACATATATGTTAATGTTGAAGATTGGAGATTGGGAAATTAGAATAAATGCATGACTGATAAAAGTCTTTTTATCTTGTCATTGATTGTGAGGTTTTATTCATGGAAATAAGACTTGATGGATTAACAAAGATATTCCCTGGTGATCCGAAGAATGATATTGAGCCAACCACCGCGGTCGATAATCTCTGCATCACGATTCCTGACGGCCACCTCATTGGCTTGCTCGGACCTTCTGGATGTGGGAAATCCACGACCCTTTATATGATCGCCGGGCTTCATGAACCAACCAGCGGAGACGTTTATTTCGGAGATGAGAACGTTACTTCCCTTCCTCCAGAGAAACGTGGGATCGGCTTAGTCTTCCAAAACTATGCCCTTTATCCTCATATGACCATCTATAAAAACATCCAATTCCCTCTAACTAGTCTTAAAGTAGAGGAAGAGGAGAAGTCCTATGAATACCTCCGTGAAATCGTTATCCAAAACGTTTTAAAGGACTATAAAGAATTAATCGACATCATTCTTAATTCTTCTATCAAGGGAAGAATTTCGAAAAAGAAAGCCTCCCAAGAGATTGCTTTAAGAAAGCATCTTTCCATTTACGTCGCCAAATTTATATTTGAACTCGGACTTCATACCGCTTCCGACCCCAAGGCCGTTGTTGATGAAGCCATCAAAAATTCTCAGCAAAAACAAGCTAAAATTGTTGAAAAGATTTCTGCTAAGGGTGCAACCCTCAGCGAAGAAGAGCCAGGGCTCCTTCTTTATAATGGCGAGCCCCATCTCTGCGTCAGAAAGATTTCCAAAGACGAGATGGATGCTTTGATTCGTCAAGCCGCCGCCTTAGTTCAAATCGAAAAATACTTAGATAGAAAGCCATCTGAATTATCCGGTGGCCAGCAGCAGCGTGTCGCGATCGCCCGCGCCCTTGTTAAGCGCCCTCGCGTCTTATTGCTCGATGAGCCTTTGTCGAACTTGGATGCTAGACTTAGGATCCAAACCCGTGAAGAAATTAGAAGAATCCAAAAAGAAACGGGAATTACCACGGTTTTCGTTACTCACGACCAAGAAGAAGCCATGTCTATCTGTGATGAAATCGTTGTTATGAAAGACGGCGAGATGATGCAAGCGGGGCACCCTCAGGAAATTTACCGTGACCCCAATTGCTTCTTCGTTGCCAAATTCTTAGGAACTCCTCCAATCAATACCTTCAAAGGCTATTTCAAGAACAAGTCCTTATACATCGGTGAGGAAAAAATTCTCACTTCTAAAGAAGATATCGAAGATCAGGAAGTTTATGTCGGCATCCGTCCTGAAGGTTTCTTGATGGCGGACCAAGCTCCTGAAAAAGATAAGGTTTTGACCCTCAACTGTGAACAAGTTGTGACCCAAGGCCGCGATTTAACCTTGGTTTGCTCGTCCGAGTACGAGTTAAATACCCCATTAAAACTTATCATTGATAGCGATATCGAAGCCAAGGAAGGACCCATTAAGTTCGCCCTTCGTAAAAACAAAGTATTCGTCTTCGACAAAGACACCGAGGAGAGGATTAACTTCTAAAAATGAACAAAAGTCGTAACTATCGTGCATGGTTATATTTGGCGCCTGTTCTCATTTTGATGGGTGTTTTTACCTTTTTCCCCTTGATCAACACGATCGTGATTTCTTTCCTTCGTGACTATAATGTTACGACAGGGGCGAATAAAGGTTTTACCTTCTTCAATTACGGTGTCGTTTTGGGCATATTGGAGAAGAACGAAGGCTCAGGTTTTACTGACAATTCCTTCATATCTTGGAATTCTCCCTCGGCCTTGAGCAACACTTTGCTAATCACTTTCGTGACCGTTCCAATCTCAATTATCATCTCTTTAGTGATTGCCATTGAGATCAATAACATCAAGGTTTTGAAGAAGTTCTTCCAAACCGTCTTCTTCATGCCTTATGTCACTAACATCATCGCGGTTGGCTTAGTCTTCTCCGTCATGTTCTCCGATGGCGGAATCTTTAATCGACTATTTAAACTGATGTTTAATTCTTCAATCAGCATTTCGGAAGGTTCGACTTCTTGGGGCGCTTCGATGTTAGTTTTGTGCCTATACGTCATCTGGACCGCCTTGCCTTATAAGATTTTGATTTTCTTATCGGGCCTACAGGGCATTGATAAACAATACTATCAAGCTGCAAAAATCGATGGGGCCTCGAGATTTAAGACCTCATTACGAGTCACGATTCCATTGCTTTCCCCACAGATTCTTTACATCACAATCACCTCATTTATCGGGGCATTTAAGGAATATAACGCCGTTATCGGCTTGTTCAACCGTAGTTATACCAAAGACCAAAACGTCCACGATTTGTATACGGTTGTATATTACATTTACGACAAGATTAATGGTGCGAGTTTCGCTACAGAGATGCAATATGCATCAGCGGCCGCGGTTATTCTCTTCGTTATTATCATGATCTTCACCTTGGTTCAGATGAGGGTCTCAAAGAAAATGGTGGTGTATTGATATGAAGGGCCCAAGTGAAATTAATACACAACTTAATCTCATTATTCCTGGCAATAAGTCGAATATTGAGAAAACCAAAAAAGCCGCGCATTTCTGGCATATTTTCGGGATGGTTATCTCATATGCGTTCTTAGTGGTGGCAGCCATTATCGTCTTATTCCCATTCTATTACATGGTCATGGCTTCATTTATGGCCGAAGTCGATGTCGATAATGGGCGCCTTATCCCAATCACTGGCAATTTCTTCGAAAATATCGTCTATAACTACACTCAAACCTTATCGCAGTTTAATTATGGTCGTTATGTTGGAAATACCTTGATTGTCGCGATCACTACGACCCTTCTTCAAGTTATCGTCACGATTCTTTCGGCTTATGCCTTCGCAAGATTGGAATTCCGTGGCCGTGATATCTTGTTCACCATCTTCTTGGCAACGATGATGATTCCGGGCGAAATGATGGTCTTAACCAATTACATAACGATGTCGAACCTAGGATTGACGGGTCGAGACCAGACGCAGATACAAGCTTATCTTGCGATGATTCTGCCATTCATTTCCTCAGTCTTCTATATCTTCTTATTACGTCAAAATTTCAAGCAAATCCCCAACGAATTGTATTTAGCCGCCCGCGTGGATGGTAAATCTGACTGGCAATATCTTTGGAAGGTCATGGTCCCATTAGCGACCCCAACCTTAATTACCATCACCATTCTTTCCATCATCGGAAGCTGGAATGCTTATGTCTGGCCTAACATCGTTACCTCGACCGCAGCCAACCGTGAGAATCTATGGACGATTTCCGTTGCGATCAGAAACGTCAATTTGGCGGTTTTAGAGCATGAAGTCTGGGTTCCTCAGGATTCATGGCTCATGTGCGCCTCCGTTCTTACGGTTGTGCCGCTCCTAGTTTTGTTTATTGTCTTCCGCAAATACATCATGTCTGGCACGGGACGTGCTGGAATTAAAGGATGATTTGTAGGACAATAATTATCGAGATAATTAACTTAAAGGAGGAAAATTCATGAAGTTAATTAACAAGAAAGGCATCTGCGCCTTAACGTTTATGGCCGCCTGCTGCGGTTTAGCCGCTTGCGGTGGAAATCCTACTTCGTCTTCACAAGCTGGTTCTCAAACCACCGTTACCACCGTCACCTGGTGGAATAACTATGTTGTCCCTGATGATCCATCTCTTGAAGAAAACAGAAATAATAGCACCTACCGCGAATATTATTACTGCGCTGACTTGATCGCGGCTTTCCAGAAAGAAAACCCAAACATCAAAGTCGAAACCGCCTATCATGGCAACTATGCCAGCATCTTCAATGATGCCGCGACCGCTTTGAACACCGGCGACACTCCAAACATCATCTCTTGCTACGCCGACTCCGTTGCCTCTCTTCGCAACCAAGCCGCCGATTCCATGTTGAATGTCAAAGACTTCGCCGACAAGAATCTTGCCACCGATACCGACTTCATTCAAAACTATTTGGAAATCGAAGAAGGCATGTATGGCGATGGTATGTATTCCTTACCTTATTCCAAATCTTCTGAGACCTTAGTCATCAACTCCACCGTCTTCGAACATGTTGGAGAAGGAAAAGCTGGCTCTGACATCGTAAGAGACGGCAAAGTTACCTATACCGCCCCAACCGCGGTCGCCACTAAGGAAGCCTATGCCGTTCCAAACAATTGGACTCAATTGATTGAAGTTGCCCGCAAGATTAAGGCCGACTTCCCAACCCTCTTTGAGAATCAAAGAGATGCCGACGGATATTTCACTTCCATCCCATTCGTTTGGGATTCTGCTGAGAATATGTTCATCTCCTTATTGAAGAATGCCGACATCGACTACACTGATGGCACTGGCGAAACCGCTGCCAAGCGTGTCTTATTCAACAATAGCGATGCCAAGAGTCTCGTCGTCCAACTCAAAAAGTGGAATAACGAAGGTTTGATCTGCACTCAGAACCAACTCCCAATCACTGACGCTGCCCGTCAATACCATCAATATTCTTCGAATATGTTCTCTGAAGGCACCGTCTTTATGACCATCTCTTCGACCACCGGTTCTCGTTATTTCGCTGCCGATGGCGGATTCAAAGCCGACTTCAACCATGTTCCCGCTTGGAAAGATGACGTTGCGTTAACCGATGCTGAAGTTATCTCTCAGGGACCATCCCTTGCCTTCTTTGACAAGAGCGAAGCCGAGAATAACGCTGCGTTGACCTTCTACAAATATCTCACCAACTCCGAGAACAGCGCGAACCTCGCTTATAACACCACTTACTTCCCACTTCGTGCCTCTTCTTACGAGAATGAGAAAGTTAAGTCCCTTAAAACCGCTTATGAAGCCGGCGTTACTACCGCTAGCTCTTATGGCGACAAGACCAAAGCCTATGCCGGTGCTTGCTTAGCCTTGAACTCCGAATACGCTGAGAATAACAATTACTTCTTATCCCCAGTCTTCGCCGAAAGTGCCAAGTGCAGAACCGCCGTTGGTAAGTTATTGACCACCGTTTTGAACGACAGAACCGCGACCACCGATGAAGAAATCACCGCGCTCGTCGAGACTTCGTTCACCAATGCCGCCAGAGAGGTCTTAGCCTAATTATCCATCCCTCGTTCCATGAAAAAAGTTAAGCGTTGTATTTACTGCGGAAACAAAATGGAAGATGAGGAGCAAATCTGCCCCGCCTGCCAAAGATTTAACGATCTTGACAACATGAATGAAGCGGGACAGCATGAGCTCCGGGCGATTCTCCATGACCAGATCCACAAAAGCGAAGAGAAGAAAGAACTTGGTTTGACCTTCCTCGTCGTCGGTGGAATCCTGGTTATTCTCGCCATTATCTTCTTTGTCCTTTCCTTTAGATTCAACACTAAGAAAGTCAAGATCTTCACCCCAGGTACCACAGAATTCATCATCTGTTGCATCACTGGGGCGCTAGGTATTGCCTCGCTTATCTTTGGGTTCTTGAAGTTCCTCTTTGGGAAAATCGATTCCGATTATTTCCGGGACATCATGAATCAATCGGAACAAGTCCGTTAATTATCGCTTAATAGAGGCGCATCCATTCGGGTGCGCCTTTTTCCTTATTTGACAAAGTCAAAATGGACTCTTACCATTTTTTCATGCAGTTTATTGATTCCCCGTTCAAAAATTCGCTGCCGGTTAAAAAAGGACGGAAATTCGCCGTTAAATTTTTGGATTTGCTTGTCTTGGCAATAGTCACCATATTTTTGTTTGTGATCGCGGATGCCGTCGGGAACGCGACGCCTGCCTATAAAGAGAAATCGAAAAGGGCAGGGGAGCTACAGAATGAATTATATTCCATGGCTCTTGGGGCCAAATTAATGGCGAAGAAGGATAACGCTTATCTCTCCTTAAACGAAGAAAGCGATCTCCAGATTAAGAAAGCGGTCAAGGCATCTTTGCTTAAGAACGGCAAAAAGGAATCTGAGATATCTGGCATCTACATCATAGTCGAAGCGGCAAACTCTAGTAACGACCAGCTTTTCTATTACCTCAATACTTTTACGAATTCTCATTTGGATTCCTTTGATGATGCTAGACAAGCCAATGAACCTTCAAAATATTTGGAAATAATGCCAAATTGCACGGAATTTTATGAAAAAAGTGATGGTTATTATTATCTGACTTTCGATGCTGCGACGAAGATCGACAATTATTATCGAGATTCTTCTTATTCCCTTGGAAGCGAGATCTTCAACAAGGTTAAGGAAGGCTATAAAACCGGCTTAAGTTCATCCATAGATGATTTTTGCAATCATTACATCCCTTACAAAACCGCTTATTCGAATTATTTAGGCGTTAGGGATTCAATTTATTGGATTAAAATCCCTGAATTATTGGCCGCTTACCTTGCCGCGGCGGTTTTGACCTTCTTCGTCTTCCCTCTTTCTTTGAAAGAAAAAGCGACTCTCCCAGCCAAAGTGATGAAGATCGCCGTCATTAGAAGGGATGGAAATATCCCGAAATTTTATAATTTACTGGGCAAAACCGCGATTAATTTCCTCGAAATGCCAATTTGTATGGCTGTTACCATTTTGGTTTTCTATGGCTCAGGTGGAGTGGATTTATTGATGGCCCCTCTATTCTTGAACGTCTCTTTCTTAGGGATCGCCGTTTTCTCATTGGCCGCTATGCTGATTGGGTATTTCAGTTGCTTTATCTTTAGGAAGACGAATTCCACATTAAGTGAGGCGGCATCTGGACTATACGAAGGCGAAAAAGAAGAACAGGAGGCAAAGCGTAATGTCATCGAGTGAAGAAACGCTGGATATCAATTATTCGCTTCCTCATCGCGGAAAGATCTTCGCGGCCAAATTATTTGATTTCTTTTCGGTCGTCATCCTTTCTATATGTCTTTATTTCTTCACCCTGACCATCATTCAAAATTCCCCAGGCTATAAGAATCTTATGATTCAACGGGGAGAAATGCTGAAGAGTTCCTTACTTTATGTCGGCTCAGACGAATCTCCGGAAAGACTGGATTTCTATCTTGAGAGCAATAAAGAGATGACCTATCTTGAGAAGAACGATACTTTCGAGAACAATCTCACTTATTTCTACACGGTTTTCCTATCTTCGGAAATGTCTGGCGAAGGTGAGAAACACTACGTAGAAGTGAAGCAAAAATTCAAAATCAATGGCAAAAGCGCACTATTTTCTGAAACTGGGGAGAGAATTTATACCAATCCAGACTATGACATTAACTATTACGAAGCCTATCAGTCCATCTATAACGACGACGCCATTCCGCATTTGTCATTGAAGGCGAATTACCGTTCAATCCGTCTGAAGATCGTTTTAAGCAACGTTATCGGGTTGATAATCACCGTTTCCGTCTCCCATATGCTGGTTTATCTTCTCGTTCCCCTCGTTTTTAAAAGAGGCAAAGTCACTTTTGGCATGAAATTAACTAAATTAGCCTATGTGGCCGCGGATGGTTTTTCGGTGAGTTGGAAAAGATATCTTGGGCAATACTTTTTCTCATTCTTTTTGGAATTTTGGGCTTCGGCAGTGGCATTTTTAGTGCCGTTTGGGGTCTCTTTAGGGTTCTTCTTTGTGAGGAAAGACCGCCAAACCTTAGCCAACTATGTCTCTGGCATCTATTTAGTCGATGCCTCTGATAGCGACATTTACCTCGATAAGTTTGAATACCTGAAGAAAATGGAGAAATTGGAGGCTTTTACGGCAGGTGAAGGGGATATTAAACTTCATCAATAAATGAATTTATTGTCCATAAATTCGAAACAATAAAAACTACTTGATTAGCCCTTGCTTGTGTTGTAAACTTTCTCTCGCTGGTCCCTTAGCTCAGTTGGTAGAGCAGCTGACTCTTAATCAGCGGGTCGCGGGTTCGAGTCCCTCAGGGATCACCAAACATCAAATAAGGCGTTCAAACGCCTTTTTTGTTTTTCAGAGAAACTTCAAAAATTTTTATAAATGTAAAATTTAATTTTTTGTTCTTTTATTTTTCGTTTTCAGCGGTCTATAAATTTGGCCTAGTCTCCCCTTTTTATCTATCTTTTCCCCTTTACAAAGGCTTTTTCATACCTCGGGTAAATAAATGTTTTTCCCTTCTGTGACTTCTTTGTGAGACAGTTGTGAGGTTGTATTTATTTCGGTGATTATTTATAATCATCTAAAGGAATTTTGATTTGAGATTACAAAATCGGTCCACAATTTTGAAAGGAAGAAATTTCTGATGAAGCATGGAAATCTAATTCGCTCATTTGCCTTAACGGGCATTTTAGCGTCTTCGTGCCTTTTGGCGCACGTTTTTTCGTTCGCGGCCGCGCCGCAAGCGAAAGCTGCTGAGGCAGTGGTTGCTGAAGAGGCAACGGTTAGCACTGACTACAGTCAGGAAACCTATCTTGACGACGACAGAATCCTCTTTGGCGTCAATTCTTCAACTACGACCGGTATTTCTCAATCTCTCGGACTTTCTGTTTCCTCTCAGGTCATCACGTACAAAAATAGGCCTCAAGATGGAAACATTTTTGTTAAAATCAACGATCCTACCTTCGTTTCTGAATCGGAATCCAAAGTTCCAACCGATGAAGAAGGCAACCCATTAGGCGACCTTCCAATCTATGAAGGCGAAGTCTATTGCATCAAGGGCACCAAACAAAAACGTAGTAAGGATGTCGATGTCGTCATCCCTAAATATCTCACCCTTCAGGGCTACTTCATCATTCACGTTTCCGGCATCGTTTCCGATGTCTGCGCCGATTCTTCTTCGACCGCCGATGATAAGTGGAAAAATATCGCCAACATCTATATTCATGACGAAATAGAGACCATTGCCGAAGATGCTTTCAAGGGTATTCCCGAAACTATCGGAATCAAGTGCTTAGGCGAAGAAAAAGAAGGTTGGGACGATAAGTGGACTGATTCTACCAACGTCGAATATAACGTTGAAGCCCCAGAATCCGTCACCAGCATCCTCGAACAATCCTCAACCGGCTCCTACGCCTTCGGTTCTGGCGAAAACTTCATGGTTGGCTTCCATGAGGAAGGCGAATACTATCGTCCGCTCACGATGACCTATAACATCCTTGATGAAAACGACAACCTCGTCACCACAGATGCCGAATATGTCATCCCACTCAATTCCACCAGCCGTTTATTCGACGCGGTCGGCTCTTCCGTTGGCTCGATCAGCATCTCCTTCTCAGTGGATATTCCTATTGAAAAAGGCTTGCATATCGACCTCGGATCCTTGCTTTTCCATAACGTTTTCGAAGCTGTCAAGGTTGATGGAAAGTGGTTGCCAGACCTCACCATTCCTTATTGCGCGATACCTTCTGTTTCCGCCCAGACGGTCTTCAATATCGATGAATTCGTTTCGATGAATATCAAAACCATCTCGACCTTCATGGGCTATACCGAATTCGGCGTTGATGTCGATGTTAAGCCGGGCATCTTCGAGAAAGCCAATCCTACTTCCTACATCCAAAATAGAGAGAACATCGAAAAAGGAATCTATTACGTCAATTATTCCTTTGTCGCTTTGAATCTCGCCAGATATCGCGTTACCTATAGAGTTAATAATGAACTCAAGGAAGAGGTTATCCGCGTTAATGCCCCAGCCAACTATGATTTCGTTACCTTAGATAAGAAAACAGGCAACATTCTCGGCCTTTCCTTTGAGAACAGCGCCGTTGGCGAAGGCTTCTCCATCCAAACCGTTGAAAAGATCGAACTTATCGGTTTCAACATCCGCTTGGTCCTTAGAACCATCAATTCCAGCAACAAGGAATCGACCATCAATAAATCGAAAGTCGATACCAGATTCGGCGCGGTGGTTTTATATGATAAATCCGTCAATACCGGCGTCAAACCTGTCGATATCGGCATCATCCTCATTATCATCGCCGGCGTTTACGTCGCTATCTATGCCGCGGCCGCCGTCGGGTATTATGTCTACTCCAAAAACCGCTATAAGAACGACGAATTCAGACGCGTCAACAACAAGAAATTCTTGATCTCATCCCTCAAGAATGGCGCGGGATTCGGCTTAGTCGTCATGTCCATCAGCTTCATCATCTTCCGTTGGGGCCTGATGAACAACACGGTCGTCTCGTTCAACCCGTTAGATGTCTTCGTCATCATCTTCACGGTTGCCGCTGCGATCTTCTTAGGTTTATTCATCAAAGATGTCGTCATTTCGGTCAGGAATAACATGAAGCGGAAACGCAACCGCAAACTCAAGCTTGACCAAGACATCGTTGACGATGGAACTCATTAATTAAATTTTTAAAAGGAGCGATAAGGAAATGGAAATCCGCATCAAAGACCTCACAAAAATCTTCCCTGGTGATCCCAAGAAGAACATCCGCGATACCATCGCGGTCAAAGACATGGACTTCACAGTCCCTGATGGAAAGCTTGTCGGCTTATTAGGCCCTTCAGGCTGTGGTAAATCCACGACCCTTTACATGATTTCCGGACTTCAGGTCCCAACGTCAGGTGAAGTTTGGTTTGGCGACCAAGAAGTTACCAACCTCTCTCCAGAAAAACGTGGCATCGGCTTAGTTTTCCAGAACTACGCCCTTTACCCACACATGACCATCTACAAGAATATTGAGTTCCCTCTCACCAACCTTAAGGTTGAGGTACCTCTTGTCACTTTCTTCGATTTCACTCTCACCTATGAATATGAGATGAAAGAAGATGATATCGTCCAAGGCATCGAAAAGGCCGCCAACTCCCTCATGAAGAAAGCGGGTCTTAATAAAAAGGAATATGAACTCACATTAACTGAAAATAATGGGGTTTTGACCGTGAAATTGGTCCTCAAGAACGTCGCTCCTAACGTTCGTGACATGGTCAAAGAGAACTTCACAAAGATCATTGACGCCAAATTAGTCAATGAAGAAGAAGTGCAGACTTCTGACGCCTTATTCGATTCAACCGTTCGCGCGACCGTCAATAATGTCGGCGAAGGCGAGCTCGTCCGCGTGGCCTTCAAAGGCTTGCTCGGCAAGAATTTCGACACCTCTGAGATCGACAATACCATTTCCGCCTTCCAAGAAGCCGTCAAGAAATTCAGCAAACCCGAAAGCTGCGCCATCGCCAAGACCTCAATCGGCTACGAATTGATGGCAAATATCGCTTTAATGCCAAGCAATAACCTCGAAGCGTGCATCGCCGAATGTCAGGCCAGCCACGCCTACGAAAGCGTTTCTTATACCATTACTCAAGTCGTCAATAAAGAACTCCAAAAGGGAATTGCCTCCTATCTTAAAGGCAAGAAAGTCAAGTTCTCCGACTTCAAACTTTATTTCGATAAGAAGAATACCAAAGTCTATTTCAAACTTGTCCGCGTCAATAAGGTCGACGCCCAAGCCATCATCGATGAAATGAGCGAGCAATTCGGTTTGGCCGATTTGGAAATCGATACCGTTCAGGCCATTGCCCACCGTAAGTTAACCAAAGAAGAAAGACGCGATATCGTCATCGAAACCGCGAAACTCGTCCAGGTTGATGAATATCTCGAGCGTAAGCCCAATCAATTATCCGGCGGTCAGCAACAGCGTGTCGCCATCGCCCGTGCGTTAGTTAAGAAACCACGCGTTCTCTTATTAGATGAACCTCTTTCCAACTTAGACGCCCGTTTACGTTTACAAACCCGTGAAGAAATCCGCCGCATCCAGCAAGAAACCGGCATTACCACCGTCTTCGTCACCCACGACCAAGAAGAAGCGATGTCCATCTCCGATGAGATCGTCGTCATGAAGCTTGGTATCATGCAGCAGATTGATCCACCTCAAAAAGTCTATAACGATCCTGCCAACTTATTCGTTGCCCAGTTCTTAGGAACTCCTCCAATCAACGTTTTCCGTGGCCGCATCGAAGGTAAGAAAGTCATGATCGGCGACGATTGCGTCATGACCACCAAGAACGAATTAGGCGATAGAAAGATCTTCGTCGCCATCCGTCCAGAAGGTTTCATCCTCAAAGATGAGGGTGAGAATCTTCTCCATGCCGAAATGGAATCCGTCCAGGTTCTTGGACGTGATATCTCCATCATCGCTCAGAACATCAACTGCATGAAGTTAAGCTTCCGCGCGATCATTTCTTCGGAAGAGACCGTTTCCAAGAAAGACATTTCCTTTGCCATCAAACCTAATAAGATATTCCTTTTCGACGGCGAAACCGAGTTGCGTATCCGCGATGAAGAAGTAGCAGAAGAAAAGGCTGCGGAAGGAAAGGCCGAATAAGAGGACTCCCAAATGGAAGAAATCTCTAGTTCAATCAAAAAAGGGAAACCCGTCGCGGTAGAAGAACTCTCGGCGAGCTCGATGTTTCTTGATGAACGCCCCGTCTATGACGAAGGCTATGATCAAGAAAGCAAGACCGTCGTGCGTTTAGTTTCCCCGAAAGCATCAAATAAACCATACCGCGTCCGCGGCATCGATGATGTTGCCGCGAGAAATAACTGGAAAGGCTGGCTCTATCTTGCCCCAGTTATCATTCTTGTCGCCGTCTTCTTGATTTATCCTCTCGTTAATACCATCTTCATTGCCTTCACCGCCAATTATCAATATGCGACCGGCACCTTCGATGGCTTAACCTTGAGAAACTTCGGTTATATTCTCGGCTTGGTATCCAAGTCCGCGGATAATCCGGGGGCGATGGAAGTCTACTTCGTGCGTTACGCGATACCTAATACATTTATTATAGTTATCGTCACCGTTCCGATTTCGACCTTCTTGGCCTTAATCATCTCCGTTGCCTTAAACTCCATCAAATGGTTCCAAAAAACCTTGCAAACCCTCTTCTTCTTGCCATACGTCACTAACGCGATTGCCGTAGGTATGGTCTTCTCCGTCATCTTCGACGATAAGGGTATTATCAACTACATCTTCGGACTCAACATGAACTGGATCCAGAACGCGACCCAGTATGTGGCGATGATCCCATTATGTATCTACATCGTTTGGTCTTCAATTCCATTCAAGATTCTTATTTTCCTCTCTGGCTTACAGGGCATCGATAAGCAATATTATCAAGCCGCGCAGATCGATTCTTGCAGCAAAGCCAAGGTCTTATGGAAGATCACCGTTCCTCTTCTTTCCCCGCAAATCCTCTATATCTTGATCACTTCCTTCATGGGAGCCTTCAAAGAATATACCGCGGTTGTCGGCTTGTTCAACGGTCCTGGTACCTCTGGTAAGGGTGACCCGAACATGGAAACCATCGTTTACTACATCTACGAAAACCTCAACTCGAATACCTCCGCTGCCGCGGCAGCCGCCGTATTCCTCTTCGTCATCATCCTTGTCTTCACAGCCCTTCAATTCTGGGCTTCGAAGAAGAGGGTCCATTATTAAGGAAAGGAGGCTTAAGTATTTATGAGTGAAATTGCAAAAACTGCGGTAGCCCCCAAGAAGTATATTGACTTCAAAGATGTCGTCGTCAACGACAACATCGTCATTTCCTTAGAGGAAGCAGGGCAGACCACCGATGCGATCAAGAAGGCCGAAAAAGTCTCTAAGATCATCACGACTACTCTTACCTACATCTTCATCCTCGCCTTGGTGGCCCTCGTCATCTTCCCGTTCTACTGGATGATTATCACCTCCTTGAAGCAGAATACCGAAATTCAGGCTTCAACCCAGACTTTCTTCCCCACCATCGTCATGTGGAGCAACTACGTCCACGTCTTCCAGGTCTTCGACTTCGGTAGATATATGTGGAACACCATCGTCGTTGCTTTCTTCTCGACCTTGGGTACCTTGATCACCACGATCTTCGCGGCCTTCGCGTTCGCGAGATTGAAATTCAAAGGCCGCGAAGGCGTCTTCATGATCTTCTTGACCACGATGATGATTCCAGGCGAAATGATGGTTATCTCTAACTTCATCACCGTCGCCTCCTTCCGTTGGATTGGTGAAGGCCAGACCCTCTTACAAGCGTATTTAGCGATGGTCGTCCCATTCCTCACTTCGGTCTTCTATATCTATTTATTAAGACAAAATTTCAAGCAAATCCCTAACGAACTGTATTTAGCAGCGAAAGTTGACGGAAAATCCGACTGGTCCTTCCTTTGGAGAGTCATGGTTCCGTTAGCCGCCCCGACCCTCATCTCCATAACCATCTTGAAGTTCATGGGTACTTGGAACTCCTATGTCTGGCCAAACCTCGTCACCAACAGCCCGGATTACCGTTTGATCTCCAATGGTCTTCGTGGATCCGCCTTCGTCGACGTTGACTCAGGCCAAACCGAATACGGCTATCAGATGGCTGCGACCGTCTTAGTCACCGTCCCGTTGTTCCTCTTATTCATCTTCTTCCGTAAATACATTATGAGAGGCGTCGGCCGCGCCGGTATTAAAGGCTAAAACATCGTTATCTAAGCAATAGCTTTGATATAAATTAGATAAGACAATTTTTTAAGGAGAAAAATCATGTCAATCAAAAAATTACTCATCCTAGCACCAGCCGCCCTTATGGCGCTTGCGTCCTGCGGTGGTGGAACCACCCCAGCCGCCTCCAGCAGCCAAGCCTCTTCGGAGGAAGCTTCTTCAGAACCCGCCGTCTCGTCTGAGCAAAGTTCTGTCGCTTCGTCCTCTGAAGTGGGCGAAAAGACCAAGATCAGCTTCTGGACCAATTCATCCTACACCGATGTCATTGACGGCATCATCGCCGGATTCCAAAAGGAATATCCAAACATCGAAGTCACCCATTCTAAAAAAGAAGGTAACTATGACACCGTCAAGAACCTTGTTGTCCAGGGCATCCCTGCCGATAACTATCCTGATATGTTCCTCGGATATCCCGATGCTGTTCAGGAAGTCATGCAGTACAACAAGGTCGTCAAACTCGACAAATACATTGATGATCCAGTCTATGGCTTAAGCGATGATGAATATTCCGATTATCTTGAAACCTTCATTGAAGAAGGCCAAAACTATCCAATCGCCGGCACCTATTCTCTCCCATTAGCTAAATCCACCGAGGCTCTTTACTATAACAAGCAATTATTGACCCTCGACCTCTCTAGCATTGACCCATCCATCAACGATGGCAACCCCATCAACGAAGAATACCTCAACAACTTAACCTGGGAAGTACTATTCGGAAAACTCTGCCCAGCCTTAGTTGCTTATAACGAGGCGATTACCGACGAGACCAAGAGAATCTACGATCCTTCTAGATATGACTTTGGCGCTGTCTTCGGCTATGACTCCGATGATAACCTCTTCATCACTCTCGCCGAACAATATGGCTATCCTTATACCTCTGTCGACACCTCGACTGGTAAGGGCTCCATTGATTTCGTCAACGATGGAATGAAGAGCGTTTTGAAGACCTTCAACAAAGCCAAGAATGATGGCTACTTCATCACCCAAGGCGTCGGAGGAAACTACACCAACTATGCCTTCACCGCCAGAGCCGCCTTATTCACCGTCGGTTCCACCGGTGGCACCAAGTATCAGATCTCTACCGACTTCGAAACTGGCGTTGCCAAAATCCCACATGCTGAAGGACGTGATGCCAAAGTCATCAACCAAGGCCCATCCGTTTGTATCTTAAAGCACGGTGATGCCGATAGAGAACTTGCCACCTGGCTCTTCTACAAATATTTCACCAATGCTCAAAACTCCTTAGTCTGGGCCGTCAACACCGGCTATTCTCCAATTAGATACAGCAACTATACCTCCCCTGAATATATTGCTTATTCCAGCATTGAAGGTAAGCCCGCCGGATCTTCAGAGAAGCTCGGCGCCGAAGTCGCCCACTATGTTGGTGACGTTACCAAAGATTACTTCAGCAGCCCAGTCTTCAAAGGCTCCTCTGAAGCCCGTCTCCAAGTTAAGTCCTTAGTCACCGAGTTACTTAAACTCAGCACTGATGAATACGACAACAAAGTCGACGGACTCTTCGAAACCGCCAAAGCTAATACCTTGAAGGCGATGTAATCCCCACCAAAAACAAATAATCACTTATCACGAAAGGAGATTTCCCTATGAAATCGTTCAAACACCTCATATTCGCTGTTCCGATGCTTATTGGCTTAGTTGCTTGCGGCGGCGGTGGAAGCACCCCCGCAGCCAGCAGCTCCTCTTCCGAAGCTTCCAGTTCGGCTGCTCCATCTAGCGATGTCAGCTTCTCGTTCTGGCACACTTTCGGTCAAGGCAACACCGAAGCGCTTCAAAACAACGCTCTTGAGTTCTCTAGAATCATCAAGGAACGTGATGGCGTCAATTTGACCATCAACATCGAATATCAAGGCGGATATTCCGATATCCTCGACAAGGTCAATAAATCGTTCAACACCGGCTTAACCCCGACGATGGCGGTTGCTTATCCTGACCATGTCGCCGATTATCTTCGCGTCGCCGATGGCAAATATGTCTACAATCTTGAAGACTATTTCAAAGATGCGGAAATCGGCTTTGGCAAACAAGAGGAATTGGGCGATAAATCGGGAACTGCTACGTATGGCTACGATGACTTCTATGAAGCTTTCATCGAAGAAGGCACCCAATATGTTAAAGCGGGCACCTATTCGATGCCCTTCATGAAGTCATCGGAAGTCTTATTCTATAATGTCGAGGCTGTCAAGAATGCGATGAAGATCTATAAGCCAGAAATCGAATCTGACGATGCCATCGAAGAATTCATTGCCAACATGACTTGGGATGAACTCTTTGAGATCTGCGATGTCGCTAGAGAGAATAAAGATAAAGTCCTCAATACCATTGAGCGTCCATTCTTCTACGATTCCGATTCCAATCTCTTCATTTCCAAGATGTTCCAGAATGAGATTCCTTATTCCTCGATTGGCAATGACGGCAAGGGAAAAATTGACTTTGAGACCGGCGAGGCCCGTGCTGAGGCCGAAGAAATGGTCTCCGAGATCAAAGCCCAATATGATAGAGGCAACCTCAACACCAAGGGTGTCGATGGCGGATATGGCTCTACGGCTTTCACCGATGGCAAGTGCATCTTCACCGTCGGATCAAGTGGTGGTGCTGGCTACAATAACGTCACCGGTGGCTCTTTCCACGTCGGCGTTTGCAAAGTCCCAGCCTCTAACGATAATCCTTTATATGTCACCCAAGGCCCAACCCTTACCTTCCTTAGAAATCCTGGCAAATCCGATGCGGAAAATGACCTCAGAATGAAATATGCCTGGCAATTCGCAAAATTCATCACCAACCCCGCCATCAACGTCATGCAGTGCGTCTATGGTTCGGAAGGTTATTTCCCTGTCAGATATAGCGCCGTGACTTCCTCGGCCTATCAGGAATTCTTGAAAGAGAAGACCATCTATTCCGATGCCGCCAAGGTTTTAATCGACGATATCGATGGCAACTATCTCAACACTGCTATTTTCCCCGGCTCTGCCGAACTTCGTGATCAATGCGAAGGCATCATCAAGCTCGTCCTTACCGATAAGAAAGATGTCACGACTGCCTTCACTGATGCGATTGCTCAGACCAAACTCGTTTTGAACTAGGAGGTACCCTATGAAGCAAAGCACTAAGAAATTATTACTCGGAATCCTCGCCTTCGGTGGCTTGGGTTTAGCCGCCTGTGGCGGTGGAACCACCCCAGCCGCCTCATCCCAGGCTTCGAGCGAAAACAGCTCCGAAGCGACTTCCGTCAGCGAAGAATCCACCTTACCAGCTTGGGTTGACTATGCCTCAACCGATGCCGCACGCTTGACTCTTGATTATAAGGGCCGCA
>JAIKYF010000066.1 GCA_024683495.1 Bacilli bacterium
CTTTATGAAGAGGCCTTTTTCCTCTTCGCTTAAAAAGCCATCCGCAGACATAAAAGTCATCACCAAAAAGCATAGAGCCCGTTTCACTTCATACGGCATGGAATCAACCAAATCGTCAATCTCCTCTTCTCGTCCTTCTCTCCTGCTATTCGCTAGCAAACCCATGAATTGTTCTTGGGTAAGATCTGGAATTATGGCCTTGAAAGCTCACATTCTTCTTTATTCAATTCCCTATCGACTCCGATGGTATAGGAGATGATATTTAAGATTGTGTTGACCGCATCATTCTCGTCAACACCATTCTCCGTCAGATATGCAAAAGTGAGATCGATGCATTCATAAGCCATTTTGAGTCTGTCTTCCTTAGAGGCGTTTTCGAATTCTTGGATCAATTGTATTATCTTTTCTCCCTTATCAATTACGTAATATGATTATAAATCGGCATCCAAAATCGATTTCAGCAAATCTCTCTCGAAGGGCGTTACTTTTCCTTTTAAAGCGAAAACAGTCAACCCCAACGAGAAAATGGGGTTCCTTTTTTCAATATCAAGAGAGTTGATGAACTCTTTGGTTTTATCTATCGATTCATCATCAGAGACACTCTCCATCAGGGCGTTGAAATCCCCTCTTGGAATATCTAGGCCGAAAAGATCTTTAAAAAGCTTATATGTTTTCTCGTCCACTCCTTCTCCCTGATAAATGAAGAATCCATATAAACCGACGCTGACTATGAGGGAATCACTATCTTTGGTGCCATCTTTTGCGAGATTATCAAAGATATCATGAATATAGATTTTTCCTCTTGCCAGCAACTCAGAATATTCTATGCGCTCATAATCATCGAAGAAGGTTTTCAAAGAATCATCCATTTTTGTCTCCTATATTAAATAAAGTTTATTTAAATCAAAGTTTCCTTACAATAACGTTATTTCCTATATGGTAAATAAATAATTAAAATTCATTGCAAATCCCCTTCGGATTTATATTTAAAGAAAAAAACGCCCAACTCATTGGCTGAGCGCTTTTATCCGAGGTGATAATTAGAATTTCCCCCAATGGACTTTCTTTTCTTCGTAACGATCGACTTGGGTTTTATTGCTGCCGGCCTTGCCGAAGCATAAGACGGCAATAGGCATGAATCCATTTGGGAGATTGAATCTATCAATCAAGGAAAGATAGAACTCGCTATCGAATTTGACTCCAGCCCATAAGGAGTCATATCCAAGGGCTTTTGCGGCCAACAGCATATTCTCGGCCACCACTGAGCAATCTTCGATCAGAAATTCATGGGTTGGGTTTTTGTTCTCGTCTCCAACCACCACGATCGATAATGAGGAGGTTGCGATGATCTCGCAGGTTGGTTTTTCTTTCTTCATCTCCACCCAAAAAGCGTTGTCGGTATTGACGATTAATTCATATGGTCTTCTATTCATCGCGCTTGGAGCTTCCATCCCGGCTTTCAATATCGCATGAATCTCCTCTTGGCTCATTTCATGAGGCGCAAATTTCCTCATACTCATTCTTCCACTAATGCATTCTAAGGCGTCCATATGTTCCCTCCTAGTAACGATATTTTAGCATTTTTTAGTCTAAAATGGGCAAAACTTTTGAATAATTTTCTTTTACAATCATACTAAAACAATGCATCTCATAACGTTAATTTTATATAGACTAAATATGTAATCTCTAAATAATTTAATAAGTAGAAAAAACCCGCCTCTAAACAAGGCGGGTGAAATGGCAACTATTCAATGATCTCGCCGAGCAAATCATAGATATAGGCATCTGTGATTTTGACTTTGACAACATCCCCCAGATAAAGGGTTCTCTTGCTCTTGAAATAGATGTTTCCATCAATGTCATCGGGGGCATTCCAATAGCTCCTAAGGGTATATAAGTCCCGGGTTTTATCATATCCGGTGACCAATCCTTCCATCTCTAAGCCAATCCGCGTTTTGTTCTGATGATAGGAGATATGGCGCTGAAGCTCCATGATCTCGGCCCTTCTTCTTTCTTTGGTGGATTGCCTGACTTGATGGGGGTAGTTATAGGCCAAGGTGCCTTCTTCCCTAGAGTAAGCGAAGACCCCGAGATGATCGAACTTAAGCTCATTAAGGAACTCGATGGTTTCTTTTTGGTCTTTCAGATTCTCGCCCGGGAAACCAGAGATAAGGGTGGTCCTCAAGATGGCTTCGGGCATCTTCTCTTTGATTTTCCTAAAGAGTTCTTTCATCCCTTCGGCGGTTCCATGTCTTCTCATGAGCTTGAGAAGATGGTCGGAGGCGCATTGGATTGGGATATCGAAATAATGGGCGATTGAGCGGGATTTGCCAATGAAATCGATCAATTCGTCACTGATTTCATCGGGATATAGATATAAGAGCCTGATGGAATAGAAACCCATCTCATCAAGGGCTTTTAGCAAATCAAGGATATTGGGTTTCTTATCGGGGAAGTCTCTCCCATAATAGGTCGTATCCTGGGAGATGAGGGAGATTTCCTTGATCCCCTTCTCCTTCAAGAGTCTGGCTTCCTCTAAGATTTCCTCGTAGGGACGGGAGACGAATCTTCCTCTGATATAAGGGATCGCGCAGAAGGCGCAGAAGTTGTTGCAGCCTTCGGAGATCCTTAGATAAGCGCAGTAATCGGGGGTGGAGACCACTCTTTGGAGGGGGTCCATCTTATGGAGTTTGGTCCCATCGTTGAGCATTTTCTCGATTTTCGTATGGAGTTCCCCATATTGGTTGATGGGGATCCATAAATCGACTTCGGGGATCTCTTCTTTTAGTTCCTCGAGATTGCGTTCGACAAAGCAGCCCGTGACCACTAGCTTGGAATTATTGTAATGGGCCATCTCGAGAATGGTTTCGATGGCCTCCTTTTTCGCCGCCTCGATGAATCCGCAGGTATTGACGATGATGATATCAGCCTCCGAGGGGGAGGAGGTTATCTCATAATCGGTGTCGCGGAAGGTCGCCAAAATCATCTCACTATCGACGAGATTTTTGGCGCAGCCGAGGGAAACGATGCCGACTTTTTTGTTTTTAGCGGCCATATTCCTCATTGAGTTTCTTTAAGAAGGGGAGACGCTCCTTGAGGGCTTTATAGTCCTCGAGCCTCCAAGTCCAGTTGACATCGTCGATGATGCCAGGGACATTGATGCGGCCTTCTTTGCCGATGCCCAAGATATCCTGGACGGCGAGGATGGCGTATTTGGCGGGTTTGGACATGATGAAGCGAAGCATTCTATCGACCACGGTGCCTTCTTTATATTGGCAGCGGTTCTCGAGTAAATCGAGCCACTCCTTCTGCTCTTCGGGAGTCATCGCGTCAAAGAAGCCTTTCATCGTGTCGTTATCGTGAGTGCCTAGATAGACGACGGAATTCTCGTTGTTGTAGCCAGGCTTCCCGTTTCTGACATCTTCGATGAAGGTGAATTCGACGACGTTCATGCCTGGGAAGTTATAGTGGTCTCTTAAGGTCAAAACTTCTGGACGGAGGTCGCCTAAATCCTCGGCGATGATCTCGGGGTTGTCGTCTCTATGGAAGAAGATATCGAAGAGTTTATAGCCTGGGGCCTCGACCCATCTTCCATCGATGGCGGTTGGGCAAGAGGCTGGGATCTCCCAATAGGTATCAAAGGCTCTGAAGTGATCAAGACGGATGATGTCATAGAGCTCACCGTTGGTCCTTAGGCGG
>JAIKYF010000108.1 GCA_024683495.1 Bacilli bacterium
GGTGTCTCGGAATTATTCTTCTCCATTATGTTCCAGGGCTTCTTCGTGGAGACCCAGGTTATGACCAGCAGTGGCTTAATCGTCTCCCACAGCGCTTCCGCCAATGTGGCCGCGGCCCAGATTATCTGGCGTGTCGCCACCTACCACTTAGTGGTCGTGGTCTCCGGTTTCGTCGCGGCTTTATATCATTCGCGGAGCGGTCAGGAAATCCATTACGCCAACCGTCAGACCTTCGTCAATCTTCAGCTTGAGACCTATGATGAACGCCGTCGGCAGGTCGATACCCTTTATGAGACCAAGCAACTCTCGAGGAAAGAGATCCAAAAGAGGCTTCAATCCCTTTCGGCCTGGGGCCAAGAGACTGGCGATGACACCATCCCTGGCTTTAAGCCAACAAAGAGAAGTGGCGGGGGCCGCTACAAAAAGAAAGGACAGGACAAAGGAAGCGAAAAGACCACCAATTGGGATTCCTTTGATGCGGATTAGTTATGAGAATCGCTTTGTTTTCTGACACATTCCCACCTGAGATCAACGGGGTTGCCACCTCGACTGGCAATCTTTTCCATACCCTTAAAGACCATGGCGAGGAAGTCGTCGTCGTCACTACCAACCATTCGGGAGATACCCTCGAATATAGCGATGGGGTCCTGAAAATCCCCGGTCTCAAGATGAAGTCCTACGACTACCGTTTGGCGGGATTCTACAACAAAGAGGCGATGGATTTCCTCAAGAAATTCCGTCCGGAAGTCATCCACATCCAAATGGATGGAGGCATTGGCCAATTCGGCTTCATCGCGGCTAAGCAACTCTCCTCGGCCGTCGTCTATACCTATCACACGATGTATGAGGATTACACCCACTACGCCACAAGAGGCAAAATCTTTGACCGCGCGGCCAAAACCATCGTCAGATGGTACGTCCGTTTCAAAGCCAAAACCTCCGATGAATTCATCACCCCCTCCGCCAAAATCAAAGAATATATGAGAAACATCGGAGTCGACCAATATCTCAATGTCATCCCAACCGGCATCGATTTCTCCAAATATAAGAAGGGGAACCTCAACCCCAATAAAATCGCCGATTTGAAGAGGAAATACGGCATCACCGACAAAACCTTCGTCCTTCTTTCCTTAGGTCGCTTAGCCAAGGAAAAGAGCGTCGATTTGTGCATCAAAGGGGCTTCCTTATTCATCGCTAAGCACCCAGAAGTCGACTTCAAGTTCATGGTGGTCGGGGCCGGCCCGGCCTTAAAGGAGCTCGAGGAATATGCTGAATCCTTAGGGGTGAGCAAAAACGTCGTCTTCACGGGCTCGGTCGATCCGATTGAGACCCCATATTATTATCAATTAGGGAACGCCTTCATCTCGGCCTCCATCACCGAGACCCAAGGCCTGACCTTCATGGAGGCCATGGCCTCAGACATCCCCGTCTTGGCCCGTTATGACGATAATCTCCTTGGGACCATCAACGATGGGAAAAACGGTTTCTTCTTCCTTGACGAAAGAGATCTCGTCAACAAACTCGAAACCGTGATGAATCTCACCCCCAACCAACGCTCCGCCATCATCTCCAATGCCGAAAAGACCCTTGAGCCTTATTCCTTGGAGAGATTCTATCAATCCGCCATGGAGGTCTATCGCCGTGCCATCAAAAAGAACTGGTAAGCTCATCAAGGAAATTAAATACGATAAGAAAGGCAATCCCATCCTTTCTTTTGATGATGGAACCTTCCTTATTCTAAATCCCGATGCCTACTCCGAAATGCCTCTTTTCCCTGGCAAATCCCTCACGGATTTAGAAATTAAGCACTTAGAGAAGCTCGTCAAAAACCATTCAAGTTTCGAATATGCTTTGAAATTAGTCTCTTCTGGCAGCTACTCCATCCACGATGTCTACGTCAAATTGGAAGCCCGCAAAGTGGAGGAGAAAGCCATCAAAGAGATACTCTCAAGATTAAGGAAAGAGAGATTCCTCGACGATGAGGAATTCGCCAAGATCTTCATCGAAGAGAAAGAAGCCCAACTCTATGGGAAGAAATATATCCTCGATGCCTTATCTTCTAAGCATGGGGTCAAGCAAGAGATCTTGGATAATCTATCTTTCTCCCCCGAAGAAGAAAATGCCTCTATATATGCCGAAAGATTATCCAAGCAATATAAGCATCTCCCCCTTACGAAGAAGAAAGAGAAAATCTATCTCTCCCTTCTTAGAAGAGGTTTCTCTATGGAGACGGCCAATTCCATCGCCGATAACATCAAAGAAGACAAAAAAGAAAAGCAAGAATATCTAAGGAGAATCTATCTGCAGGCTCTCCGCAAATATCCTTTGGCCCCTAACGATTACGAACAACGAGAAAAAATCTATCTCTATCTAGCTAGACATGGCTTCTCTAGAGAGGATATCAATATGATTATGGAGGAAGAAAATGTTTAAAATCATCGAATTAAGAGACGGAGACCGTCTCGCCAAAGTCCCTTATTTAGTTACCTCATTCGCCCGCTGCGTCTCTAACGCCGGACGTCCTTATCTAAACTTGACCCTTCAAGATTCCACCGGCTCCCTCGATTGCAAGAAATGGGAAGTCGGCTATGACGATGAGGAGATCTTCGCCGTCGGGAATGTCGTCGAGATCTCTGGGGAAGTCCTTTCCTATCAAGGGAAACTCCAAATGAAGATCATCGGAGGAAGAAAGATGGAAGACTACGAATTCACCGCTTCCGACTTCGTCCAATCTTCCCCGATCCCGAAAGATGAGCTAACCCAAACCTTCAACCGTTTGCTTTCCTCCATCGAAAATGCGGACATCAAGAGAATCGTCTCTGCCCTCATCGAAAAGCATCAAGACAAATACTATGATCACCCAGCCGCGGTCAAAAACCATCACGCTTTCGCCTCGGGGCTCTTGTATCATTCAATCACCATGGCATTAGACGCCGAAGCCTTATGCAAAATCTATCCCTCTTTAGACCACGATATCCTCGTCGGCGGGGCTTTGATCCATGATTTAGGCAAGGTTGAGGAATTAAGCGGGCCCATTGCCACCAAATATACTCTTGAAGGCCGCCTAATCGGCCATATTTGCCTTCTTTCGGCCGAGATTAGACAAGTTGCCGAAGAACTCAATATCGACGGGGAAATCCCTCTTCTATTAGAGCACATGGTCTTATCTCACCATGGGCAAAGGGAATTCGGCGCGGCCGCTCTCCCCTCCACTAGAGAAGCCCTCGCCTTATCGATGATCGACGACTTCGATGCCAAAATGGAAACCCTCAATAAGGCTTATGAAGGGGTTGAGCCTGGCGAATGGACCGCAAGAGTCATGCCGATGGATAATCGCTGCTTCTATTATCCAAAATATAAGAAAAAGTAATAATCCTAACCGGTTTATTTGAGTGAACTTAAATAAATTAAAAGGCGGGTCTCACTTCAAACCCGCCTTTTAAGTTAGGATTATTATTTGATTTCCTTTTTGATTTCCTCTGCTAGCATCGGAAGATTGAGGTCGCTAATGTCCTGGGGTTTCATCGTTAGTTGAAAGCCTCCTTCGCCCGCGACGTAACGGGGGATGACATGGACATGGAAATGAGGGACGCTTTGGCCGGCGATCTCATTGACGTTAGTGAGGATGTTGACTCCTTTGGCGCCTAAGACGCTCACGCAAGCCTGGCCGATTCTTTGGGCCACATCGATGACTTTGTGGAGGAGCTCCTTTGGGCAGGAGAGCATGTTATCATAATGCTCTTTCGGGATGACTAAGGTATGGCCCTTGGTCAATTGGGAGATGTCTAAGATGGCGATGACATCGTCGTCTTCATAGACTTTGTTGGAAGGGATTTCCCCTTCGATGATTCTGCAAAAAATATCTTTCATGTGTGTTTAGCCTCTAAGTAGATTATATCGCATTTAGGGAAAGATGAAGAAACGAGTAGAAAAATTGTGAAACAAAAGGCGCCCGGCTGGGCGCCTTAAGGTTTTTCTAGCGTTTACTTGAAAAGATCAGGGAAGGTGTTCTTGAAGTAATCGTAGACGTAGGAGTCATGGTAGACGGCTGCCATGGCATCGACGTAGTACTTGTTAGCGGAGGTCTTGAAGGTCTCGTTGCTGGCAAGGGAGTGGCCGATGATATTGATGATATGCTCGGCTTCTTCGTCAGTGTAGGAACCTTCGCCTTCGGAAGCGAGTTTGGCGTATTTGCTGGCGGCATCGACGCGGCAGATGTACCAGGAACCTCCATCATAGACGAGGAAGGGGTTCTCGGCGCCGGTCTCATAGGAAGTTGGCATCATATAGTAGAGGCCATTGATGTACTTGCCATATAAGAGGTTGGCATCGGGGACGCCGACTTCGTTGGCGACCTGGACCTGGAACAAACGGGTTGAGAGTTTGCTGGAGAGGCCGGAGAGGTTGCTTGAAGAGGTGTACCAACCGGTGTTGGTCTTGCTGGAGTCAGCAAGGAGGGTGCCATATTTGATGGCTAAGCCGGTTTCGACGGTGTAGGTGCCGTTAGAGGTGAAGTCACTTCTGATGGAGGAATCGTCGGTGATACGGTTGTCGGTCAATTTGGAATAGTTTTCGGCATAGGTGCCTAAGGTCGATTGCTTAGTGAAGGCCACGGTGCCATAACCAACGATGTCGATGGTGCCGCCGATGGTCCAGCCAGCGGCGTCATAGATGGAATTCATCATGGCTTCCATCTCACCGCCATCATAGTAGCGGGCAGTGGTGCCTTTATAAAGGTCGGCGAGGAAGGTGAAGCCGAACTTCTCGGCATCGACGCCAGCGGCGTTGATGACCTTGTCGCAATAGGCTTTCATCAAATCCTGGACGGCATTTGGATAAGCGGCGTTGTCGCTTAAGGAGATGTAATCGATATGACGGGCAGGAGTCATCATAAGCTGCGAAGTGTTCTCTAACTGGAGATAGTTGGAGACGAGCTCGCTTCTATAGATGTCAGGGAGAAGGGCTCTATTGATGTAATCTTCATAGACACCGAAGATGTCTAAGAAGTAAGCGTTTCTCGTGGTGCCTTGGCCATCTAAATACATGCCAGCGCTTTCGACTTCGGGGTAATCCTCGGAAAGACGGAAGGCGCCATCACGGATTTCGGCATCCTGGTTATAAGGAACTTTGCCATAGCTCTCTTCGGTCTCTAAGTCGTAGTAGTTCTTGAGCTGGGCATCATAGAAGAGTTCTTCTTTGAAGTGCTCACGGACCTGATAGGAAGAGTTATTGACGTAGCCATGGAAGGCCTCATGGATTTTGTTGATGAATCCAAGATGAATGGTTTCGGCCTTATAGGCTTTGCCTTCATAGATGGGATATTCGGCAAGGATGGCGTTGAGTTTGGTGTCATCGCCATCGATATGCGCATCGATCGCCTCATGGAGACCGCCTTCCCCAAAGAAGGGGGCGTAAGTGGCCTCGGCGTACATATATAAGATGTTATTAAGTACGCGCGCGGAGTTGGTGTCGCCAGAATTGACGATGGCATCATAGATGTTGCCGAGTTTGTTGTTATAGATGTCGTTCTTGCCATCCTCGAAGGAGACAAGCTTTTGGTCATAGAGCTCGCTTGGGAGTTTGCTCTCGATGGTGGAGCAGGCACTCATGACGCCGGCGCCAGCGGCTAAGGCCGCCAAACCGAGCAAGGTTTTCTTGAAATTAGTCTTCATAATAGCAAGCACCTCCTTTTTCCCAAAGGGCGTTGTTTTCTCTGACGCTTGGATCGTTGAATCCAGCGACGACGGATTCTGGCAATAACCAGCCTAAGCCATCGCCATTGCCAGTGGTTCCACGGCCATCGGCGGCTTCCCAAGTGATGTCACGGGATTGCTCCTGGACCTCAAGGGCTTCGGCGTAGCTCTTCCAGTTATCTTTCCAAGTATCGAAGGCGCTATCGACGGTGTTCGATCTCTTGGTGGAGCAGTAGCTCTTCATGTCAGCTTCGAGTTGTTCGTCGGCGAAGGTGACTTTGTTATTCTCGACGAGCCACTCGAAGTGGTAGGTGTCGAGGTTGGAGTTATAGCTCTTGATGACGCCGGCTAAGCCAGAAGCACGGGCGCTGATATCAGAGGTTAACTGTTTGTTGAGGTTGACGTAGGTGGTCTTGTTGGCCTTGTTGCCTTCGTCATCGGTGTAGGTTGGGTAGTTGCCGGAAGTTGGGGTGTAAGTGGTCCAATATTCAGACAAGGTGGCGACTGAAGGATCTTCTTCGGCCGAGTCTAAGTCAACGTATTGGTTGGTCGTTTCGTCGAGTTTGCTGCCATAGAGGCTTAAGCCGCTTCTTTGAACGACGATGAAGTGGATGCCTTGGTAGCCACTGGACATGGCTCTGACCGCGAGGACAATGTTTCCGGTTTCGTCGGTTAAGACGTTGTTAGCGAATTGCGGGAGGATATTGGTGGTATCGACCGAGAAGCCTGGGAGGGCTCCGTAATCGCTGGAGTAGGCGCCATCGTAGTCTTGGGAGGTGACTGTTCCGCCCACGACGGTATCACCAGCGGTGGCGGCAGCCGCGGCGGTGGCGGCGTTGGTGGAATTGGCATTACTCATGATGGCGTTTGGAGTAATGACGCAGATATTTCTCTTGTTGAAGTATTTGTTGAAGAGAACGTTACGTGGATAGAAGGCGTTGTTGCCATCGTTGACGGTCGCGTTGTTGAAATCTTTGATGTCATTGGCGTGATCGAGAAGAGCGACGGCGGCTCCGAATGGGATGGAGCCGATGCCCATGTCGTCGAAGAAGTCATAGACAGTCTCACCGGTGTCATCTAAGACTTGGGTGGGGTCGGCGGTGGAAGTCTTGTCGGCGTCTTTGGCAAGCCCCGGGGTGATTCTGTACTTGTTGTCGGCGTGGTAATCGCTGCTATCAGCCTTATAGAGAGACTCATAGGCGAAGAGGCCGAGTTTGTATTCAGGGACGAATTCGCTGCTCAT